>NZ_JBFTKI010000011.1:0-121042 GCF_056395875.1 Arthrobacter sp. 05T45 | reverse complement strand
CCCAGGGGCACCACTGTTGCGGCTGCGGTGCTGCTGTTGGGTTCGAGTTCGACGGTCCCCGCGCTCAGGGTGGTGTTGAGGGTGTAGGTTTTGCCCCAGCTCGCTGCGCCGTCGTAGCCGTAGATCTGGATGTAGGCGCGGCCTGCGGGTAGGAATGTGCCCTGGCCAGCGAGCCAGCTGCCGTCAGCGGYGGAGCCGTCGAGGTCGAAGCTGTAGAGGTTGGTGCCGTTGGCGTTGTAGATGCTGACCCTGTAGGTGAATCCGGTTCCGAGCCCGGCGGGGAACTTGAAGTTCAGGCCGACCCGGCCTGCCTTGGGCAGGTCGATGGCGTAGTAATCGGTGTCCTCGGAGCTTGCGCTCAGTGTTGAGCCGGAAATGGTGGTTCCCAGGGGAGCCACTGTGGCCGTGGCCATGGTGTTGTTGGGCTCAGTCTCTGCCGTCGCAGCTAGGGAGGGCGCAGCGGTGAGAAGTGAAAGGAGCACTGCAAATAGTGCCGTGAGTGCTGTGCGTGCCGGACTGAAAATACGCCGTATCGCGCCGACCCTATTTGATGTCAATTTGTCCCCCTGAATTGTGTGTTTGCGCGAGTGCAGTCGACAAAGTACATGAAGAGTGTTTGCTCAAGATAATGAAAGCCCCCAAGTGTCATGCAAAATTCTGCTAACTGGCCGGCCTCGTCGAGTCGAAACGGAATTTGCCAAGGCGCTGGAGGCGCGGCTTATTCGTTAGGTGTGTGCGGGGACCTCGCTTTGCTGGGGTCGGGCATCGCTATTCCAGGGGAGAAAATGACGTTTGTGGCATGCCGTTGGCTGCGCTGCTGTGCCACGACGCAACTGTAGGTTTTTAACCTGTACCTTTTCTTGGCTTTCCCGTCGAAACCCGAGTGCTTTCTCGCACGATGAAGCGCCTACGCAGAGAACGGCACGTTCGTAACTCCGCCCTCCGAGAATTAGATAGCATCGACTTCATTCATCGATATCATTTCCGATTCAGCATCCTGCCAGTCTCCTGGGCCAGTGCACCCGCAGCTCAGGTGGTGCCGGAAACGGTGCTGGCGGAAGCCGTGCTTGTTACCCAGTCGCAGGCTGCGGCGCACCCGTGACGGCGCGCTTCGGATCAGCCCGGGCCGCGAGTCAGCCGGGGCGCTGCCCCGGCGCTTGCTCCGGCCCGGGGCCGCGGGCCGCTTCCTCACCGGCCCGGACAGTGGCATCGATCATGGAGTTCATGAAGCGGGTGGCGATCTCCAGTTCTTCGGGCGTGAAGTTCGCCATGGCTGCGCCCATGTGGCGGGCCAGCGGCAGGAACATTGCGCCGCCGTCCCGGTAGGCCTTGGGCGTCATGCGCAGCTGCACCTGGCGGCGGTCCGCGCCCTCGCGCTCACGGACCACGTGGCCGGAACTGTGGAGCCGGTCGATCAGTGCGGTGGTGGCCGGGGAGCTGAGGTTCAGCTCTTTCCTCAGCACCCCTGGAGTGACAATCTGGTCCCGCGCCGCGTGCCGCATGATGACGGCGAGGGCGTTGAGGTCCGTGCGGTGCATGTCGTTGCGGCCGCCGGCGGAGTCCACGTAGCGGTTGGCTTCGAGGGTGAATTCCTGCAGGAGCCGGACGAGGGGCGGCGGACCGGCGGCTTCGGGCGGGACTGTGTTCTTGGGCGAGACCGCGTCTTCGGATAGGCCCGGGGATTCGGCTGACACGGCGGACCTCCTTCGTCCCTTGATCCTGCCCCGGTGGTCTGACCGCGGCAGGTCGGCGCTGTCGACGGCGCCTTCGGGAGTCTACTGCAGGGTCTGCGGAGAGGCCTGACGCCGGCTGTCTTTCCATTCTCCTCCGGTGCCCCCGGCAAATGGGTTATCTCTATGATGGAGATAGTCTACTATGGAGTTGATCTCTGCTCCCACTCCGAGGCGCACCCTGGAAGGAAACATGAAAACGACTTCGTCCGCGGCGACCCGTGTCCCGTTCTGGCTGCGCTGGCTGGTCCCCGCAGTGCTCGTCCTGGCCTGGCTGGCGATCGCCGGCGTCGGCGGCCCTACATTCGGCCGCCTGAGCGAGGTGTCATCAAATGACCAGGCATCGTTCCTTCCCGCCGGGGCCGAGGCCACCGAGGCTGCGGACTGGCAGGCAAAGTTCAGGGACTCCAAGGAGATCCCGGCAGTGATCGTGGTTGAGAGCGACTCCGCCTTCACCCCGGCCCAGCTCCGCGAGACCGCGGCCCTCAAGGGCAAGCTAGAGGCCCTGCAGGCCGGGAGCACGGTTATCGGTCCCATCCCTTCCGAGGACGCCAAGGCAGTCCAGTTCGTGGTGCCCATTGCTTCCTCGGCGGAAGTGAAAACAGTCGTCAAGGAACTGCGCAACGAGGTCCGGGCGTCCGCGCCGGCCGGAATGCAGACATTCGTCACCGGACCGGCCGGCCTCACCGCGGACCTTGTGAGTGCCTTTGCCGGCATTGACGGCATCCTGCTGCTCGTGGCCCTGGGCGCCGTGTTCCTGATCCTGCTGATTGTCTACCGTTCCCTGCTGCTGCCCGTCATGGTGCTGTTCACGTCGGTCTTCGCGCTGTGCGCCGCGATCCTGCTGGTGTTTGGCATGGCTAAGGTCGGCTGGATCCAATTGAACGGCCAGAGCCAGGGCATCCTGTCCATCCTGGTGATCGGCGCAGCCACCGACTACGCCCTGCTGTATGTGGCCCGGTTCCGCGAAGCCCTGACCCACACCACCGACCGGACGGCCGCCGCCGTCACCGCATGGAAGGCGGCCTGGGAACCGATCCTGGCCTCCGGCGCCACCGTAATCATCGCGCTGCTCTGCCTGCTGTTCTCCGACCTCAACTCCAACAAGGCCCTCGGCCCGGTGGCGGCGGCGGGCATCCTCTGCGCGCTCTTCGCCGCCCTGACCCTGCTGCCGGCCCTGATGGCACTGCTGGGCCGGGCAGCGTTCTGGCCGTTCCGGCCCAAACTGCTCCCGGAAACCGATCGGGAACCGGAACTGGTCACCGGCCTCGAGGGCCAGAAGGGACTCTGGCGGGCCACCGGTTCGCTCGTATCCCGCCGGCCGCGCACGGTCTGGGTCGCCTCGGTGCTGCTGCTCCTGGTAGCCGCTACCGGCCTCCTGCAGCTTAAAGCCAACGGCGTCGCCCAGACCGACGTCATCCTCACCTCCTCCAATGCCGTCGACGGGCAGGATGCCCTGGGCCGGCACTTCGACGCCGGGTCCGGCAGCCCCGCGGTGATCGTGGCCGACGAGGCAAACGCCCAGGACGTTCTGGCGAAGCTGCAGACCAGCGACGGCGTCGGAGACGCCTATCTGCTGGCCGAAGGCGGCGCCCCGGTCATCACCGGCGCCCCGGGCGCGCCGGCTGCCCCCGCAATCAGGGACGGGAAGGTCCTGATCAACGCGACGCTGAACCACGCCGCGGACTCCGCCGAGGCCGAAAACGCCGTGGTGTCGCTCCGCCAGGACCTGAAGAAGATAGACAGCGGTGTGCTGGTCGGCGGTGTGACGGCCACGGCGCTGGATACCAACACCACTGCCCAGCGCGACCTCGTCACCATCATCCCGGTGGTCCTGGGCGTCATCCTGGTCATCCTCATGCTGCTGCTGCGCTCGGTGCTCGCGCCGGTCCTGCTGGTCGCCTCGGTGGTCCTGTCCTATGCCGCGGCGATGGGCGTCTCCGCCTTCGTGTTCAACAATGTCTTCGGCTTCCCGGGCGCGGACGCGACGGTGCCCCTGTTCGGCTTCGTCTTCCTCGTGGCACTGGGCGTCGACTACAACATCTTCCTGATGAGCCGGGTCCGGGAGGAATCCCTCAAGCACGGCACCCGGGCCGGCATCCTGCGCGGCCTCGTAGTGACAGGCGGGGTCATCACCTCTGCCGGGGTGGTCCTGGCGGCCACCTTCGCGGCCCTCGGCGTCATCCCGATCATGTTCCTGGTCCAGCTCGCCTTCATCGTCGCGTTCGGCGTCCTGCTGGACACGGTGCTGGTCCGCTCCCTGCTGGTGCCCGCGCTGGCCTACGACATCGGCCCGCGGCTTTGGTGGCCCGGCAAGCTCGGCCGGCCAGGGAGCGGGGCTGTGGCCCGCGACGGCGCCCGGGCCACGCTGTCCGCCGAAAATCCGAAGGCAGATCCGGCTGAAAACGAGGAGGCCGGGGTCCGCTAGGCGGAACCGAAAACCGCAGCCGCCGTCACTGTCCCTGGTCCCCCCACCAGGCGACGGTGGCGGCGGCTGCCTCGTGCAGCGGGGTCGGTGTCAGCCCCAGCGCGGCCTGGCTCGCCGTGGAATCCATGACGAAGGGGTGCTCGAACTGGTACAGGGTCTCGGCCAGGTCCCGCATATCCGGAGAAAACACTCCCATTGCCCTCACCGCCCACCCGGGAACGCCGGTGACACGCGGTGCCCGGGCGCCGGCCGCCTTGGCGAATGCCCCCGCGATCTCGCGCTGGGTCAGTGCAGGTCCGGTGGGCGCATGCCATACCCGGTTCCACACCTGAGGCCTGCCAGCCGCCGCAATCATGGCGGCCGCGAGGTCCGGGACGTACGTGAAGGAATGCGGCCGGTCCGCCCGCCCGATCACCTGCATTGGCTTGCCGGCCGCGACGGGCCGGACCATGCGCTCGCCGGCGTGCGAGTTGCGGACCCGCGGCCCGAAGAAATCGCCGGCCACCATGCTCACGGTGGCGGTGGGGGAGGCCGCCCGGGCCGCGAGCAGTGCGGTCCGGACTCCGCGCTTGCCGCCCTGCGCCTGCCGGGGGCTGTCCTCGGTCATGATGTTTTCCGGGGTGCTGTAGGAGTACAGGCTTTCCGGGAAGACCACGACGGCGCCCGCCGCGCCCGCCGCGGCGAGCACATTCAGCTCGGCGGCCGGCAGTTCCCTGGCCCACACCTCGGCGTTGTAGCGCGAGCCGTGGATGCAGTGAAAAACGGCCGCGGCGCCCTGGACGGCCTCGCCGAGCCGGGCGGGCTCGGACACGTCGATCGACACTCGTTCCACCAGCGGGTGGGCGGGTCCGCTGCCGGACCTCGTCAGGAGGCGCACCCGGTGGCCCGCCGCTGCCAACTGTTCGGCGACGGTCCAGCCCACCGGGCCGGCCCCTGTGACGACATAGAGCCTGGACGGTTGGTGTCCGGAGGCTGCAGGTTGGGACATTCCGATCTCCTTTTGAAATAACGAGAGCAGTGCTCTCCCATTCAGGATGCGCCGCCGTGGCCGGCAAGTCAAGAGCGGTGCTCACATTTGTTGACAGTGCTCTTGGATGTGGAATGCTGGACTCATGCCAGAGGACAGGATTGCGGGCGCGATAGACGTCGGCGTTGCGGCAGGCCCGGCCGGAGCGGCCGGAGCGGCCCCGGCGGCGGCGCGGCTGCGCACCCCGCGCGAGCGTGCCCGCGCCCAGACGGTGGCCGATATCGTCCGGCTGGGCCGGGAGCATCTGGCGCTGCACGGGGCCGCCGCGCTGTCCCTCCGCGCCGTGGCCCGTGATCTCGGGGTTGTCTCTTCGGCGGTCTACCGCTACGTGGAGAGCCGCGATGAGCTGCTGACCCTTCTGCTGATTGATGCGTACAACGAACTTGGCGATGCGGTGGATGCCGCCGTCGGGGCAGTGCCGGAGGATGACTTCGGCGGGCGCTTCACGGCGCTGGGCCGCGCGGTGCGGGACTGGGCGCTGCACGAGCCCTCCCGCTACGCCCTGCTCTTCGGCAGTCCGGTGCCCGGTTACCAGGCTCCGGCGGGGCGGACCACCGGCCCCGGGACGAGGGTGATTACTGCCCTCATGGGAATCCTCGACGGCGCCTTCCGGGCCGGGCGGCTCGCCGTGACCGGCCAGCGGGGTCCTGCCGTGGCCGCCGGGCTGGCGGGGGACCTGGCGAAAATCCGCGCCGAGTTCGGCCTGGCGGTGCCGGATGACCTCCTGGCCCGCGGTGCACTGGCCTGGACCTCGCTCTTCGGTGCCGTCAGTTTCGAGGTTTTCGGCCAGTATGGCCCAGACACGTTCACAGCCCGGGAGGAGCTCTTCGGCCACCACCTCGCGGTGCTGGCCGACGTCGCGGGTCTGCCGGCGGCCGGCGCTGCCCGGTAAACCAGGTTCCCCTGTTGCCTTGCCGTGGCGCTCGATAGACTGCCCCTGCGCCCGCACGGGCGCGCCAGATGCGTCCAGGAAGGATCCATCCATGTCTGAAGAGACCAGGCCTGAAGAGAACAGGCCTGCAGAGAACACGCCTGAAGAGAATGTCCCCGGAAAAGCGGCGCCGCGGAACGTCGATACCGGTCCCGCGGAAGATGAGGCAGAGGCCGCGGCACCTGAGGGGCAATACGTTGAGGGCGACTACGGCTCCGCCGGCACGGCAGGCCAAGTCCCGCCCACCGCCGTCGAGGGGGAGTACGCCGCGGGGGACTACGGCGAGGCCGGCGTGGCCGGAGCCGCCGTCGTCGGCGACGTGGAAGGCGACTATCCCGAGGGCGACTACGGCGAGGGCGGGGTCTCCGGTGAGCCCGCCGGCGTCGCCGAGGAAGGTGAATACCCCGAGGGTGACTACGGGAGCGCCGGTATGTCCCGTCCCGAGCGATCCGCCCGGCCGGCAACAGGAGAACCTGCCGACGGCGACGCGGCTCGGGGCGACAACTAACGGGATCAAAGCTGGCGGGACCAGCCGGCGCGGGCGCCGGCTGGTCCCCTGCCCAGGTCTGCGCCCCTGCGCCCAGCGGGCAGGTTCGCGCAGGGCGAAACGCCGCCCGGGACGCGCCGGAAGGGCTGGATTGAGGGGAATTTAGGCGGCGAGGAGCTGCCGCGGGCGAGGCGGGAAAGCAAAGTTGAGTCGACTTCGCTCAACTTTAAATTGACTTATGTCCCCCTCTGGGTAAAGTTGAGTGTAGATCGCTCAATAACGGTCGGACCCACTGCGGTTAGAGCCCTTGCGGTTGGAGCCACTGCGGGTCCGCGGCCATCTCCGCAAGATTCCAAGGAAGTAAGGAAACAATCCATGTCACGTGCAGTAGGTATTGACCTCGGAACCACTAACTCCGTCGTCTCCGTTCTCGAAGGTGGCGAGCCCACCGTCATTGCCAACGCCGAGGGTGGCCGCACCACGCCGTCGGTTGTTGCCTTCTCCAAGTCCGGCGAGGTCCTGGTCGGCGAGATCGCCAAGCGCCAGGCCGTCAACAACATTGACCGCACCATCGCGTCCGTCAAGCGCCACATGGGCACTGACTGGACCGTCGCCATTGACGACAAGAAGTACACGGCGCAGGAAATTTCCGCCCGTATCCTCATGAAGCTTAAGAACGACGCCGAGTCCTACCTCGGTGAAAAGGTCACCGACGCCGTCGTCACCGTGCCGGCCTACTTCAACGACGCCCAGCGCCAGGCCACCAAGGAGGCCGGAGAAATCGCCGGCCTGAACGTCCTGCGCATCGTCAACGAGCCCACAGCGGCCGCCCTGGCCTACGGCCTGGACAAGGGCAAGGAAGACGAACTCATCCTGGTCTTCGACCTCGGCGGCGGAACCTTCGACGTCTCCCTCCTGGAGGTCGGCAAGGATGAGGACAACTTCTCCACCATCCAGGTCCGCGCCACCGCCGGTGACAACCACCTCGGCGGCGACGACTGGGACCAGCGCGTCGTTGAATACCTGCTGAACCAGCTCAAGGTCAAGGGCATCGACCTCACGAAGGACAAGATTGCCCTGCAGCGTCTCCGCGAAGCCGCGGAGCAGGCCAAGAAGGAACTCTCTTCCTCCTCCAGCACCAACGTTTCCCTCCAGTACCTGTCCGTCACCCCCGACGGCCCGGTCCACCTGGACGAGCAGCTGACCCGCGCCAAGTTCCAGGACCTCACCAAGGACCTGCTGGACCGCACCAAGAAGCCGTTCCAGGACGTCATCAAGGAAGCCGGCATCAAGCTCTCCGAGATCGACCACATCGTGCTCGTCGGCGGCTCCACCCGCATGCCGGCCGTCTACGACCTCGTCAAGGAACTGGCCGGCGGCAAGGAGCCCAACAAGGGCGTCAACCCCGATGAGGTCGTCGCCGTCGGCGCCGCCCTGCAGGCCGGTGTCCTCAAGGGCGAGCGCAAGGACGTGCTGCTGATCGACGTCACCCCGTTGTCCCTTGGCATCGAAACCAAGGGCGGCATCATGACGCACCTGATCGAGCGCAACACCGCCATCCCGACCAAGCGGAGCGAAACCTTCACCACCGCGGATGACAACCAGCCGTCCGTGGCCATCCAGGTCTTCCAGGGCGAGCGTGAGTTCACCCGCGACAACAAGCCGCTGGGCACGTTCGAGCTGACCGGCATCGCGCCGGCCCCCCGCGGCGTTCCGCAGGTCGAGGTCACCTTCGACATCGACGCCAACGGCATCGTGCACGTTTCGGCGAAGGACAAGGGCACCGGCAAGGAACAGTCCATGACCATTACCGGCGGCACCGCGCTGTCCAAGGAAGACATCGACCGCATGGTCCACGACGCCGAAGAGCACGCAGCCGAGGACAAGGCCCGCCGCGAGGCAACCGACACCCGCAACACGGCCGAGCAGCTCGCCTACTCCGTGGACAAGCTGATCGCCGACAACGCCGACAAGCTGCCCGAAGAGGTCAAGACCGAGGTCAAGGCCGACGTCGACGCCCTCAAGAAGGCCCTCGAAGGCACCGATGACGCCGCCGTGAAGACCGCGTTCGAGAAGCTGCAGGCTTCCCAGACCAAGCTCGGCGAAGCCATCTACGCCCAGGCCGGTTCCCCCGACGGCCACGCCGGTGCGCAGGGTGCCCCCGCAGGCGAGCCGGCAGCCGGCTCCGACGAGGACATCGTCGACGCCGAAATCGTTGACGAAGACGAGAAGAAGTAATCATGCCGCATCACGGTAACGAAGAAGAGCACGGTTCTTCCGAGAGCCGGCGCGACGCGGAACAGCAGGAGAACGAGCCGCAGAAGCCGGTGATCCACGACAACCGCAAGGTTGATCCGAAGACCGGCCAGGCCCGCCACCCCGGCCAGGAGCACGCAGCTGCCGCGGCAGACTCCGGGGACGCACTGTCCCAGGCGGAGGACATCCTCAACAGTGTTGAGGTGCCCGCCGCGGAATCTGTGGCCCAGGGCGCGCCCGCTGCCGAGGCGGAGGAGCTCAGGAATGACCTCCGCCGTCTGCAGGCCGAGTACGTCAACTACCGCAAGCGGGTCGAGCGCGACCGGGCCGTGGCGGGCGAGATGGCCGTCATCGGCGTCCTGAACGCGCTGCTGCCGGTACTGGACGACGTCGACGCCGCCCGCCAGCACGGCGACCTCGCGGACGGCCCTTTCGCCGCGATCGCCGCCAAACTGGAGGCTGCGCTGAAGACGTACGGACTGGTCCGCATCGACGAGACCGGCGTGGAGTTCGATCCGACCATCCACGAGGCCCTCATCCAGCAGCCCGGCACGGATATCGAAATCGATACCGTCAGCCAGGTGCTGCGCTCGGGCTACAAGTCCGGCGACCGTGTCCTCCGCGCGGCCCAGGTGATCGTGGCGGTACCGGCGTAGTCACCTATCGCGAAGCGAGACAAGGGGCCCCGCCCCTACGCGTGGCGGCTTAGGGTCCTGCGGACCCAAGCCGCCACGCTCCGATAGGCCCGATGCCACTCCCGGGCCCCTTGTCTCGCTCCGCTCAGCGGTTGTCTCGCCTAAGGTGAGATGAACGCAGCGCAGCTCGATAGGGGGCCGCGGCGTGGCGGGCACCGCGAAGCGGGCACGGCCCCCTATCCAGCGGAGCTCGAACGCAATACAGACTTTGAAAGGAAACGCCATTGGCTAGCCAGGACTGGGTGGACAAGGACTTCTACAAGATCCTTGGTGTCGCCAAGGACGCTTCCGACGCCGACATCAAGAAGGCTTACCGCAAACTTGCCCGGCAGCACCACCCGGACACCAATGCGGGGAACGTCGCGTCGGAGAAGAAGTTCAAGGACATCTCCGAGGCCTATTCCGTGCTCTCGGATCCCGATGAGCGCCAGCAGTACGACGCCATCCGGGCCATGGGCGGCGGCGCACGCTTTGCCCCTGGCGGAAGCGGCGGGGCCGGCGGCGGAGCTGGCTTCGAGGACCTCTTCGGCGGGCTCTTTACCGGCGGCGGAGGCCGCCACTCCGGCGGCTACAGCACGGCCGGCGGCATGCCGCCCGAGTTTGCAGATCTCTTCGGCGGCGGCGGATTCGGCGGCGGGGGCCAGTCCTTCCAGCGGGCTCCGCAGAAGGGCTCGGACCGCACCGCGTCGACCTCGATCTCGTTCGGCGGGTCCATCCGCGGCACCACGATCGGCCTGCGTGAACCGGACGGTGAGGTCATCGACGTCCGCATCCCGGCCGGCATCAAGGACGGACAAAAGGTCCGCGTCCGCGGCAAGGGGCAGTACGCCCCCGCCGGCAACGGCGACCTCATGGTCACCGTCTCGGTAAAGCCGCACGAATTCTACGTCCGCGACGGCGACAACCTCCGGATCCACGTCCCGGTCTCCTTCCCGGAGGCGGCCCTGGGCGCAGACATCGAGGTTCCGACGGTCGACGGCGAC
Source organism: Arthrobacter sp. 05T45 (assembly GCF_056395875.1). Lineage (NCBI taxonomy): Bacteria > Bacillati > Actinomycetota > Actinomycetes > Micrococcales > Micrococcaceae > Arthrobacter > Arthrobacter sp. 05T45. The sequence goes on along the minus strand of NZ_JBFTKI010000011.1, from coordinate 110,505 downwards.
ACGGTCAAGGTCAGGGTTCCGGCAGGGACGCCCTCGGGCAGGACCCTGCGCGTCAAGGGCCGCGGCGTCAAGCACGCCAAAGCCACCGGCGATCTGCTGGTGACGATCGACGTCGCTGTTCCGCGGAAGCTGAACAAGGAAGCGGAGGAGGCCGTGAAGGCCTTCGCCGCGGCCACCGCCAATGAGGACGTCCGCGCGGGCCTGGCAGCCAAGGCCCGGCTCTAGGAACGGGATCCAGCCATGGCCATCGACTTCGACCAGCCGATCTTCGTCATCTCCGTTGCCGCGGAACTGGCGGACATGCACCCGCAGACGCTGCGCCAGTACGACCGGCTGGGCATCGTCTCGCCCAGCCGTGCCCCGGGCAAGTCGCGGCGTTACTCGCAGCGGGATGTGAATATGCTTCGCGAGGTCCAGCGGCTCTCCCAGGAGGGGGTCTCGCTGGAGGGCATCAAGCGGATCCTCCAGCTGGAGAACCAGGTGGCCGTCCTGCAGCGCCGGGTCGGAGAACTGACTGAGGAACTGGGCCGGCGCCGCCAAGGGGCCGATTCGCGGATCTTCGCCGCAGGAACTGCCGGCGACGTCGTCAGCCTGGCCCGCGGCAAGCGTCCGCAGGCGCGGTCGCAGGCGCTGGTGGTGTGGCGGCCGAGGGGCATGGGCTAGGACTCATCTCGCGGGTTCCCCAGGTTTCCCTGGTGAGCAGGGCGGCGATGACACGGCCACGGGGAATGTGTCAACCATCACGTTTTTCAGTTACGTCGCAATGCCGGGGCAAGTAGCGGCAGGAGCAAACCGAGTACACCGGAACGCAATCAGGTACCCGACCATCCGATAGTCGGGTACCTGATTTGCGTGACTTCATGCCCATTCCGCGCGTTGAATTGGAGTGTCAGAAAAGGCTGGCATGACACGCCTACAGCTCCTACGGGTAGCCCGGGCGCGGAGCCAGCGCAGGAGCAGCGTAGACGCCGGGGGGCATCGCATGCATGATTCAACCGAGTTTGATCCGTCCAGGTGTGATTCGCCCAGGTTTGATTCGCCCAGGTTTGATTCGCCCCTTCGGGGCGGGTCCCGGCTGCGGCCAGTTGCGTTGACGGGCACGCCGTGAGCCCGGGGCTCCAGGCGGCCGTCCTGTTTGCCGGTTCCCTGCCGGGGCACATCCTGATGTCCCTGGGGCAGGCCCTGGTGGTCGTCTGCCTGTGCTTCGACTTCGTCCGCGCGGTCTCCGTGCCGCGATCCCGCAGCCGGTTCGTCGCCAACACGTGGTTCCGGACACTTGCACTGCCTTCCATCGTGGTCATGGCGTTCAGCGTGCTCCTCGATGCCGCCTCCGGCTCTTGGCCCGAGGTCGCCGCTGGAGTGTTCGTCATGGTCGCCGTGATCTTCAGGTGGCACCATGGCAGCGACGAGGACAGCTGGTGGACGGGCAAAGGCAAGGCCCTGGGCCGTTGGCTCCGGAACCGGGCAGCCTCCGGGTCCCTGGTTGCTCCGGCCACGGCCTGAAAAACTACGGCCTGAAAAAGACCTTGCTGTCCGGGCGTCCCAGGGTGTCCAATCCTTAACACAAGGCCCTGCAGGGCACGAGTGGATGCGACGCCGGGAGGTTCTCATGCCGTCGAAAGGCGCCAAGACGCCGTCAAGAGGACCGGTCCGGGGTACGTCTGACCTCCGGCGGGCAGACGCCAACGGCGTCGCGCCGCCGGAACAGCCGGACAAGGTCCGCAATGTGGCACTCGTGGGGCATTCCGGTTCCGGAAAAACGATGCTCACCGAGGCACTGCTTGCCGCCACCGGAGCCATCACCCGCAAGGGCTCGATCGCCGAGGGCACTACGGTGAGCGACTCGGATCCTTCCGCCATCGCGCAGCAGCGCTCCGTGGCGCTCGCGGTGGTGCCGGTGATGGTGGGGGACATCAAGGTCAACCTGCTGGACACTCCGGGCTATACGGATTTCATCGGCGAGCTGAGGGCAGGGCTCCGGGCGGCGGATGCGGTGCTGTTCGTCGTCTCGGCCACCGACGATGTCGACGCAGCGACCACGGCGCTTTGGAGCGAGTGCCAGCGGCTCGGGATGCCGCGGGCCGTGGTCATCAGCCGCCTGGACCATCCGCGTGCGGACTTCGACGCCGCCATCGCCCGCTGCCGCCTGGCATTCGGCGACTCCATCCTCCCGCTCTACCTGCCGGTCCCCGCGGACGGTCCCGTCACGGGGCTGCTGGGACTGCTGACCGGCACGGTCTCCGACTACAGTGATGCGGAACCGGCGCCGGCCACCCGGGCCGCGACCGGCGTCGAACTCGCCGCCGCGGAGTCCGCACGGGGCGCGCTGATCGAAGGGATCATTGCCGAGAGCGAAGACGAGACGCTCATGGACCGCTATCTCGGAGGCGAGGAAATCGCCCCCGACGTCCTGATCACCGATCTGGAGACGGCCGTGGCCCGCGGGTCCTTCCACCCGGTGCTGCCGGCGTCGGCGCAGTCCGGGCTCGGCCTGGCGGAACTGCTCGAGGTCCTGGTGCGTGCGTTTCCGACGCCGGCGGAGCGCGGCGTCCCCGCAGCGACCGACCTCGACGGGGTGCCCGCCGGCGCGCTCGGCTGCGACCCCGACGGTCCGCTGCTCGGGGAAGTGGTCCGTACGACGATCGACCCGTTCCTTGGCCGCGTCTGCCTGGTGCGCGTTTTCTCCGGCGTGGTGCGGGAAGACGCCGCCATCCATGTGGGCGGCCGCGGAATGGCCGACCGCGGCCACGAGGACCACGACAGCGACGAGCGGGTCACCCACCTGTACTCGCCACTGGGATCAGGACTGCGGCCAGTGCCGTTCTGCGTCGCGGGGGATATCTGCGCGCTGACCAAGCTGGGCACCGCCGAGACCGGCGACACGATTTCGGCCAAGGAACTGCCGCTGCTGGTGGCCGCCTGGGACATGCCGGACCCGCTCATGCCGGTCGCCATCGAAGCCGCCACGCACGGCGACGAGGACGCCCTGGCCAGGAACCTGGGGAAGGTCACTGCCGGGGACCCGACGCTGCGGGTGGAACGCAACTCCGAAACCCACCAGCTGATCCTGTGGTGCATGGGCGAGGCGCACGCCGACGTCGTCCTGGGCAGGCTGCGGGACCAAGGGGTGAACCTGCAGAGCGTCCAGGTCATCACGCCGCTGCGGGAGACGTTTGCCGCGCCGGCCGCCGGACACGGGCGCTATGTCAAACAATCCGGCGGCCACGGCCAGTACGCGGTGTGCGACATCGAGGTGGAACCGCTTGACCGCGGCGGCGGGTTCGAGTTTGTCGACAAGACCGTTGGCGGCGTGATTCCCGGGCCGTTCATTACCTCGGTGGAAAAGGGCGTCCGGGCCCAGATGCAGAAAGGCGTCTCGGCCGGGTTCCCGGTAGTGGATATCAAGGTAACGCTGATCGGCGGCAAGACGCACAGCGTGGATTCCTCCGATGCTGCCTTCCAGGCGGCCGGGGCGCTGGCCCTCCGGGAGGCGGCCGGGGCAACCCGCATCCAGTTCCTGGAGCCGGTCTCGTCCGTGACCATCAGCGTTTCGGAGGACCACGTGGGCGCCGTGATGAGCGACTTGTCCTCCCGGCGGGCACGCCTGACCGGAACCACCTCCGCCGGCGCCGACGGCACCGAGATCAGCGCCGAGGTGCCGGACCAGGAACTGTTGCGGTACGCGGTGGAGTTGCGGGCCCTGACCGCCGGCAGCGGCCGGTTCCGGCGCAGCTACCTGCGGCACGAACCCGTGCCGCAGGCGCTGCGCTGATGGCCCCTGCTAAGCGCAGCGTCAGCCGTTGATGACCTGCGGAACCCCGAGGGCCTTGAGGCCTTCGACACCGAATTCGAGTCCGTAGCCGGACTGTTTCGCGCCACCGAACGGGATGCGGGGGTCCACGGCCCCGTGCTTGTTGATCCAGACGGTGCCGGCCTCGAGCCGGGCCGCCACCTTGCGGGCTTCGGCGGGGTCGGAGGACCAGACCGAGGCGCCGAGTCCGACGTCGACGGCGTTGGCCATGGCGATGGCCTCGTCCACGGTGCCGTAGCGGATGATCGGCAGGGCGGGGCCGAACTGCTCCTCGGCGACCAGCGGGTTGCTGTTGGCGATGTCCGCGACGAGGGTGGTGGGGTAGAAGTTCCCGGGCTGGTCGTTCTCCGGGTTGCCGCCGAGCAGGATCCTGGCGCCGGAGTCGCGGGCTGCCTCGACGAGCCTGGCGACGATGTCGAACTGCTGGCGGTTCTGCAGCGGGCCCAGGACGTTGGCCTCGTCGAGTCCGTTGCCCATGGGCATGGCACGGGCCACGCTGGCGAGTTCCTCGCAGACGGCGTCGTAAATGGCGTCGTGGACGTAGAGGCGCTTGAGCGCCGCGCAGGTCTGGCCGGTGTTGATGAAGGCGCCCCAGAACAGGCCCTCGGCGATCGCCTTGGGGTCGGCGTCGGGCAGGACGATGCCGGCGTCGTTGCCGCCGAGCTCCAGGGTGAGGCGCTTGACGGTGTCGGCGGAGGATTTGATGATGGCCTTGCCGGTGGCGGTGGAGCCGGTGAACATGATCTTGCCGACCGCGGGGTGTCCGGCCAGGGCCTCGCCGACGTCGCGGCCGCCGGAGACCGCCGTGAGGAGGCCTTCGGGGAGTTCCTGGTTGAGGATTTCGACGAGGGCAAGAACGGACAGCGGGGTGTATTCGGACGGCTTGATGACGACGGCGTTGCCCATGCGCAGGGCTGGGGCGAGCTGCCAGACGGTGATCATCATGGGCCAGTTCCAGGGGCCGATCGCGCCGACGACGCCGATGGGCCGGTAGTGCAGTTCGGCGCGGGTTTCGCCGTCGTCCACCACGGTTTCGGGGTCCAAGGGCGTGCCGGCGGCGACGCGGAGCCAGGCGGCGCAGGCGCCGACCTCAAAGCGGGCGTTCGGGCCGTTCAGCGGTTTGCCCTGCTCGCGGGAGAGCAGGCGGGCGAGTTCCTCGGCGGAGCGTTCGACGGCGTCGGCGGCCCTGAGCAGCGCGGCGGACCGGGCGTCGTGGCCCAGCGCAGCCCAGGCCGGCTGCGCGGCGGCTGCGGCGGCGATGGCGGCTTCGAGGTCCTGAACGGTGTGGACGGGTGCTTCGCCGACCGGTTGTCCGGTGGCCGGGTCAAAGATCGTGCGGGTTTCCCCGGCCACCGGGGTGATCGAGGCGAGTAGGGCGTCGTAGGTTTCCATGGGGGTACTCCACATCGAGTAGGTCAGAGAACGCGGCCGGTGCGGCCTAAGAGTGCTGTTTCAAGCGTGCTCCGGCGAGGGGCCGAGGGGCTTGTCTATCCGCGAAGAGCTGTTGTGCGGGAGCGAACGGAACACCGAAAGCTATTCCTGAGGCTGCGGACCCGAGGGCGTCCGGCCCGCCGTGCGGCCGGCGCAGGGCCTGGTGCTGACTACGCTCAGGAACAACAACCGGTCGCTAATCGACAAAAGCGTGACGGGCGCCACCTGCCATGCTGGATTTCACGGTGCAACGCACCCCATCTCCCAGACTCATGACCGTTAAGAAGGATCCGATGAGTATTTCAAATTCAGATTCCCGGACCGCAGAATCCAGCCCCCGCACGGAGCACTCCACCGCGCTGCGTGCCGGCAGCGTCGGCGTCATGGGCATTCTCTTCTTTGTTTTGTCAGCCCAGGCGCCGTTGACCGGAATCGTCGGGGCATCACCCCTGGCCGCAGCGCTCGGCAACGGCGCCGGCGCGCCCGGCGCGTATCTGGTGGTGGGCATCGTCATCGTGATCTTCGCGGTCGGCTTCGTGGCCATGAGCCGGAAGATCCGGGCCAACGGCGCCTTCTACGCCTATGTCACCGCCGCCTTCGGACGGAAGGTTGGCGCGGGAGCGGCGTGGCTCGCGCTCCTCGCGTACAGCACGGTCCAGGCCGCGATGTATGGGCTGTACGGCGCGGCGTTCTCGGGCCTCCTCGGATCTGCCGGGATCGTGGTCCCTTGGTGGCTTCTAGCCGCCATCACCATGGCGGGCGTGCAGGTGCTGGGCTCCCTCAACATCGAACTCGGGGCGCGGGTCCTGGCGGTGCTGGTGGGCCTGGAGGTCGCCATCCTGCTCATGTTCGGCTTCACCGTGCTGTTGCGGGGCGGCGGGCCGGAGGGGATCAGCCTGGCGGCGTCCTTCTCTCCCGCGGCGATCGGCGCAGGCGCCCCGGGCGTTGCCATCATGTTCGCCGTCGCCTCCATGTTCGGCTTCGAATCAACGGCCATCTACTCGGCCGAGGCCAAGGACGCCCACCGCACCGTCGCCCGGGCCACGTACCTTTCGGTAGTCGTCATCGCGGTCTTCTTCTCCTTCATTTCCTGGATGCTGGTCAGCTACTACGGACCCTCGCATGTCATCGACGCCGCGGGCGCGGCCCTCGAATCGGGCGATTCCACCGCGTTCGTGCTGACGCCGATGGTGGAGCTGTTCGGGCCGTGGGCCGGAACGGTCACCGGCATGCTGCTCGTGACCTCCCTGCTGGCCGGCATCATCGCCTTCCACAACGGCATCAACCGCTACCTCCATTCGCTGGCCCTGCGCGGGTCGATGCCCCGCGGAGTGGCCCGGACCAACCGGCACAGGGCGCCCGCCGTCGCTGCGCGGATCCAGACCGTGGTCGCCTTCCTGCTCGTGGCGCCGTTCGCGGTGCTGTCCCTGGATCCTGTCCTCACCCTCTTTTCCTGGTTCAGCGGGCTGGCCGTGGCCGCGCTCCTGGTGCTGTACATGCTCTGCTCGCTGGCCGTCGTCGCCTACTTCCGGCGGGAAAGGGTGTCCGGCCAGCTCTGGCAGACCGCGGTGGCACCGGTGCTCGCCACCCTGCTGCTTGGCTGGGTCCTGTCCCTCGTCATCATCAACTTCACCGCTCTGATCGGCGGCAGTGCCGAAACGGCCGTGGGCCTGCTGCTGACCGTACCCCTTGTGTTTACGGCCGGTGTGCTGGTGGAAATTGCCGTGGAGCGCAGGGCCGCGCGCGCAGGGGTCACTGCCTGACGGCGGGCCCTGCCCAGGGCGCCGTCCTGCTCCGGATGTCTTATTTCGACACGTTTATCCTCATCGCTGTCGCTCCGTCCGTAACATTGAAACTAATAGAGGCTTCGGCTTGCCAAGTTCGCTGTAAAGGACTAGTCCGCATTGTCACTCGAATCATTGCCCGTCCTGGACTTCTCCCGATTGAATGCAGGGCCTGAGGAGGCCTCCCAGTTTCGGGACGAGCTGCGTAACGCCATGCATGAAGTCGGGTTCCTTTAAATGGCGGGCCATGGCATCCCGCAGAAGCTCGTTGACGACATGCTCGACGTCGCACGCCGCTTCTTCGAACTGTCCGAGGAACAGAAGCTCTCCGTCGAAAACGTCCACAGCCCGCAGTTCCGCGGCTACACCCGCGTCGGCGGCGAACTCACGGACGGGGCGGTGGACTGGCGCGAGCAGATCGATATCGGCGTCGAGCGTGACGCTGTGGAGCCGGGTGCCGGCGTCGCTGACTACTGGCGCCTGGAGGGGGCCAACCTATGGCCGGATGCACTGCCCGAAATGCGGGCGATTGTCTCCGAGTGGACCGAGCGGCTGAGCGCCATTTCCCTCGCTCTCCTGCGGGCGCTTGCCGTGTCCCTGGGAGCGCCCGAGGACACCTTCGACGCCGCTTTTGCCGCACGGGCTTTTCCCCTGCTTAAGGTTGTGCGTTATCCGGGGGAGTCCAATCCGGAGCCCAAGCAGGGCGTCGGGTCCCACCGCGACGGCGGCGTCCTGACGCTCCTTCTGGTCGAGCCCGGAAAGGGCGGACTCCAGGTCGAGTATCAGGGGAAGTGGATCGACGCACCTCAGGTGCCCGGAACATTCGTGGTCAACATCGGCGAGATGCTCGAACTGGCCACAAACGGCTACCTAAAGGCGACTCTGCACCGCGTGATCTCGCCCCTGCGCGGCACTGACAGGATCTCTCTGCCGTTCTTCTACAACCCTGCGCTGGACGCGACCATGCCGAAGCTTGCGGTGAGCCCGGAGTTTCAGTCCAAGGCCCGCGGACTGTCCGTTGACCCGACCAACAGCCCGATCCTGGAAACCTACGGAGACAACGCTCTTCGCTACCGGCTCCGGGCCCACCCGAACGTCGCCGCAGTTCACCACGCGGATCTGATCACGAACTGACGTTGGCGCCGGTGCTGACGACGGCAGGTGCTCTCGGCAGGGGGGTGAAGGCCAGGCTTAGGCGCCGCGCCGCCAGTCGCTGGGGGACTCACCGAAGGCATCACGGAAGGAGCGGCTGAAATGGGCCGCATCCAGGAAGCCCCAGCGCGCGGCCACGGCTCCGACCGGCATTCCGGCCAGGAGCGGATCGCGCAGTTCGCGGCGCGCCCCCTCCAGCCGCTGGGTCCGGATCCAGCTCGCCACGGTGGTCCCGGATTCATGGAAGACGTTGTGCAGGTGCCGGGTGGAGATGAAATGGGCCGCCGCGATGGACGCCGGTGACAGCATTGGATCGGCCAGGTGGGCATCGATGTACTCGCGGACGGATGCCGCCAACAGGGCCTGGGGCCTCATACGGTCGGGGGACATGTCCAGTTCCGAATGCAGCATCGTGGAGACGAGATCAAGGGCGTTGGTGGCCAGCCGCGATCCGCTGGGGCCGCTCAGCGCCTCCAGGTTCTCGGCGAGATGGGCGATGAAGGGACCGACGATCGCGGCGAGGCCCCCGTCGGCGGCCATCCGCAGCGCCGAAAGCTGCGCGATGCAGTCCGGCGGCAGGGACAGCGCGTCCCCGGGAAACATCAGCACCATGAGCCGGGCGTCGCCCTCGAAGGCAAGCGTGTACGGGCGGCTGGTGTCATAGATGGAGAGATCCCCCGGATGCAGGACTGCCTCGCGGTTGTCCTGGATGAGGAGCCCGGTGCCCTGCAGCTGGAGATTGAGCTTGAAATAGCGCTGGTTGGACTGCGCAATCAGCGCCGGCGTGCGGTGGACCTCATGGCTCGAGGAGGAGACCTCGACGAGTGCCACCCGGTCCAGCCTGCGGGCCCGCATGCGGCCGCGGAAGTTGTCCGCATCGGCGCTCGAGGCGGCCAGGGGAACGAAGGACTCCGCGACCAGGTGCCTCCAGTGGTCGAAAGATTCTGCTGTACTGGTGAGGACATGCTGTCCGGCGGGGCTGGCCACTGGGCGGGTTGCAACTGCAGTCATCGAAGATCCTGACGCCGTCGTAATTCTTGGAATGTGTCATGGGACACAGTCCTTTCAGGGTAGCGGCGCGGCCCGCCGATGTCATCTTTTTTCGACGCTCGGCGAATAAAGATTGCCTGGGGCCTAGCAGGCCAGCAGGGTCAGGAAGCCCTCCAGCTGCTCGTTCAGCCCGAGTTCCACCTGGCCTTCCGGGGTGAGTGCCGCCGTAATCTGCGCGCCGAGAAGGAGGTTAAGCAGTTGCCCGGCCAGGGCGGCGTCGTCGACGGCGGTGGTGACGGCGCCGGCCTGCCGCGCCTCGGCAAGGTACCGCCGCATCGCCGCAAGCCACTGCTCCATCGAATCCCGGTGGATCCGGGCCTTGCCAGGGTCATTGATGGCCTTCTGCCAGAACGGGATGACAATCCGGGCCTCGTTGATCCGCTCCTCATCCAGTGGCAGCACCTCGACGCAAAACGACCGCAGGGCCGCCAGCCCGGCCTGCCCCGCGGTGACTCCAGCGATGCGCTCGTTGGTGCGGTTGAAGACGTGTCCGAACGCGAAGGTCAGCAGGTCATCCTTGGTGGGGAAGTAGGGCTTGAGGGCGCCGTTCGCGAAGCCTGCCTCGAGGGCAATTTCCCGCATGGTGGCACTTTCAATCCCGAGCCGGGCGATGATCCGCCACGTGGCGTCGACGAGTTCAAGCCGCCGCTGGTCGTGGTCGACAATCTTTGGCACCGGACAGCTCCCCAAATATTTTGCGTCGGACTCTTGTGGCACAGCTTACATTTCCGTATTCTCTACAACTATAGAAAATAAAGTTCTGACCCGCCAGGGTCACCGAACGAAGGCCGTCATGATGACCGCACAAACTGACACCCGCACCCCTTACAGCCCCTACAGCCTGGCCACGGGCGCCGAAATCACCGCGGTCCAGGGCATCCTGCGTGCCGCGGGACTGCTGGGCGGGACCCGGCGCATCGCGTACCTCGGTCTGCTGGACCCCGCCCGGAACGCGCCGGCCGAAAGTGAGGACCGCCGGTTCCGGGTCTTCCTGCACGATGCCGCAGGGGGAAGGCCGGCCGATGTGACCGTTTCGGTCTCCAGCGGCACGGTGGTTTCCGCCGTCGAGCTGGACACGGCGGCAACCGGCGAGCTCCCGGTGCTCGAGGAGGAATTCGAAGTCGTCGAACAGCTCCTGGCCACGGACGAGCGCTGGCTCAAGGCCCTCGCCAGCCGCGGTCTGGACGTCAGCAAGGTCCGCGTTGCCCCGCTGTCCGCCGGCGTCTTCGAGTACCCGGAGGAAAGGGGCCGGCGGATCCTGCGAGGCCTGGCCTTCGTGCAGGACTTCCCCGAGGACAGCGCCTGGGCGCACCCGGTGGACGGGCTCGTGGCCTATGTCGACGTCGTGAGCCAGGAAGTGACGCAGGTGCTGGACACCGGCGCCGTCCCGATTCCCGCGGAGCACGGCAACTACACCGATCCGGAGCTCACCGGCCCGCTGCGCACCACGCAGAAGCCCATCAACATCACGCAGCCGGACGGGCCCAGCTTCACGGTCACCGGCGGCAACCACGTCGAATGGGAAAAATGGAGCCTCGACGTCGGCTTCGACGTCCGCGAGGGGGTGGTGCTGCACAACCTTGCCTTCCAGGACGGCGACCGCCTGCGGCCCATCATCAACCGCGCATCGATCGCCGAAATGGTGGTCCCGTACGGGGACCCGTCGCCGATCCGGTCGTGGCAGAACTACTTCGACACCGGCGAATACCTCGTGGGCCAGTACGCCAACTCCCTGGAACTGGGCTGCGACTGCCTCGGCGAGATCACCTACCTCAGCCCCGTCATCAGCGACGCCTTCGGCAACCCCCGCGAGATCCGCAACGGCATCTGCATGCACGAGGAAGACTGGGGGATCCTGGCCAAGCACAGCGACCTCTGGACGGGCATCAACTACACCCGCCGCAACCGCCGCCTGGTGATCTCGTTCTTCACCACCATCGGTAACTACGACTACGGCTTCTACTGGTACCTCTACCTCGACGGCACCATCGAGTTCGAGGCCAAGGCCACCGGCGTGGTCTTCACCTCCGCCTACCCCGAAGGCGGCTCGGCCAATATCTCCCAACTGGCTCCGGGCCTGGGCGCCCCGTACCACCAGCACCTGTTCAGCGCGCGGCTGGACATGGCGGTCGACGGCCTCACCAACCGGGTCGAGGAAGAGGATGTGGTCCGCCAGGGAATGGGCGAGGGCAACGAACGCGGCAACGCGTTCTCACGGAAGCGGACTGTCCTGGCGCGCGAGTCGGAAGCCGTCCGGGAAGCCGACGCGCGCAGCGGCCGGACCTGGATCATTTCCAACCCGGAATCACGCAACCGCTTGGGCGATCCCGTGGGCTACAAGCTGCATGCCCAGGGCCAGCCCACTCTCCTGGCAGACCCGGAGTCCTCCATCGCCCGGCGCGCCGCCTTTGCCACGAAGGACCTGTGGGTCACGCGGTTCGCGGAGGAGGAGCGGTACCCCACGGGCGACTTCGTCAACCAGCACGCCGGGGGAGCAGGCCTGCCGGCCTACATTGCCCAGGACCGCGACATCGACGGCCAGGACATCGTGGTGTGGCACACCTTCGGCCTGACCCACTTCCCGCGTCCGGAGGACTGGCCCATCATGCCAGTGGACACGGTCGGCTTCAAGCTCCGGCCCGAGGGCTTCTTCGACCGCAGCCCCGTGCTGGACGTGCCGGCCAACGCTCAACAGTCCTCTGGCTGCCATGGCGATGGCGACGCCGGCGCACACTGCCACAGCTAGGCCGACGCCGTGAGTGTCGCAGCCAGCTTGGGCCGCCGGGCCGGCCCCGCCGGCGTCGTCTTCCATTCCCGGATCTGCGCCGCCGTGACCGCGGCGTCGTGCCTCGCGCATCTGTGGCTGGCCGCCGGGAACCAGCACGGGGCCTGGCTGAACGTGCTCATGCTCGCCATGGTGGCAGTGTGCCTGCCGTGCGCCGTGCACATCTGGCGCCACGGCAGGCTCAGGGCCCTTCGCCAGGTGATGGCCGCGGCGCTGGCCATGACCGCGGTTCACGCGGTCCTGCTCCTCGGCACGGGAGCCGGCGGCACGGGCCACAGTCACCATGGAACCGCCGCAGTGGCCGCAGGGGCCGGCGGCGCCGGTGCGGCGCCGTCGGGCTCCGGGGCGCTGCTGGCAGTCATCGCGCTGGAAATGACGACGGCGCTAATCGCCGCGACGCTGCTGGCCCGGCTGCGGGCGGACCCCGGTCGGCCGTATCTTGGTTGAAGCGCAGCTGAAGCGCTGCTTCCGGGTTGGTCAGCGTCAGTCGTTGAACAGCCCCGCCAGGTCCTCCGCCGTCAGGGCGCCGCCGGTGAGTGCGTCGCCTTCCATGACGTCGGCGAAGAGCTGGGATTTTTTCGCCTTGAGCGCCATGACCTTCTCCTCGATCGTGTCCTTGGCGACCAGCCGGTAGACCATGACGTTCCGGGCCTGGCCGATCCGGTGGGTCCGGTCCACGGCCTGGGCCTCCGATGCCGGGTTCCACCACGGGTCCAGCAGGAACACGTAGTCGGCCTCGGTGAGGTTCAGGCCGAAGCCGCCGGCCTTGAGGCTGATGAGGAACACCGGCGCGGCGCCGTTCTTGAACTCGTTCACGACGTCGGTGCGGTTGCGTGTGCCGCCGTCCAGATAGCAGAACTCGATGTTCTCCTCGACCAGGCGCTCCCGGACCTTGCCCAGGAAACCGGTGAACTGGCTGAAGATCAGGGCCCGGTGCCCTTCGGCCACCAGGTCCGCGAGCTGCTCGAACAGGACATCGAGCTTGCTGGAGCGCACCCCGGACAGGGAGGGATCGATCAGCGAGGGATCCAGGCTCAGCTGCCGGAGCAGGGTCAGCGACTGGAAGATGGTGAACCGGTTCTTGTTGACGTCCTCAATCAGGCCCAGGATCTTTTGGCGCTCCCGCTGCAGGTGGGTCTGGTAGACCTTCTGGTGCCGCGGGTTCAGCACGACTTCCAGGATCTGCTCCTGCTTGGGCGGCAGGTCACTGATGACCTGTTCCTTGGTGCGCCGCATCATGAGCGGCCGGACGCGCCGCCGGAGCTTGTCCAGCTGCCCCTTGTCACCGTTCTTCTCCACCGGCTTCTGGTAATACTCGGCGAACCGTTTGGGGCTGGAAAAGAGCCCGGGAGCCACGATCGAGGTCAGTGCCCAGAACTCCATCAGGTTGTTCTCCAGCGGCGTGCCGGTGATGGCGAGTTTGAAGGCGGCGGGCAGTTTGCGGGCGCACTGGTAGGCCTTGGACTGGTGGTTCTTGACGAACTGCGCCTCGTCCAGGACCAGCCCGGCCCAGGTCTGGGAGGCGTAGGCCTCGTAGTCGATCCGGAACAGGGCGTAGGAGGTGATGATGATGTCCGCTCCGGCCATCGCCTCGGCCGGGTGCGAGCCGCTCTTGGCGAAGGTTTCGCCGATGGCGCGCACGCTGAGCCCGGGCGCGAACCGTGCCGTTTCCGCCTCCCAGTTGCCCACCACGGAAGTGGGGGCGACGACGAGGAACGGGGCGGCCCCGGACCCGGGCCCGGCTTCATCGCCTGCGGCGGCGTCTTTTGCGGCGCAGATCAGTGCGAGGGCCTGGACGGTCTTGCCCAGGCCCATGTCGTCGGCCAGCACGCCGCCGAGGCCGTGGCGGTACAGGAAGCTCAGCCAGTTGAAGCCCTCCAACTGGTACGGGCGCAGCTCGGCGTTCAGCGACCCGGGCAGCGGAAGGCCCTTGATGCCACCTTCGAGGAGACCGCCCACGGACTCGCGCCACGCCGCGGCCTGTTCATCCACGATGCCCAGGTGTGCGAGCTCGTCCCACAGCCCGGCCTGGAAGCGGCTGATCTGCAACGGGGCGTCCTTGTCGCCGGGGTTGTCCTGCAGGGAGCGGGCCTCGTCGATCAGGGCCCGCAGCTGGTGCAGCTCCGGCAGATCCAGCGCGAAGTACGCCCCGCTGGGGAGCAGCATGCGGGTCTGGCCGGCGGCGAGGGCGGAAAACAGTGCCGCGAAGGAAACCGGCTGGCCCTCCAGGGTGATGACGATGCCCAGATCGAACCAGTCGCGGCTGTCCGTCGCCTTTGTGGAGATCGCCACCACCGGGGCTTCGTCGGCTTCGCGGTAGTCCGCAATCTCGCCGGAGGTATCCACGGAGACGTCGGGGAGGTCCCGGAGCCGGGGGAGCACGTCCTCGGTGAAGGCGAGGGTGTCCAGTCCGGTCAGCTCTGCCGTTGCAGCCAGGCGCGGCGTGCCCCAGCCGCCGGTCGCGGATTCGCCCAGGGCCGGCACGACGTCCCAGGGCTGCCCGACCGCCTCGAGGATGCGAGCCTCGGCCGGGTCGTCCCGGTAGCCGTGATCGCCCGGGTGCCGCCACAGCGGCTGCGCCGTGACGAGGTTTCCGGACGTGTAGTGCCATTCCCAATGCAGCCGGACCCGGTGGTCGGCCCCGTAATTGGCCAGCAGGGACAGGGTGGGGACGGCGAGCGTGGGCAGTTCCACCGACTCGTCGGAGGCGGTAACCCGGGCGGTTTGCTTGAGCTTGGGGTAAAACCCGGTCAGGAAGCGGCTTTCGTCCCGTGCGGGGATGTGCAGGGTGGTCCCGCCCGTGACGAAGGTCAGCAGTTCCTCGCTGAGACCGCTTTCCAGCGGGGCGAGGGTGATGACGGGGTCGGCGGGGGCGGTACCGGGCAGGGCGCCGCCGCCGGACGCCAGGAAGATTCCGTGCGCCGGGCGGCCGATGGTCCCGACCGACGCCGGATCCACCACCTCACCTTCGACCGTGATGGTCGGCGCGAGCTCGAGACCGCCGTCGTCCCCGCCGGTGCCGATCCGTGCCAGGTTCAGCCCGACGGCGGCAGGCTGCTCGACCAGGCGCACCGGCTCCGTGCCGCGGCTGTGCACCAGGGCGACGCCGATTTTCTGGGCCTGGGACAGCAGGCTCCACAGGTTCTTGCCGGCGTAGGTGTTCAGTCCCAGCCACAGTCCGGTGCCGGAGTGCTGGCGGTTTGCCACAGCGGTGTGCGAGGCGAGGAATTCCTGCATCCACTCGACGTGCGCCTCGTTGCATTCGCGCCGGTAGTTCAGGTAGCTCAGTGTGCTCCAGGAGACGTCGCCGCGGATCCACTTGCCCTTGGCGCCCATGATGACGGGGCGTGCCTTGAGCTGGCGGACGCTGCGGAGCGGGTCGCGGCGGCCCGTGTAGGAAAAGTGCGGGGCGGGTTCCTCGACGTCAAACTGGAGCGCCAGCGGGGTGCCGTTGGCGGACGGCGTGATCCCCGGGTGGGCGATCAGGGGGCTAAGGGCCTGCTCCCAGTCGGCCATTTCCGGTGGCGCGCTTTGGCGGGACAGCCGCGTGCCCTCGGCGGGGGCCAGCAGCTGCATCCTGGTGGCGGGGTTGTCTTCGGCCGCGAAGAGCAGGGCCGCCACGTGCTTGCAGTCCTTGCGGACCGGGCAGCTGCAGACGCCCACCGTGCAGCTCCAGCCGCCCGCCTTCCGGACCAGCTTCGCCGTCGTGGAATAGGGCACGTCGGAACCGCCCCGCACCTTGCCCAGCAGCAGGCCTGTGGCGGCGTCGAAGGAGATCCCGGAAACGCGGCTCCCCATGGCGTAGGCGAGCCCGGCCGCGAGGGAGCGGTCGTTGATCGCGGGAGTCTGTATTGCCAGTGCCGCACTCTCGTCCGGATGGGATGGCATGTGCGCGCTACTTTCGGCAGGTGGTCATCTGATCCATCTTACCGAGCCGGCCGGGACCCCGGAACTTCGCCGCCGCCAGCACAAGCGCCGCTTAAACTTCGCCTGACGTTCAACCGGGGCTCGGCCGCCGGCCGTGACGACGGACCTACCGTGGAGAGGTCCGGAGTATCAGCAGCGCCAGCAGTAAGGATTCCGCATGACCCACAGTGAGCCCACCATCCAGTCCGCCCACAGCTACCCCACCGTGCTGACCACCGAAAGCCTCAAAGGCGGAAACGAGGACGTTGTCGACGCGAACGTCAACGTGGTCAACGCCATGTTCGAGGAGTTGCTGGACACGGAAGAGATCTCCCCGGCCGCGCTGCGCAGTTACTACGTGGACTTCTACCTCACGCAGGCGCTGGCCGGCGGCTTCGCGCAGTACGTGTTCACCGCGCCCGAACGCGAGGAAGTCGACCCCTACGTCCGGGAAGGCCTGGAGGCCATGGGTGCCGCCGCGCACCTGGAGCTCTTCAACCGCACGGTGGCCGCCTTCGGCGCCCTGACCGACACCGACGTCGACAGCTACCTCGACGGCGGCAGCGGCTGGGCCGCCGGAAGCACAGAGGAAGACGAACCGGGCGACGGGGTCTCCGACGCCGTTCGGCGCATCGAAGAACTGGACGGGGAATTCGAGTCGATCCTCGCAACAGAGGACATCGCTGCGCTGAATGCCGCGTGGCTGCGCGGCCAGGAGGACTTGCTGGTCCTTTCCGACGACGACCTCGACGCCCACATTGCCGGGCGGGTGGCCCGGCTTTCCGACCTCGCGGAGCGCCAGGCGGCAGCCGCGGAGGAGGCGCTCCTGGACGCGCCGGAGTTCGAGCAGATCATCCGCGAGCTGTGCGCCCTCGCGGGCCACAGCCTGGTGCGGATCACCATGGGCGATCCGAATTATGAGCACAACGGGGAGACCACCCTGGCCTGGCACTTCACCACGGAACAGGGCGAATTCCTCATGCTGGAGGACGACGACGAGGCCTTCATGCTCAATCCGCGGACCCAGGAAATCCTCGCGGCTGTGGAGTTCGAAGAGGCTGTTGACTTCGAAGGGGCTGTTGAGTTCGCAGGGTCAGCGGAGTTCGAAAAGGCCCGCCCGTAGGCGGCCTTCCGCGACAGTTTTCCGGTACGGCCGGCGTCTGCCCCCAAATGCAGGCGCCGGCCGTGCCGTGTTGAGCAACCCGTGCCGACTAACTCTGGCCCGGCCGTGCCGGGTTTAGTTTTCCTGCCCGGCGGACCGGCCGCGGATCCGCGGCCGGTGAGCCTACCCGGCCGGCGGTGCCGTGATCATTTCCCCGGAGGGTGACACGAGGAACCAGACCCCGCCGACGCCCTGGCCGTTGATGTCCCCCGCGGCCTGGTCCTTGGAGTAGTAGTAGATCGGCATCCCGTTGATGGTCACCTGCATCTTTCCGTCAGCCGTGGGAATGGTTCCGACCTTGCCGGTGACGCCGTTAACTGTGGGAGTCGCCGTCGTCGACGTGACAGCGGGCCACGACGTCAGGCACGCGCCGGTGCAGACGCTGTTCCCGGAATCCTTCGTGTTCTTGGTGAAGAAATAGACGCTCAGTCCCTGGTCGGCCACCACGATCTGGCCCGCCTTGGAGTCGCCTACCGAGAGCTCCGCCGCGGCCATGGACGACGGCGCGGAACTCGCCGGCGCGCTGGACTCTGCGGGAGCCGACGTGGCCGGTGCCGCCGACGTCGGCGTCGTGGTCGTTCCGCCGCCGCAGCCGGACAGGAGGGCGGCCAGAGCGAACGCGGACAAGCCAATGCTGAGATGCTTCTTCATTTGCTGCTCCTAGACTCGAGCCAGCCCAACTCGGAGGCCGGCGCTACGAGATACGACGCCATGGAGAGCGGAATGGTTCATGGCGGAACCGACATGTTCGTGTCGGGCTGTCCTGGGGCACACTGAACTATTGGGCCTGCCCGTACGTCGTAGAGGGGCAGAGCACGAATTTCCGGGAGGTGGGCAATGCCGCTGGACGAAGACGTCGTAGCTGCGATTTACCGCGACCACGGAACGGCCCTGAAACGCTTTGTCCTCAGCGTCTCCCGGGATCCTCAGCTCGCCGACGACGTCGTCCAGGAGACGGTGCTGCGGGTCTGGCAGCAGGCGCCGCAGATCACAGGCAGCCTGCGCAGCTACCTGTTCCGGACGGCCCGCAACATCATGATCGACAATTACCGCAAGGCCCAAAGGCGGCCGCAGGAAGCCGGCGACCGCGATGTCCAGGCCCTCCCGGAAGGCGGCGCCGGCGCCGGGCGCATTGACGAGCTGCTCAACAAGGTGCTGATGGAAGAGGCGTTGCTGCGGCTCAGCGCGGAACACCGCGAAGTCCTTGTTGCGCTCCACTACCGCCGCTACACAGTCCAGGAGGCATCCGCCCAATTGAAGATCCCCAGCGGCACGGTGAAGTCCCGGGCGTTCTACGCCGTCCGGGCCCTACGGACGATCCTCGACGAAATGGGGGTGCAGCAGTGAACGGGACCGAGTTGCATCACTTCCTCGGCGCGTACCTGCTCGGCGGCCTGGAGCCGGCCGAAGCCGCGGCCTTCGAGCAGCATCTTGCGGTGTGCGCCCACTGCCGCCAGGAGCTGGACGAACTTGCCAGCCTCCCCGCGCTGCTGGACGCGATCCCGGTGTCCGACGCCGTCGCGCTCACCGCCGCGGCGGCGGCCGCCCGGGACCGCGCGCTGATCCCGCCGGAACGCGAACCTGTCCCAAACCGGCTCCTGGACGAGCTCGCCGCCCGACGCCGGAAGGTGCGGCGCCGGTGGACGTCGGCGGTGGCCGCGGCGGCCGCCGCATGCCTGGGGCTGGGGATCCTGGCTGGTCCGGTGCTGAACCAACCCGCCAAACCGGACGCGAGCTATTCCGTTGCGGCCAGCAGCGGGTTGGAGGTCACGGTGGGGCTCGTCAAGAAAACCTGGGGCACCGAACTGGCGGTGGACGGCCGCAGCCTGCCCGTCGCCGGGACCCTCTCACTCTGGGTAAAGGACCGTGACGGCGGAGTGGACCGCGCCTGCGCGTGGACGGCGACGCCCACCGGCAGAGTCCGGATCACCGGGGCGACGCCCGTGCAGCTGGCCAGGATCGCCAGTGTCGAGATGCGCGATGAGCAGCAGCAGACCGTAGCTGTCATCGCCGTGCCCCAGGGGTAGCCCACTGGTGGGGCGCGGCGGTCCCTCCGGTCCGGGACATGGAAACCGACGCGGGCCTACATCTTCGCGAGCTTGGCCCGCACTGCCATGTAGATGCCGTAACAGATCAGGCCTACGCCCACTGCGGCCAGCAAGTACACGCCGAACGGCTGCTCCCGCAGGGCCTTCAGGCTGCCGTCGAGCCCGGTTGACTCTTCGGGGTGTGCCTTCACCGTGGCGATGATGATGAGTAGGCCCACCAGCAGCAGGGCAAAGCCTTTGGCAACGTAGCCCACCATGCCGATCACCGTCACTGCGGTGCGCGCCTGCGGCTGGGACGGCATCCGCAGGTACTTGACGAAGGACTTCTTGAAGCCGCGGATCGCGTAGACGATCCCGGTGACGGCTACCGCGGCGCCGATGATCACCAGGAGTGCGACGCCTCCCGGTGCCTTCATGAGGTTTACGGTCATATCGGACGTCGACTCGCGGTTGTCGGAGCCGGCCCCGGTGGCGACCGACGCGAGCGTCAGGGCGAACGCGGTGTACACCACGGCCTGCAGGGCCGCCTTGAGTTTCTTGCCGACCTTTTTCTTGGTCGGCAGGTGCCCGAAATCGAAAATGGCGTCGGACGCCTGCCAGATGGCCAGCGCCACGCAGGCGGCAAACGACGTCCAGAGCAGCAACGGCCCCGCCGGCTGCCCGGCGAGCTCTTCCACCGCGCCGCTGACATCGGCCTGGCCCTGGCCGCCCATGGCAAGCCGGATCGCGACCAGCCCGATGAGGAAGTGCAGCAACCCCGACACGGCGAACCCGGCCCGCGCTGCGATTTCGAGGGGCTTCGAATTGGTGACGTCCTCGGCGACGTCAGCAGCGTCGTTCAATTCTCGTTTGATGATCGTTTCCTTAGTACTACCCAGCGTGGTTCGTTCCGTAATCGTGCCACGCGAAGCCGCTCAACAAAAGGTACCCGCGCGCCGTGGTGCCTAAATCCGGCGGTAGCTGAGGTCGAAGATCAGGCGGCCGGCTTCGTGCGCCTTG
The DNA here is from genome assembly GCF_056395875.1 of Arthrobacter sp. 05T45. Lineage (NCBI taxonomy): Bacteria > Bacillati > Actinomycetota > Actinomycetes > Micrococcales > Micrococcaceae > Arthrobacter > Arthrobacter sp. 05T45. Next base: position 90,377 of record NZ_JBFTKI010000011.1, on the reverse strand, counting down.
TTTTCGAAACTGGTCAGAATACGGCCCTCAAACCGCGGCGCCCACCCGCCGGTCCCGTCGACGCCCTCGTTGGGTCCGGTGTGCTCGGTGCTGACCGGCGCCCGGCCTTCCTTGACCGGTGCTCCGCCCACGCGGGACTCGACGCCGGATTCCCACACCTGGGTCAGGGGGCTGTCCGCGCCGGCGCGCTCGCCCTCGTGCAGGTTCTCGAACTCCGCCGAGCCCGCCATGACCTCGCGGACGTGAACGGCGTAGTTGGACCAGTCGGTCGCGATCCGGAAGATGCCGCCGGGCCTGATGGCCCGGGCTGCGAGATCAGCGAACGCCGGTTGAATGAGGCGGCGCTTGTGATGCCGGGACTTGTGCCATGGATCCGGGAAGAACACCCATAGTTCCGTGACGGAGCCAGCCGGGAGCATGGTTGCGAGCACCTCAGGGGCGTTCGCCTCGACCACCCGCACGTTGCTCAGTCCGCGGCTGTTGATTTTGATCAAGGTGTTGGCCAAGCCGGGGGTGTAAACCTCCACGGCCAGGAAGTCCTTGTCCGGGTTTTGTTCCGCGGCGTGGCAAACGGCGTCGCCCAGCCCGGAGCCGATCTCGACAACCAGCGGAGCCGTGCGGCCGAATTCGGCCTCTGCGTCGAACACATAGTCCGGGTGGACGGAGGTGTTGGCGACATGGCGGGGGACCTCAACCGCCCAACGGTCTGCGTGTTCCTCCCAGGCCGCCTGGCGTCGGCCCTGAAGGCGCGTGCCGCGGCGCACGAAGCTGACCGGGCGGCCCCCATAGGTGCCGAACGAGGCCTGGCTGCCGGGGGTCACGGGGCGCGGCAACTGGCTCTGGTCCGGGACGCCGGACTCCGGGTTTGCCTGCAGGCCGGGGGATTCTGGGGATTCGCTCATCCCTTCCAGAATAGTTGAGTTCGCCGGGCCGGGCCGCCCGGGGATCCCGCGGCCGCCCCGGCGGGCCGGCCGCGGAGAAGGGGTTGAGCCGCGGAGGAAGGATTGAAGGGAAGGGGTGAAGACGCGGGCCTGCAAGAATGGGGCGGGTGACCTCAGCTGGGAAAACTGACGAGTTGGACCATTCGGCCGGCGCCGTTCTCCGGGACGGCCCCGCCGGGCCGCCGCGCGCTGCCGGCCGCCGGCAGCTCGCGTATTTGGGGATCTGCCTGGTCCTGATCGGGCTGAACCTCCGCACAGTCTTTTCGAGCTTCGCTGCGGTACTGCCGGAGGTGACGGCCGACGCCGGGCTTCCGGCCTGGGCGGTCATGGTGCTCACCACCGTCCCGGTGACGCTGCTCGGGGTGTTCGCTCCGCTCGCCCCTGGGCTCGCACGCCGGTTCGGGGCCGAACGGGTGCTGCTGGGTGCCATGGCGGTGCTCACCGCCGGGCTGCTGCTGCGGCCCCTGGAGCTGCCGGCGGCCGGCCACCTTCCGGCTCTGCTCGCCGGGACCGCCGCGTGCGGGGCCGCGATTTCACTGTGCAACGTGCTGCTGCCGGGCGTGGTCAAGCGTGACTTCCCGCATCGCCTGGGCCTCATGGGCGGCCTCTACACCACGGCGATCTGTGCCTCGGCCGCGCTCGGTGCCGGCTTCACGTTCCCGGTCTTCCGCGCGAGCGGGGAGTGGACGGCAGCGCTCTGGTTCTGGGCGTTGCCGGCCGGCGTCGTCCTTCTGCTGTTCCTGCCGCCGGCGCTCCGGGCCCGTCCCGGCGGGGCGGCGCGGCCGGCCGGCGGCGTCAACGTCTGGCGTTCCGCCGTGGCCTGGCAGGTGACCGGGTTCATGGTCCTGCAGGCCATGATGTCCTTCAGCGTCTTCGCCTGGCTGGCGCCGATCCTGCGCGAACGGGGGGTGGACGGCGGCACGGCCGGCCTGATCGTCTCGGCCTCGATTGCGCTGCAGATGCTGGGCTCGCTGTTCGCGCCGGCGCTGGCCACCAGGTTCCGGGACCAGCGTGCCCTCAACACGGTGGTGGCGCTCATGACCGGCGGTGGCTTCGCGCTGAGCATCTTCGGGCCTGTGGAACTCCTGTGGCTGTGGACCGGGCTGCTCGGCTTGGGGCAGGGAAGCCTGACCGCCGCCGCGCTGACGCTGATCATGGTCCGCACCCGGGACGGGCACACCGCGGCCCACCTTTCCGGGATGATGCAGGGCGTGGGCTACGGGATTGGCTCCAGCGGCACGCTCCTGGTCGGCCAGCTGCACCAGTCCACCGGATCCTTTGCCGCGGCGGGTGTGCTGTTCATGCTGGTGGGCTCTCTCGCAGCGGTGTTCGGGTACCGGGCCGGGCGCGACCGCTACATCGGCGACTGACGTTTTAAATGCGATGAGCTATCAGTTGTGGCTGTCCTGAACCCTCCAGAACAGCCACAGCTGATAGCTCAACCGGGCGGGACCGGATCAGAGCGTGAGGTCCTTGCCCTTGGTTTCCGGGATGGTGAAGACGCAGGCCGCGGATATGGCGAGCAGCAGCACGGCGTACACATTGAACAGCTGCGGCATCTGCACGGTGGTGCCAAGCCACTGCTGCAGATAGGGTGCGGTTCCGCCGAACACGGCCACACAGATCGAGTAGGGCACTCCGACGCCCACGGTGCGGATGCTGGTGGGGAACAGCTCGGCGTAGACGGCCGGTACGATCGCCGCGCTGGCGGCGATGAAGATCAGCATGACGGACATGCTGACGGCCAGCTGCCAGGCGGAATCCTTGAGCAGGGCGGTCATCGGGAAGTGCATGATGCCGGCGCCGATCGCACCGGCCCACAGCACTTTCTTGCGTCCGATCCGGTCCGCCAGCTTGCCCCAGAAGGGCAGCGCCGCGATGAACACGATGTTGCCGATCACGCCGGCCCACAGGGCCTCGCCCCGGTCGATCTTCAGGGCGGTGGTGGCGTAGCTGGGGGCGACGACACCCCAGATGTAGTAGATCACGGTCAGGCCGACCGTCAGGCCGATCACCTGGAGGGCCTGCTTGCGGTGGCGGACAATCTGCGGCCAGATCGGAGCGCGCTTCTCCGTCGCGGCCTCCCCCTCGAAGACGTCCGTTTCGTGCAGCCGGGACCGCATGATCAGCGCGTAGAGACCCATGGCCGCGCCGATCAGGAACGGGATGCGCCAGCCCCACGCGTTCATGAGTTCGGTGCTCAGCGTCATGTTCAGCACGGCACCGAGCAGGGTTCCGAACAGGATGCCCACGGTGCCGGAGGTATAGATCAGGGTGGCCCAGAAGCCGCGGTGTTCCTTCGGCGCCATTTCGGACAGGTACGTCTGCGACGACGGCAGCTCGCCGCCGTGGGCCAGGCCCTGGATCAGGCGCGCCACCAGGAGCGTGAGCGATGCCCAGACGCCGACCGCCGCGAACGTCGGCGCGATGCCGATCATCAGGCTGCCCACCGACGCCAGCCCCACGGCCAGGGTCATGGAAGCCTTCCGGCCGATCCGGTCACCGATCCAACCGAACAGGAAGCCGCCGAAAGGGCGGGCAACGAAGCCGACGGCGAAAATCGCCAGCGTGGACAGCACCGCGGACGCAGGATCCGACTTGCTGAAAAGCTGGCTGGCGATGAACGGCGTGAACGTGGCGTAGATGGCCCAGTCATACCATTCGACGGCATTGCCGATGCCGGTGCCGACGAGCGTCTTGCGGGTGGATGTTCGGGTTGCCGCCGGCGTGATCGTGGCTGCAGTCATGGTCTTCTCCCTCGGGGGTGCGGGCTAGGAAAGGGCGGAGGCGGCGGCAACCGTGTTGGCCGCGGCAGGAGCGTCGGCGGCCGCGAGTGCGGCCAGCCTTGAGATGGCGAGCTCGGCGTAGAGTGCGGCGCCGTCAGCCAGCACGCCGTCGTCGAACGTGGCGTACGGGGAGTGGTTGAACGCGGAGGTGGCATGGTCGGTGTCCCGGGGGACGGCGCTCAGCCCGATGAACGTGCCGGGGACCTCGGCCAGAACCCTCGAGAAGTCTTCGGAGCCGCTCAGCGGGGTGGCCCAGCGGGAGAGCCGGGAGTCGCCGAACAGGCCCGCAATGACGTTCTCCGCGGTGTGCGTTTCGTCCTCGTCCGTGATGGTCAGCGGATACTCCTGCTGGTAGTCGACGTCGACGTCCAGGCCGTGTGCCGCCGCGATTCCCTTCAGCAGCCGCGGCACGGCGTCCATCATTTTCTGCCGGGCTTCCTCGGAGAAGGTCCTGATGGTGGCCTCGATGCGCGCGGTTTCCGGGATGATGTTGCGCTTGGTGCCGGCCTGGAGGACCCCCACGGAGAGGACTACGGGGTCGAACATGTTGAACTGGCGGGTGATCATGACCTGGAGGGCAGTGACCATCTCGGCGGCCGCCGTGACGGGGTCCTTGGCCGAGTGCGGGGCCGAGCCGTGACCGCCGGCGCCGAGCACGGTGACCACCAGGCCGTCGGAGGAACTCAGCATGACGCCGGGCTTGGTGCAGAACGTGCCGTGCGGTTCGAGGGCGGAAAACACGTGCATGCCGTAGGCGGCGTCCACACGCCGGCCGGCGGCATCCAGCACGCCTTCGCGGATCATGTGGCTCGCGCCGTCGAAGCCTTCCTCGCCGGGCTGGAACATCAGGACGACGTCGCCGGCCAGCTGGTGCCGGCGTTCGGCCAGGAGGGTGGCGGCCCCTGCCAGCATGGAGGTGTGCAGGTCGTGGCCGCAGGCGTGCATGGCGCCGTCGATCCTGGACGTATAGTCCACGCCCGTCTTCTCCTGCACCGGCAGGCCGTCCATGTCAGCGCGCAGCAGCACCGCCGGGCGGGAGCCCCCTTCGGTCCCGGGCCCCTGGCCCCGCAGTACTGCGGTGACCGACGTCGTCTCCTGGCCCAGGGTGATCTCGTAGGGAAGCCCGTCCAGGGCCTTGAGCACCTTCTCCTGGGTGCGGGGCAGCGCCAGGCCGATCTCGGGTTCCCGGTGCAGTTCGTGGCGGAGCCGGGCAAGGTCCGTCTGCATTTCCCGGGCATCTGCGGTGATCGGCACGTGTTCTCCTTGTTTGTCGTTTGTCGTTTGTCGAAAATCGCCTGGCTGGCGACTGGCTTATTTTTTCGAAGTTCCTTGGTTCACGTCCGGCGGGGACGTCCTGCGTCTATTCTCAAGTGACACAGTTCACACCCGCCCGAAGGGCAGAAAAAATGCACGAATAGACTGGTGCCGCAGGTTTCGTGCACGGATGAAGGGATAAATGATGGAACTCAGCGAGGACGATCTCGCCCTGATCAACGTCCTGCAGATTGCCCCGCGGCTGAGCTGGGCGGATGCGGCCCAGGTGCTGGGCGCGCACGCCACCACCCTGGCCGCCCGGTGGGAGCGGCTGCTGGACTCTGGCGTGTCCTGGATCACCGCCCACCTGATCGGTGACCCCCAGCAAATGTGCCTGGCATTCGTCGCCGTGGATTGCGAAATGCATCGGCGCGAGGAAGTCACCGCCAGGCTCGCCGAGATGCCGGAAATCGTCACGGTGGAGGAGGCGGCCAGCCACCGGGACCTCATGCTGACCGTCATTACGCCCTCCCTGGACGATTTCAGCCTGAAAGTCATCTCCCGGCTGAAGGAGATTGACGGCCTCCTCAAATATCAGACCGCCCTGTGCACCAGGCTGCACGCGAGCGGCGGCTCCTGGCGGCTGAACGTGTTGAGCCGCGCGCAGCAGGCCGCCGTGCGGGCGTTGGCCGGCCCCGAGGCCACCGGGGTTGCCCAGGTTGCCGCCCGGGAGGCGCTGCCGGACAGCCACCTGGCGCTCCTGCCGTTCCTGGCCAGGGACGGGCGGGCCACGGCGGCGGACATTGCCCGCGGCCTCGGCAGGCACCCGGCCACCGTCCAGCGCCAGCTCAACCGTGTGCTCGCCAGCGGCATCCTGTCATTCCGGTGCGAGGTGGCCCAGAAACTCTCCGCTTTCCCCGTGACCTGCCAATGGTTCGTCAACGTCCCCGCCGGGCGGCACGAGGCCGCCGCCGCCGAGCTGAGGACCATGCGGAACGTCCGGCTCAGCGCCTCCACCACGGGGCCCACGAATTTCGTGATCATCATGTGGCTGCAGTCCCTGGCGGACGTCATGAACATCGAGGTGGCGCTGCAGCAAAAAGTGCCCGGGATCGAGCTCGTGGAAAGCGTCGTCATGCTGAGCACCGTCAAGCGTGTGGGCTGGATGCTGAACCCGGACTCCAGGGCCAGTGGCGCCGTCGTGGTTCCTGCCCAGGGGTTCGACGAGGCGGGCTGACGGCGGCGGACCGGCAGCTGATGGGCCCACCGGCCAGCTGATAGGCCCACAGGCGGGCGGGCTGTGGGGGTCCGGTTGTAAGCTGTGGCACGTGCCCCAGACCGACCCGCCCCATCACCAGGAATCCCGTCCGAAAGCCGTCCCGGAATCGGCCGGCATCTTCCACCGCAGCTACCTGCTGGTGACCCTCGGCGCCTGCGCGCTCGTGTTCCTGGCGGCCTTCGAGTCCCTGGCGGTGACCACCATCATGCCGCTCGTCAGCCGGGAACTGGACGGTGCGGGACTCTACGCCTTGGCCTTCGCCGGGCCGCTTGCCACCGGGGTGATCGGCATGGTGGCCGCGGGCAGCTGGTCGGACCGCAAGGGGCCGGTGGCGCCGCTCCTGGCCGCAGTGGGCATGTTCGTGCTCGGCCTGCTCATCGCCGGTACCGCCGGAACCATGCCGGTCCTCGTGTCCGGACGGCTGGTGCAGGGACTCGGCGGCGGCGGGCTTACCGTGGCCCTCTACGTGGTGATTGCCCGGGTCTACCCGCCGGTCCTGCATCCGAAAATTTTCGCCGCCTTCTCCGCGGCCTGGGTCATCCCGTCCCTCGTGGGACCGTTCGCGGCCGGCGCCGTGGCCCAACTGGCCGGCTGGCAGTGGGTCTTTCTCGGTGTGGTCGGACTGGTGGTGCCGGCCCTGCTCCTGACGGCCCCGGCCCTGCGCGGCCTGAACGGCAGCACGGGCGCCGACGGAGATTCCCCGGCCGCTGAGCCAGGGTCCCGCGGCCGGCCGGGAGGCCTTGCCAAGTTGGCGCTGGCGGCGCTGGCAGCGCTCGCCGTGCTGGGCCTGAACCTGTCCGCCGCGGTACCGGTCGCCGGCGGGGTGCTGGCGGCGGCCGCCGTCGCCGTCGCGCTCCTGGCCGTCCGTCCCCTCATGCCGCGCGGAACGCTGACCGCCCGGCGCGGCCTGCCGAGCGTGATCCTTACCCGCGGCCTGGCATCCGCGGCGTTTTTCGGCGCCGAGGTCTACCTGCCGTACCTGCTCGTGGAACGCTACGCCTTCGCCCCGACGTTTGCTGGCCTCACGCTCACCGGCGGCGCCATCGCCTGGGCTGCTGCGTCGGCCATCCAGGGCCGGCTGGGGACCCGGCTGGAGCACCGGAGGGCGGTGCGGATCGGATCGGCCCTGGTCCTTGGCGCCGTCGTCCTGGCCCTCGTGACCACGGTGCTGGCCTGGCCGGCCGCGGTCGCGATCGCGGGATGGATCTTCGCCGGGGGCGGCATGGGCCTGATGTATCCGCGGCTGAGCGTCATGACCCTGGCACTCTCCACCAAGGACACCGAGGGTTTCAACAGTTCGGCGATGTCCATTTCGGATTCCCTCGGCGGCGCCCTGGCCCTCGCCGGCACCGGGATCGTGTTCGCAGCGTTCGCGACGGCGGCGCCGTCGGCGTCGTTTGCCGGAGTGTTCGCACTGACGGCGGTGATCGGGATCGCCGCCGTGGCCGTCGCGCCGCGCGTCGCCGTCGTCCCGGCCGCCGTCACCAAACGCGCGTAGCGGCAAGCACTATGACGGGCACTGCACCGTAGCGGCGCTGCACCATGACGCGCACTGCACCATAACAAGCACTGCACAGGAGCCCCGGCCGGATGATCCGGCCGGGGCTCCTGTGCGTCAGCGCTCCTGTGCGTCAGCGCTCCTGTGCGTCAGCGCTCCTTTGTTTCAGCGCTCCCTTGTTTCCGCGCGGGGATCAGGCAGCCGCGCGGGCTTCCTCCTGCGAGCGGACGGCCTTCCATTCCACAATCCGGGCCTGCTGCAGCGGGGACTTGCGGTTGAAGTGCCAGGCCGCGCCCAGCAGCAGGAACCACACGGGCGCCACGAAGAGTGCCAGCCGGGTGTCGTCGGCCTGCCCCAGGGCCACCAGCATGAACACGAAGAACGCGAGCACGACGTACGGCATGAAGGCGGAGCCGGGCATCTTGAAGGACGAAGCCTCGTGCAGGGCCGGCCGGCGGCGGCGGAAGACGATGTAGCTGACCAGGATCATGGACCACACAAACATGGTCAGCACGGACGCCACGGACGTGACCACCGTGAACGCGCCGATCACGGAGTCGCCGGAATAGAGCAGGACCAGGCCGGCCAGCAGGAAGATGCAGGAGAACAGCAGCGCGTTCTGCGGTACTTTGCGGACGCTGAGCTTTCCGAACGCTTTGGGCGCGTTCCCGTCCTGGGCGAGGCCGTAGACCATCCGGGAGGTTGAGTAGATTCCGGAGTTGGCGCTGGAGGCGGCGGAGGTCAGGACCACAAGGTTGATGACCACCGCGGCGATCCCCAGCCCGGCGAGGGTGAACATGCCGATGAACGGGCTGCTGGCGGGGTCGATGGTGCGCCACGGATTGACGGCCATGATGACCACCAGGGCGCCCACGTAGAAGAGGAGGACGCGGACCGGGATGGAGTTGATGGCGCGCGGCAGGTTCTTCTCCGGGTCCTTGGTTTCGGCGGCGGCGGTGCCCACCAGTTCGATTCCGGCGAAAGCGAAGATGGCGATCTGGAAGCCGAGGACGAAGCCGAACATGCCGTGCGGGAACATGCCGCCGTCGTTCCACATGTTGGCGAGGTTGGCTTCTGCGCCGTTCGGGGACGTGAAGTGGGTGGCGATCATGACCGCGCCGGTGACGATCAGGGCCACGATGGCGACCACCTTGATGATGGCAAACCAGAACTCCGCTTCACCGAACGCCTTCACGGTGGGGAGGTTCAGGAGGATCAAGACCACGGGAGTGAGCAGCGCGGGGATCCACAGGGGCGTGCCGGGAGCGAGCTTGTCCACGTAGCCGGAAATGGCGACGATATCCGCCACCCCGGTGACCACCCAGAAGAACCAGTAGGACCATCCGGTGAAGAAGCCGGCCCACGGCCCCAGGAGGTCACCGGCGAAGTCGCTGAAGGACTTGTAGTTCAGGTTGGAGAGCAGGATCTCGCCCATGGCACGCATCACGAAGAACAGCATGAAGCCGATGATCATGTAGACGAAGATGACGGAGGGGCCGGCGAGCGAGATGGTCTTCCCGGATCCCATGAACAGGCCGGTGCCAATCGCGCCGCCGATGGCGAGCAGCTGGATGTGGCGGTTGCCGAGGGCCCGGGCGAGGTGCGGTTCGCGGTTCCCGGAGTCACCGTTGGCGGAGGCGGCAGTTCCAGTTTGGGCAATGTCAGATTCTGCAGTGGCCGGAGCGGCCGTGGTGGTGCGTTCAGACATGAGGCTTCTTCCTTGTCACAGGCGGTCGCCGGCGGGGGTTCCACAGTGCGGGCCGCACGGATCCGTCAGAGTGTGACGGAGGTAACAGTTTTGGCGGGTAGATCAAGGTTAGGGCCGGTATTTCGTGGTCCCTGTTGTCACGTCGGTCCGCGTTGGTGGACCGTCTGGTCGGTGGAGTGCCGCCGCGCTCCCGGCGGGACGAAGCTCCCGGAAGGCGCGGGAGCCGGTCCGGGACCCTCATCTTTCGCCGGGCCCTAGGGAAAATTGCGACGCGGGCACGCCCGCCCGCTGCGGGGCTCCGAATCGCATTGGCGCAGATCACCCGCCCGTGGGCGGGTTCGACAGCTGTCGATCATCTTAGCTTCAGTTGTCGTCCGCTGTCTTTTGTCATATTTTGCGCGGCGGGGCTTCTGAAACCTGGTCGATGCGGATCTGGACGATGCCAACGTGGACGTTCACAGGGTGGGGGCTGAAGTGCCGCCGCACCGCCGCGGCCACGGCCCGGGCCACCTCCGGGGCCGGGTACGCCCCGCTCACGCCGATGCGCGTCCTCACGGTCGAAGGTGTCGCGCCGGCACCGGAATCGATGACGGCGGCGCTTCTCCGGTCACGGCCGACCGGGCCGCGCCCGCGATCGTTTGCCAGAGCGGTCGCGCCGGATACACCGCCGTCACGCCGTGAACGGCCTCGATGACCGCCCGCAGTTCGGCCGGCAGCGCGGCGTCGGGCTGTTCGCCCGGCAGCGCAGCGTCGGGCAGTGCCGCAGGTGTGCCGTGCCCGGGAGGCAAGGGCTGGGTCATGGCGTCTCCTCTGGGTCTGGATTGCCGGGCTCCAAAACGTCGGTGATCGTGACATCGATCGCCGTGATGTTCAGTTCTGTCTGCAGGGCCAGGGTCGTGGCCAACTTCCAGCGAAGCGCGGTGGCGCGCTGTTCCAAGGGATGCCCGTAGACGACGGCGAGGTCGACGCCGATGGTGATGGGGGCCCCCGGCTCGGTGACGTCCCCGTACAGGCGGCATTTTCCGGCAGCGGTGCCGGGCAGGGAATCCGCAACAGAGCGGATCAGCGCCGATATGGCGCCCTCTGTCTCGGTGAGGAGGTCGCCGGGTGTGTCGGCGCGCAGGGGAATGTTCCTGCCCGGCCGCAGTTCCAGGTGCAGGTTGTCCAGAATGGTCTTCATCCAGTCGTCGCTGCCGCTGCCGGCCGCAGCGGTGTCGGCGTCGAGCAGTTCATTGCCGAGGGCCGCGAGCCTGCGCAGCGAGGCCAGCCCGGACTGGCATTCGGGACAGTCCTCAAGGTGGCCGGGATCGCCGATCCGTCCGGTGTCCAGGTATTCGCTCAGGTCTGCCAGGTTGTGCCCGCAGCCGAGAGTCTCGCCAGGGGTGCTCATCGCCAGTCCTCCATTTCGCGGGCCAGAGTGATGCGTGCCCGGGAAAGGCGGCCGCGGACGCTGGCAGTGCTGATGTTCAAGGTTTGCGCAATTTCCTCATAGCTCTGGTCATTGAACGCCTTCAGCACCCAGCAGCGGCGTTGTTCCTCGGGCAGGGCGGCCAGCGCGGTCTTGAGCGCGTCCATCCGGGAACCGCTCAGGGCGGCGTGTTCGGGGTGGTCCCTGTGTGCGGTGCCCGCACCAGCCTCCAGCCCGTGGTGGAGATCGCCGAGGTCCGAATGGTTTCTTCGCCGGCGCAGGTGGTCGATGCTGCGGCTGCCGGTAATACGCAGCAGCCAGCCCTTCACGGCGTCCCCATCGCGCAGGGTGTCGAGCTGCTTCCAGGCCTGCATCAGCGATTCCTGCACTACGTCGTCGGCATCGGCGAGGGAGCCGGTCAGGCGGCGGGCGCAGGCCCGCATAACGGGGCCATGCCGTCGGGCCAGCGCCTCGAAAGCGGCGGTGTCGCCGTCGGTGGCCCGACCCACCAGCAGGGCGTCCGGTACGAGGTCCAGTTGATGCGGCGCCGAAGGTGAACCAGTCACGCGCTTATCTCTGCTTTCATCGCGGGCATGTCGGGGTGCGGGCTACTCCTTGCTGAAGCCTTCCTTGAGCTTCCGCGCGGCGTCCTTGATGTTCTCTCCGATATCGGCCGCGGCGTCCTTGACCCGGTCGCCGGCCTCCTGCAGTTTTGCCTGGGCCTGCTCGTGCTGGCCTTCCCGCTTGAGGCCCTGGTCGCCTGTCATGCTGCCGACGCCTTCTTTGGCCGCACCGATGTGGTGGATGACTGTGTAGTTGACTTTGTCGTCGATTCCCATGATGTTTCCTCTGCTGTCATTACGGCGTGGTGCGGTGTTGCGGTACGTATCTTCCGGCCGGCTAGCGGGCGCGATCCGGTGCGGCCGCCCAGGTTTTGGTGCCGCTGGTGATTCGGACCAGAACCGGGAGCGGATGGCCGAGCAATGTGTCGATCCCCTGGACCAGGACGTCGGCGGTGTCCGCGATCTCCCTTGGAGATGCGCCCTGCCGCGCCTGGAGCCGCAGCCGGAGTCCCGTTGTGCCTCTGTTGTCCCATGCCGATACCGAGGTGCCGAGTACCAGGCGGTTGCCGGCGAGGGCCTGTTTGACGGCCGCCGAGACAAACCCGGTTTCGACGACGGTGGTGCCGCGGCCGCCGTCAGATTCCCGGCCCACGCGAGGTGTCCGGCCGCCACCCTGCGATGCGATCCAGGCGATACTGAGCCCGGCGGCCGTGGCCAGCGCGGCGAGCCCGGCCATGGCCCACCAGCTGCGGGCGGGGCCCGGGAGCGGTGCCGAGGCGAGGAGTGTTCCGGCCTGGTCCAGGAGGGAGGATCCTGTGGCCGCCCATGCGGCCGCAACGTCCGGCAGGATCCCGGCGGCAGCCGTTGCAGCGCCGGCCGCGAGCAGCACGAGCCCGGCCAGGGCCAGCAGGATCCGATTCAATGCCCTGTTGGTCCGACTCATTGCCCCAGCGCCCCTTCCCTCATGATGTGGATTGTCGGTGCGATCCGGCGGCCAAGGGAGTACCCGGCCAGCTCGTCGTCGACCGCGGCGCTGATCGCGTCCCGGTCCACGGAAACGCCCGACGTCGGACGGACCTGGACGCGTACAGCCCGCTTGCCCACCGTGGTGATGATCTGCCCGGGTGCCAGCCCCGCGGTGAGGCGCGCCCGCCGGGATACTGCCGAGGCGATCACCTCGCCATCGACCACCACGGCGCTCCGGCCGCTGTGCACGGCGTGCCGGGACCGGCGGCCGGGCATGGTTGCAGCTGCGAGCAGCGCCAGACCGAGAACCGCCAGGCCGGCGCCGGCGGCCACCAACCCGGCCGGGAGCGTGGTGGCCGGCACGCCGGTGAGCCATCGGCCCAGCCGGTCGGGGCTGCCAAGGAGCGGGCTCTCCTGGAGGAGGGCCAGGACGGTCTCGAGGGCAAGCCAGAGGAAGACGGCGGCAAGGACGCTAGCGGTCAGGATGGACGCCGTGGCCCGGGAAGAGTGGGTCTCCCTGCGAACGAGGCGCCGAATGGCTCGATCCTGGCTCATGCGATTTTCCTTTCCTTGTGGTTCCGGTCCTTGTGGTTCCGGCGTGGCGCTCCGGATGGCGCGTCGACCCTGGCAGTGCCGGAGTGCTGTGCGGCCCCGCTGAGCCGGATATCTACGCTGCTTAGCGTCCGGCCGGTGAGGTCCAGGCCGCGGGCAATGATGGCTGTCCGGGCCGCCCGGGAGCGGTCGAAGACGGTGCCGCCGTCGGGCCCCCGGCGCGGGCCGAGGAGCGGCGGGAGCGCCAGCTTCACGGAGACTCTCGCGGCGAGCCGGCCCGAATCGTCATCCAGCACCGCGGCGACGTCGGATCTCGGAACGCTGAAGGCGTGGGCCGCGATCGTCTCGATGGTGTGCCTGAGGGCTGCCGGGGTGATCCGGGTGTGCCCCGCCCGCATCACGAGGAGGAGCGCTTGCCGCGCAGGGCGTCCAGCACTCCGCCAAGATCCAGCCGCCCCTCGGCCGCGCGGCCCAGCACGGCCCCTGCCCCCATGAAGAGCGCGGTGAGCAGGAAACCCCAGAATCCAAACGCCAGGGACGCTGCGGCCAGGACGGCTCCGATGGCCAGGCCGGCCAGCGTGGGGCTCAAGCCACCCTCGGCTCGGTCCGTGCGTCCTCGGTGTCCTCGTCATCGGAGGGCACATGGATGTCCGTGATGGTGATGTTCACTTCCGTCACCTCCATGCCGACGAGGTCCTCGATGGCCGTATAGACAGCGTCGCGGGCCTTGTCCGCGACAAGCTGGAGCGGGTGCGGGTACTCGACCACCAGGGTGATGTCGACCGCTACCTGCGTTTGTCCGACTTCCACGCTGACGCCCTGGGTGAGGTCCTTTTGGCCGACCCTTTCACGCAGGGTTCCCAGCGCACGGGCTGCTCCGCCGCCGAGGGCGTGCACTCCTTCGATTTCCTGGATCGCGATGCCGGCGATCTTTGCCACAACGCCGTCTGCGACAGTGGTCGCACCGCGGCCGTCGATGCCTGGGGCCGGTGCGGGCGCGCCCAGCGTGGGGGACTTCGCGGCGGGCGCCTTCGCTGCGGTTGCCGGGCCGGCCTGTCCCTGGACGTCTGCCGGGGTGTGCGTCTGGGTGGTCAAGGCAATCACTCCTGATCGGTTGAGGAAGACGCTCTGTGGCGCCGTCATAGGTAAGACGGGCCGGGAACGGAATTCCTCACGGTCGAATCGGGGTGAGCTGCATCACATGGGGTCCTGGAAATCCCGGGGCCGCCTGAGGCAGCGGCCCCGCAGGCCATCCAGACAACGGCCCGACAGGCCGTTGGGCTGTCTACTGGGCGGCCAGGCGCGTGGCCCGCAGCACGGCATCCGTAAGGGACACTGCCTCGCCGTCGGGCCCGACGGCGCTGCGACGCCGGCTGTCCAGGACCTCGGCACGCCACATCGGCTCCTCGATCCGGAGTTCCCGGGCAAGGTCCTCGGCCGTGAAGAACTTCTCCGGAGTATGGTGCGCGCCCCACGGAGGCAGCCCGTCGGGGTGATGGCCGACGATCAGCAGCGTCCCGCCGGTCCGCACCGCGGCCGCGGCGAGCTGCAACGCCTGCTGCCACGGCATCTGGGTGGAATGCAGGAACTGGGCCGTGACGAGGTCGAACAACCGGTCCGGGACCCATGTGGCAAGATCCTGCTGCACCCACTCGATGGTGGCGTCCTGGCCCCGTTCCCGGGCGTGGGCGGCCGCACGCTCCAGGGCGACGGCGGAAACGTCCAGGCCCGTCACGCTCCAACCGCGGGCAGCAAGCCATATCGCGTCCGCGCCCTCGCCGCACCCCAGGTCCAGAGCCTCGCCGGCAGGAAGGTCCGCCACCTCGGCGACGAGTTGCGGATTCGGCTCCCCGCTCCACATCCTGGACCGGCTGCTGTACTTTTCATCCCACATCCGGGCTGCGGAACCGGGCGCCGCATCCTCGACCGCCGCGTGTTCGGCGGCGTCATGCCCGTGGCTGTGGCTGCGTTTTGTCATGGTTTCCCCTCATCACGGCGGTTCGCCGCGTTTCGCTGTTTGTTTTCAGGCACGACGGCGGTGACGAACCCTCCCGGCGCGGACCGCCGTCGGGTCTCCCTGCCGAAATTCCTGTGCTCCTCAAGGACCAGTCCGAAGCACCCAACAAAGTCCGCGGCGCTCTTCCTGGCCGGGGGAGTGTTGTCGATCCCAAAGGTCAGGGGCTCGCCGACGAATCTCGCGGCAGCCCGCGCATACCGCATGTAGGGCGATCCCGAGGTGATCGTTTCCCTGGAAAAGTAGTCGAAGGCCACGATGCTGCCCGGGGCGGTGCCGGCGATCCTGCGCAGCGTCGCCTCGACGGAGGCGCGGTCCAGGTACATGGTCACCGCTTCCCAGAGGAACAGTGCGGGCCGGTTCGGGTCGAAACCGGCTGCGAGCAGCTTCTCCATCCAGTCCTCGGTCTCGAAATCGGCGGGTACGTACGTGGCCAGGCGCGTAGAGAGGCCCGCTTTTTCGAGCATCGCGAGTTTGAAAGCCTGGGTCCGGGGCAGGTCGAGTTCAAAGCAACGCACGCGGTCCCCGGGCGCCAGCCGGAACGCCCGGGTGTCGAATCCCGCCCCGAGGATCACGAGCTGGTCGATGCCCCCGCGATGCCGTTGAACGGCCGCGTCATAGAGGCTGGTCCGTGCTGTCGGCTGGTGGCGCATCGGTGCCAGCCCCGGGTACGGATAGCGGTAGAGCCTGGGCACGTAGCCCGTGATCAGGTGGGCGGCGAGCGTGGGGGCGGTCTCCATCTGGATGCCAGTCGCGGACACGTTCGGCAGAGCGGCCATGAGCCGGGCCGCGGGGACATCCGGCCGTGTCCCCAGGCGGTGCTGCATCCAGCGCGTGTAGAGGGATGCGAGCAGCGTGGCCGACGTGCCGGTGCGCCGGCTGTAGGCGAGCATCCCGGGGACGGACGTGATGTAGCCGGCCGCACTCAAGGGAAACAACGCCAGCTGGATGACCCGAAACAGGCCAGCGGAGACTATTCCCGGCATTGCGTCCGACTCCCCTCACGGGCCGCCCCTCGTGCGGCCCTTCCCGCCCACCATGGTCCTCCCGGACGTAAGGGCGGTCAATACGCCGTCCGGGCTTCCGTCCGGGCGCCGCGCAGGCGGACGGACACGTGGAAATCACGCTCCGGAAACCAATCTGAAACCTGCGTCATGAATGCTGGGCACAAGACATTGAACGCTGGGGAAGGGCAATGACCATGGACGTTGACGAAGCACGGCAGATCCGCAGCTCGGCCGAGTTGAACGTGGGGGACGAGATTGAGGCGTGGCACAACGGGAAGCTCTTCCACCGGGGCCCGGTGACCCAGACCGTCACAGGCGTGGACCTGTTCTGGATCCTCGATGCCCGGACGGGGACCCGCCGCCTCATCGACGCCGAGGCGCTCGTGATCCTGCGGCCAGCCGACCGGGGACCGGCCAAAACGCCGTCACGGGCGGCCGTCAACACATCCGCTCATGCATCCGCCCAGTTGTCCCACATGCCGCTGTTCCAAGCCCCCAGCATGGCGGGCTAGGGGCCGGGCCGGCCGTCACGGATACGGGACCCGGGCCTGCCGGGTGGTAGGCTAGTGGAACTTGATGTGCAGTGATGCCCACTTTTGATTTGGTTGACCGGCTTCGGTCCATCAGCCGGATCCCTGCCGGATTCCTTCGGGAATCCGCACGCAGGCAGTGGGATTTTTTCATGTGAGAGGCACATCCTGCGTCGATGAACGCGTTCCATTTGGTCCCGGCGGCCGCTTGCTGAAGTTTGGCAACAGCCCGGTTGATCACCTGACTTTTCTTCGGCGAACCCTTGAGCCAACCGGCATCGGGGGCCGATATCCGCACGGATACCGCCTGAAAGACTTTGAAACACATGACTACATTTGCTGCCCTCGGCACGCCCAAAGCACTTGCCGACACCCTGACCGCACAGGGGATCGTGGAGCCCTTCCCGATCCAGGTCAAGACCCTTCCCGACACCCTGTCCGGACGCGACGTCCTGGGCCGCGGCCGCACCGGCTCCGGCAAGACCATCGCATTCGCCATCCCGCTGGTGGCACGACTCGCCGAGCGCGAAGCCAAGCACTTCCGCAAGCCCGGCCGCCCGATGGGCCTGGTCCTGGCTCCCACCCGCGAGCTGGCCACGCAGATCAACGCGACCATCGAGCCGATGGCCAAGGCCATGGGCCTGACCACCACCGTGATCTACGGCGGCATCTCCCAGGCCCGCCAGGAAAAGGCCCTGCGCGCCGGCGTCGACATCGTCATCGCCTGCCCGGGCCGCCTGGAGGACCTGATCCGCCAGCGCATCCTGACCCTCGAAGCAGTCGAGATCACCGTCCTGGACGAGGCCGACCACATGGCCGACCTTGGCTTCCTCCCGGTGGTCAAGAAGCTCATGGACATGACCCCCACCCAGGGCCAGCGCCTGCTGTTCTCCGCCACCTTGGACAACGGCGTGGACAAGATCGTCCAGCGCTACCTGTCCAACCCGCTGACCCACTCCGTGGACGACCCGCAGGCCGCGGTGACCACCATGGAACACCACGTGCTGGTGGTCAATGACCAGACCGTCAAGAAGCAGCTGATCGTCGAGCTCGCCTCCGGCGCCGGCCGCCGCGTGCTCTTCATGCGCACCAAGCACCACGCCCGCAAGCTGGCCAAGACCCTGACCGACGCCGGCATCCCCGCCGTCGATCTGCACGGCAACCTCTCGCAGAACGCCCGTGACCGCAACCTGGCCGAGTTCTCCTCCGGCGATGTCCGCGTCCTGGTGGCCACCGACGTCGCGGCCCGCGGCGTCCACGTCGACGACGTCGAACTGGTCATCCACGTGGATCCGCCCACGGAGCACAAGGCGTACCTGCACCGCTCAGGCCGTACGGCCCGCGCCGGTTCCGACGGCACCGTGGTCACGCTGACCCTGCCCGAGCAGCAGTCCGACGTCAAGAAGCTGATGAAGGCCGCCGGTGTCGAGGTCAACTTCGAGCGCGTCACCGCCAACTCCCCGCTGGTTGCTGAACTGGTCGGCGAAATGGCCGACAAGATCGATCCCCGCACCCGTGCCGCCCTGCTGGCAGCCAAAGCCGCCCAGCACGGCGGCGGCACCTCCACCGGTGCCAACGCCGAGCGCAAGCGCGCCCGCCGCACCACCCAGGCTGCACCCACCGCGGGTGGCCGTGGTGGCCGTGGCGGACGCGGACGGGTGTCCGCCGAGGCACCGCGGACCGACCTGCCGCGCGCCGAGCGCCGCGCCGTCGCCTACGAAGGCAAAGCTGCTGCCCGCAACGCCGCCGACCGTGTCGCCGAACAGAACCAGGACCGCGCAGATGCCGAGCGCGCCGAACGCCGGAATGCGCGTGGCCGCGGCCGCACCACCGCCTATGCGCACCACAACGATGTTCCGGCCGCCGGCGGCCGTGCCGCAGCCGGCCGCGGTTCGGACGGTCGCGCCGCAGACGGACGCGGCGACGCCCGGGGCGCTTCGGCTCCCCGCAGCGGAGCTCCCCGCACAGGTGGCGCTCCCCGCACCGGCGCTTCGACCGGCGGCCAGCGCAGCGGACGCCCGGCAACCGGCCAGCGTGCAGCTGCCGGCGCCAAGTCCGCCGGCAGCAAATCTGGAGGCAGCGCGGCTGTCTGGTCCTCCAACACCGGTGGCACCTCGGGCGGATCCTACGCCGGCGGCGGCAACGGCCGTTCCGGTGAAGGACGTCCGGCCCGCGGCTCGGGCCCCCGCCGCGCGTCGGCTCCGGCCTCGAACGAACGCCGCGGCCGCTAAGGTTCCGGTTCTCAGCTACGCAAAATAGCTGGCGCTGCGCAAACGGACGGCCGCTACGGGAATCCCCGTAGCGGCCGTCCGAAAGCGCAGCGGTTGTCCAAAAACGCCGCGAAAAGCTGAAGCTACCAGCCGCGGGCGCGCCACTCTTCCAGGTGTGGCCGTTCCGCGCCGAGGGTGGTGGGCTGGCCGTGTCCCGGGTGCACCACGGTGTCATCCGGATACACATCGAACAGCCGCTCGCTCACATCGGTGATCAGCTGGGCAAAGCGCGCCGGATCCTTCTGTGTGTTGCCTACCCCGCCGGGGAACAGCGAGTCGCCGGAAAAGATGTGGGCCGGGCCTTCGGGGTCCTGGTACACAAGGGCGATCGAACCCGGTGTGTGGCCGCGCAGATGTACAGCCGTCACATCGAAGCCGTCGAAGTTGCCGACGTCCCCGTGATCCAGCAGTACATCCACCGGCACCGGCAGCTCCGGGGCATCCTCTGTCCCGGCCGCCGTTTTCACACCGGTGGCTTCCACCAGGCCCGGCAGCGCCCGGACATGGTCCCAGTGCTGGTGGGTGGTGGCAACCAGCGCCAGCTTCGGCGTCGCGGAAGTATCCGCGGCGGCGTCCGCGAGCAGCCCCTGGATGGCGGCCAGATCATCGGCCGCATCGATCAGGAGCTGCGCGCCGGAGGCCTTGGCCGTGAGCAGGTAAACATTGTTGTCCATCTCGCCGACCGAAATCCGGCGGATGGTGATGTCACGTAAAGAGTGAATGAGCGAGTCCATGGGCATCAGTCTACGGAGCCGCTATTCACGGCCCTGGGACACCCAGTTGGGGTCCGCGGCGCGGGAACCGACGACGGCGTCCGCGGCGGACTCGAGCGTCCTCAGTTGCGCTGCGGTGAAGTCGAGGGCCAGGGCGCCAAGGTTTTCGTCGATCCGGTCCGCCTTGCGGGTGCCGGGAATGGGGACCACGGGCAGTCCCAGCTGGCGGCCCCGCGCAAGCAGCCAGGCCAGCGCCACCTGGGCAGGAGTTGCAGCCTGCCCGGCAACGCTCAGTTCCGCAGCGACCGCCTGCACGGCCGCCACCACGCCCTTGTTGGCGCTGGCAGCGTCCGCGGCGAAACGCGGGATGTTGCGGCGGAAGTCGTTGCTGCCCAGCGTCGAGGCGTCCACGGTGCCGGTGAGGAATCCCCGGCCCAGCGGCGAATACGGCACAAAGCCCACCCCGAGTTCGGCGGCGGCGGGCACTACGTTGCGTTCCACGTCGCGGCTCCAGATGGACCATTCGCTCTGGACCGCGGCGATCGGGTGGACGCGGCTGGCCTCGCGCAGCTCCTCGGCCGTCACCTCTGACAGGCCCAGATGCCGCACCTTGCCGGCCTGTACCAGCCCCGCCATGGCCTCCACGGTTTCCACTATCGGAACGCGGAGGTCACGGCGGTGCAGGTAGTACAGGTCAATGGTGTCGGTGCCCAGCCGTTGCAGGCTGCGGTCCACGGCCTGCCGCACGTAGGCGGCGTCGCCGCGGATGTCCGTGTAGCCGGCCGACGGTGTGCCCACGAGGCCGAACTTGGTGGCCAGCTGGACTTCGCCGCGGCGTTCCTTGAGCAGACGCGCGATCAGCTCCTCGTTGCTGCCGCCGCCGTAAATGTCCGCCGTGTCGATGAAGCTGACGCCGGCGTCCACCGCGTGATGCAGGGTCCGCAGGGCCTCGGCCGGGTCCACCTCGCCGTAGACAGGGGTCAGGGCCATACCGCCGAACCCCAGGGGGCTGACCATCAGGCCGTCGCCGAGCCGGACTGTTGCTGCCGTCATCTTGGTCTCCATTCGGGCACTGAATAGTTCCGTAGGACTTCCGTCCCTGCCAAGAACCCCAGGATGCGCGCGGCTATTCCGGCCCTGCTATCGGCCGGGCAGACGATTCTCCCCACCTTTGACCGTTGCGCGGACGGCACGACGGCGCGCTGCAGGGGACACGCCGTCGTACTGCCCTAAACGTGGGGAATTTCCGCAGGGGAGGCCGGCCGGACAGCGCCTTGTGCAGGTTCCTCTGAGTCCGCCGTTGGCGGCAGGAGCTTCAGGCCCGCCGCGCAGCCGACGATTCCGGCGATGAACAGCAGCTTGAGCGGACTGGCCGGTTCGACGCCGGTGGCCATCGCCCAGCCGACCGTCAGTGCAGCGCCGATCCCCACCCAGATGGCGTAGGCGGTGCCGAGCGGAATGCGCTTCACGGCCAAGCCGAGCCCCACCATGCTGAGGCTGGCCGTCACGGCGAACACGAGGGTCGGCAACGGGCGGGAGAACCCGTCGGACAGGCCCAGTGCCGTAGCCCAGACCGCCTCCAGCACAGCGGAAGCGAGCAGAATCATCCATGACATTGCAGCTGGTTTCATCATGGTCACGCCACCAGCTTCAGGCCGGCGACGCTCGCGGCAATCCCGCCAAGAAGCAGGATCCGTGCCGCCGTCGGGCGCTCAACTTTGGCGGCTATCGCGTAGCCGGACGTCAGGACGACGCCGACCCCCACCCACACGGCGTAGGCCGTTCCGGTAGGGATGGACTGCATGGCGACGGCGAGCCCGCCGGTGCTGGCGAGGACGGAAACGAGGAAGACGAGGGCCGGGACCAGCCGGCGGCGGCCCCTGGCCTGGGCGGTCCGGTGCAGGGCGGCGGCCCAAACGGCCTCCAGCGCCCCGGAAAGAATGAGTATTAGCCACGACATGACAGCTCCTGTGGCCAGTCTTGTCGCGTGCCGGGTACTGAACCGTCGTCCGGAGGCCCGGAAGAGGGGCCCTGGCCTCCAAGTCTAGCAAATCGGCATCAGAGCCCGACGGCGTCGCTGCAAAGAGTGAACGTGCGCCCCACGGGGTACTGCGCGCACGGCTCGTTCGGCGCGGTAAGGTCGCCGGCGTCGATATCGTATGCCGCCGACACGATGGCCCGGCCGTCGGCATTGGCCAGGGTGGCCCGGCCGCCGAGCCGCCGCAGCGCCGCCATGGCTCCGCGTTCCAGGCGCTGAACTGTCACGTCGATGCCCACGATTCCCGCGACCGGGCCGTCCGGGCGGGTAAACACCGGGTGCGTGAAGGTCAGGACGTACTCGTCGGTGCAGAGGAAATCCACGTAGGGCCCGGTGACGTGGGCCCGTCCTGTTTCCACGGGGATCCGGAACCACTCGGCCTTGACGTAGCGGCTGATGGAGTTGGGACTGAAGTTGGCCAGCGCGTCGACGTGCTCCAGATCCGGGCCCTGCCACCAGGCGATGTAGCTGCGCCCGGGCCCGAGCAACCCGGCGTTGGCGATGAACCCCGCTCCGGCCGCGTAGCCGCCGGGCAGCTGCACCAGTTCCTCGACCACCGGACGGATGAGCTTGTCCACGGCCGTGCCGGTGACTTTGCCGGACATGGCGGCCAGGGCGGCCCCGGTGTCAGCGGCCCACTCCGTCAGGCAGTGCTCGATGCCGGCGATGGTGGCGTCGAGTTCGGCTGCGGCCAGCTGGGCCGCCTTCTCAACAGCGCCGGGTTCGGCCGGCGCTGCCATGGACGCTGCGGTGGGGCCTGCGGTGGAGGTGGTTTCGGACATCGGTGCTGCCTTAGCTCGAAGGTGCCGGACATTTGCGGTCAAAGATGGCCACGATCGTGGCTCCGGGATGCGGGTGCGGTCAATAGCTCTTGGCCTGCTCGGTCAGCAGCCAGTCGGTGGTGGCGGAGATGAGGGCCTTGACCCCCGTTTCGGCGGCCCCGGGGTCGTGGGTCTCGATGGCGGCCGCCACGTCCCCGAGGATCACGGCGGTGCGTCCGCGGTAGCCGGTGTCGGCGCAGGGCAGCAGCGTGAGGGTGCCGAGATCTGCCTGCAGCCGGATGAGCTCCCGGGCAAGCCGGGCCGAGCGGGCAATGGCCGCGACTTCCAGCAGGAACTCCGAGAGGGCCAGACGCCAGCTCAGGGAGTCATCGTCGGCTGCGGGGATGAATGAGCGCAGCGTGGCGATGTCGGCGGCGTCGGAGCGGCGGGCCGCCACGCCCGCGCAGGCCGCGGCGATCGCCTGGTAATGCAGCGCGAGGTCCCTGATCTGCAGCCGGCTCAGCTCATGCAGTTGCGCCAGGGCCCGTTCCCGGGAGGGCAGCACGTCGTCGGCGATGAAGCTTCCGCCGCTGCGGCCGCGCGCGGTCCGGATGATTCCCGAGGCACGCAGCTGGGAGAGGGCCTCCCGTGCCGTTACCGCGGACACTCCGAGGGCCGCGGCCAGCTCGGTTTCGTTCGGCAGCCGCTGGCCGCTGGTGAGCAGCCCGGTCTCCACGGCCTGTTCGATCCGGCCGCACACTTCATCCACAAGCCCGCGTGATTTGATCGGCGTGAACACCGCCGCCAGGCTCCGGGAGGCGCCCGTGGGCGACAACACCATTCGGGCCTCCCTTCCCTCCGGCGGTATCCGCCCCGCACCGGCCGTGCATCCCTGCGGCTTCCGCGGTGCCGCCGCGCGTCGCCCGGGCTGATGACATCCTAATCCGGGCTTTGCCGGAGGGTCTATACACAAAACCTATGGAGTAATAGCATTTGGCCCAGCAGCCCAGTGTGGACTGGATCACATTCGGTTGCGTGGTTCCTGTGGACGATCCGGCAACGGAGTAAGGCGCACCCCATGACCGAAACACTGGCCGCCGGCACCTCGACCGGAAAGGAAGAGGTTCCGGCGATCCGTCTGCGTAAGCTCACCAAGGTCTTCGGGGACACCGTCGCGGTAAATGGCGTGGACCTGGACATCCGCCACGGGGAATTCTTCTCCATGCTTGGCCCGTCCGGCTCCGGCAAGACGACGGTCCTGCGCCTGATCGCCGGCTTCGAGCTGCCGACGTCCGGGAGTATCGAACTCGAGGGCAAGGACGTCACGGCCATGGCGCCCTTCCAGCGGGACGTCAACACCGTATTTCAGGACTACGCGCTGTTCCCGCACATGTCCCTCGTGGACAACGTCGCCTATGGGCTGCGGGTGCGCGGCATGCCCGGGAAACAGCGGCGGGAGCGGGCCAGGGAAGCCTTGGACCGCGTCCAGCTCGGGAAGTTCCTCGGCCGCAAACCCGCCCAGCTCTCCGGCGGCCAGCGGCAGCGCGTTGCCCTGGCCCGGGCACTGGTGGTCGAGCCCAAGGTCCTCCTCCTGGACGAGCCGCTCGGTGCCCTGGACCTCAAGCTCCGGCAGCAGATGCAGGTCGAACTCAAGGAACTGCAGCGCTCGCTGGGTATCACCTTCATCTTCGTCACCCACGACCAGGAGGAGGCCCTGACCATGAGCGACAGGATCGGCGTGTTCAACAACGGCGGCATCGAACAGATCGGCACCGCGCACGAAATCTACGAGCGCCCGGGCGGCATCTTCGTGGCCAACTTCGTCGGCACCTCCAACATATTCGACGCCGGCCAGGCCCAGACGATCTATGGCCGGCCGGAGCCGCTGTGCATCCGTCCCGAGCGGCTGCGCGTCGCCTGGGCCGGCGAACCGGAGCGCCGTTCCGGCACCACCTCCCGGCCCGGGACAGTGACGTCGTTCGTTTACGTCGGGCACGCCACCCAGGTGCGGGTGCAGCTCGACGGCGGACCCGCCGTCGTCGCGCTCGTTCCGGAAAAGCTGCCCGGCAGCGACACCGATCTGGTGAACGGGCCCGTCACGGTCAGCTGGGACGACGACGCCGTCGTTTGGCTTCCGGTCCCCGGCACTACCTGACGCCGGGCCATGCCGGGCGGGGTTGCCGTCCGTGCCGCGGCGCAGCGTTCCAGTCCAGAGTTTTCTCCACAGCGAAAGGTACGGATCATGGCACCAAGAACTAAGGCCTCCCTCGTAGTCGGGGTGGTCGCGGCCGCAGCCCTCGCGCTGTCGGCCTGCGGAACCAGCGGCGGATCGGGTTCTGCACAGTCGGCGCAGCCGGTCAAAACCGAGATCGGCACCGGTGAAGGCCAGGTGTCCATCCTCGGATGGCCCGGCTACGTCGAGGATGGCAGCAACGACCCGGCCGTCGACTGGGTGCATCCGTTCGAACAGGAAACCCAGTGCAAGGTCAGCTTCAAGCCGTTCGGCACCTCGGACGAGGCCGTGACGCTCATGCGCACGGGACAGTACGACGTTATCTCGGCCTCCGGGGATGCGTCGCTGCGCCTGATCGCCGGCCAGGACGTGCAACCGGTCAACATGAGCCTGCTGAAGAACTACCCGGACATCTACCCGTTCCTGAAGGACAAAGCCTGGAACACCGTCAACGGCGTCAACTACGGAATGCCCCACGGCTGGGGCGCCAACCTGCTGATGTACTCCACGGACAAGGTCGCCCCGGCCCCCGCCTCCTGGAGCGCTGTGTTTGACGACGCCGCCAAGAACACAGGCAAGGTCACGGCCTACGACTCGCCCATCTACATCGCCGATGCCGCCATGTACCTCATGGCCCATAAGCCGGACCTCGGCATCAAGAACCCCTATGCCCTCGACAAGGACCAGCTGGCCGCGGCCGTCGACCTGCTCAAGCAGCAGCGCACGCACATCGGCGAGTACTGGAGCGACGTCGTCAAGGAGGTCCAGGCGTTTACGTCCGGGAGCACCGTGGTTGGCACCACCTGGCAGGTGGGGGCCAACATCGCGACGGCAGACGGCGCCAAGGTCGCAACCCTGGTCCCGGACGAGGGCGCCACCGGCTGGTCGGACACCTGGATGATCGGCTCCAAGACCAAGAACCCGAACTGCGCCTACAAGTGGCTCGACTACATCGCCAGCCCCAAGCCGAACGCCCAGGTGGCGGAGTACTTTGGCGAATCGCCGGCCAACGCGAAAGCCTGCGAGCTGACCAAGGATCCCAACCACTGCCAGACGTACCATTCAGGTGATGAGGCCTACGCCGACAGGATCTGGTTCTGGACCACACCGGTGGCCGAGTGCCTCGATGGCCGCAAGGACGTCAAGTGCACCGACTATTCGGAATGGACCAAGGCCTGGACGGAAATCAAGGGTTGATTCCGGCTCTGCCGCACCAAACCCTTACGAACGAGCCGGCCCCGGGGGCCGGCAGAGATTAAGGCGAGATGGCACTTCATACGCAACAGCTGCCGCCCGGGGCGCCCGGTGATGCCGGGGCCGTGCCACGGGCGAAAACCAACGCCTTTTCGGCGTTGCTGCACCGCTCGCCCCGGCTGAGGCTGGCGGCCCTGCTCACCGCCCCGGCGGGCTGGCTGGTGCTCGTGTACATCGCCGCTTTGGCGGCACTGCTCATCACCGCGTTCTGGACCGTGGATACCTTCACCGGGGAGGTGTCCACGGTCTGGACCACGGAAAACATCGTCACGGTCCTGACCGATCCGGTGTATCAGCGGATCACCCTGCGGACATTGTGGATCGCCGTGGCGGTCACCGTGATTGACATGATCCTGGCACTGCCCATCGCGTTCTTCATCGCCAAGGTCGCTCCCGCCCGCTGGGAGAAACTGCTCGTTGTGGCCGTGCTGATGCCGCTGTGGGCAAGCTACCTGGTCAAGGCCTACGCCTGGCGGAATGTCCTGTCCGAGGGTGGGCTGCTGGAGTGGCTGGGGACCCCGATCGGCCTGTCCTCGCCGGGCTACGGCGAAACCGCCGTCATCCTGACCCTGTCCTACATCTGGCTGCCGTACATGATCCTGCCGATCTACGCGGGCTTTGACCGGGTGCCCGACTCCCTGCTGGAGGCCTCCGGGGACCTGGGCGCGAAGCCGCTCACCACCATGCGCCTGGTCATGCTTCCGCTGCTGGTCCCCTCCATCATCGCGGGCACGATCTTCACGTTCTCCCTGTCGCTGGGCGACTACATCACTGCGCAGATCGTCGGCGGGACCACCCAGATGCTGGGCACCGTGATTTACGCCAACGTCGGAGCGGCCAACAATCTGCCGTTCGCCGCCGCGGTATCGCTGGTGCCGATCGCCATCATCATGTTCTACCTTTTCGTCGTCCGCCGCACCGGCGCCCTGAACAGCCTGTAGTGCGAGGAGCATCATGAGACTTTCCCGTAGCGCCAAGGTGGTCCTGGGCATTGTCACGGCGCTGGTGTTTTTGTTCATCTACACACCGCTGCTGCTGGTGGTGGTGAACTCGTTCAACGCAGACCGGACTTTCGGCTGGCCGCCCAAGGGCTTCACGCTGGAATGGTGGGGCAAGGCCTTTGACTCGCCCGGCGTCAGGGAGGCCGTCGTGTCCTCCCTGTGGGTGGCAGTCGTATCGACCATCATTTCGCTGGTGCTGGGGACGCTGCTGGCGATCTCATTGCAGCGCTATGAGTTCTTCGGCCGTGACGTCATCAACCTCTTGGTCATCCTGCCCATCGCGTTGCCCGGGGTTGTCACGGGCATCGCGCTGAACAACATGTTCACCACGATCCTGGGCGTCCCGCTGAGCCTGTGGACGGTGGTGATCGCCCACGCCACGTTCTGCATGGTGACGGTGTTCAATAACGCCATTGCTCGGCTCCGCCGCACCAGCGCCGGCCTCGAGGAAGCCTCCGCCGACCTCGGCGCCGGTGTTTTCACCACATTTGGCTTGGTGACCTTCCCGCAGCTCCGCTCCGCCCTGCTGGCCGGCGGCCTGCTGGCCTTCGCGCTGAGCTTCGACGAGATCATCGTTACCACGTTCACGATCGGGGCCGGCGAGACCACGCTGCCGATCTGGATCCTGCAGAACCTCTTCCGTCCGAACCAGGCTCCCGTGGTCAATGTCGTGGCGGTCGTGCTGATCGTGGTCTCGATCGTCCCGATCTGGCTCGCGCAGCGGCTGTCCGGGGACTCGGTGCGTGTCGGCGGCGCCCGGGTGTAGGCGGACAGCGCTATACGGTGCCGGGTTCCGCAGGGTCGATCGAGATGACAGCCAGGAATCCGCGGCCCACGATTTCCGGTGTCGCGGTATCGGCGCCGACGACGGCGTCGTAACGGTTCAGCTCAAGTCGCTCCGGCTCCGGGGCGGCGACGGCGGCCGGCCCGACGGAAAGGCTGCCGGCAGTCCCGGGGCTGACGGTCCCCTGCCCCTGCAGGAGGATGCCGAGTTGGCCTGCGAACACCGGATGGGCACGCTTCTTGGACAGCTCGACGATCGAGGTGTAGCCCTTGAAGGCGCCGTTGCGGGTGATGACGTTCAGATCCCGGATGTCGCCGGTGGGCAGTGCCCCCGCCGAGTCCGCGTCGCCGGAGAACCGGAACGGCCGGTACTTCTCCAGCGGATGTTCGGCCCCGTCCACGCTCAGCAGCAGCAAGTCGCCGTCAATCACTGTCAGTACACGGTCCATCCCGGCGTACGCGGAGAAGGGGCCCGCCTTGGAGACTTCGGCAATGCTGACGCGCCAGTCCCAAGCGTTGTCCTGCCCTGTATCTTGCGGGGCGGTCCGCAGGGACGGGGTCCTTGGATGGCGCGCCACTTCACGCGTCACCCCGCCGCCGTTGCGCCAGGGGTGGGCTTTGAGCTCGGCATAGCGGATGATCTCCATGGCCTCAGCCTATCGGCCCGTTTCCGGGGACGGCGCTCGCGCCGACGCGCCGGGACGCCGGCGGGGCTGCGCACGCCCGTGCCGACGCAAAGTCGGCGGCCGGGGCCCGGCCTTGCTAACGTCGGAGGCAGGAAGCGCCCAGAAGGAGCCCGAATGTTTGTCAAAGTGTGCGGCCTGAGCACCCCGGATGCGGTCCGCGTCGCGGCAGGCTCCGGCGCGGACGCCGTCGGCTTCGTCCTGACCCGCAGCCCCCGGGAGGT
The DNA here is from genome assembly GCF_056395875.1 of Arthrobacter sp. 05T45. Lineage (NCBI taxonomy): Bacteria > Bacillati > Actinomycetota > Actinomycetes > Micrococcales > Micrococcaceae > Arthrobacter > Arthrobacter sp. 05T45. The sequence goes on along the minus strand of NZ_JBFTKI010000011.1, from coordinate 61,911 downwards.
CACGCCGGAACAGGTCAGGAACCTCCTCGCCCATGTCCCGGACGGGGTGCCCGCGGTGGGGGTGTTCCGGCACGAACCGGCCGCCGACGCCGTCGCCGTGGCACGTGAGGCGGGCCTGGTCTGGGTCCAGCTCCACGGGGACCGCTCACCCGCCGACGTCCGGACAGTGCACGACGCCGGGATGAAACTCATCAGGGCCGTCACCATGGCCGCCGCGCCGGAGGCCTTCAGCGACTGGGACGAGGATTTGCTCCTGATCGATGCCGCCGTGCCAGGCTCAGGCGAGGCCTGGGACTACGGCTCGGTCCGGGCCAAGGCCCTGACCGGACGCAAGTGGCTGCTCGCCGGCGGTCTCGATCCCGTCAACGTCGCCCGGGCAGCGGCGGAGGCCGGGGCGTGGGGTGTCGATGTGTCCTCCGGCGTCGAGTCGGCGCGCGGCATCAAGGACTTGGCCAAGATCGGGGATTTCGTGCGGGCGGCCAAGGCGCCTGAATGAGGCTGGGCCGCCCGCGGACCATCTGAGGGGCTAGGAGCGTTTGATGACGACGTCATCGATGTATTCGTCGCCCTTTTGCCGGTTGTGCTCGGCCCCGAGCTGAACTTTGCTCAGGCTGCTCCCGAGCATTTGGACGCTCGAGCTGCTGTAGCGCTGCACGCCGTCGAACCATACCTGGATTGTTGACGAATTGCCGTTGGCGGTCACCCGCATGGACACATGGTGCCAGGCGCTCAGAGAGATGCTGCTGGAGATCAGCTTCGTGTAGACAAAGGTGCCACTCGGTGACGTGACCCTGAGCCACAACTGCCCGTTGCTGTTGTAGCGGTAGATGTCCGCGACACGGGTGGAACCGGAGAAGAAACGGAAGTACGGGACGTCATTGCCGGAAACGCCGGCAACAGTGATATTGAACCAGCCGTCCGCGTACGAGGTCTTGGTCCCCGAGGAAAACGAAGGGGATGAGAGGTTTGCGAGCGAGCCCGAATCGGTGGTCACGTGCAGCTTGGCCGCATGCGTCCCGGTGTGGGGCCGCGAAGTGGACATAGTTGCGGTGCCTGTGCCGGACACTTTGGGGACGAGGCCGCAAAAGCCGCCCGCTTCAAAGCTGGTGGCGAGCACGACGGTGCCCGGATAGGAGTTTGTCGGTGCCGGGCTGCAGGTTGCGGCGGTGGCAGCCTGGGCGGAACCGAAGACAAGGGAACCGGCTACGAGCATTCCGAGCGTCCCAACCATGCTGAGTGTTCTAAGTTTTCTCATTGAAATACTTTCCGTGATTGGTTCGACTTGTTGGTGTCCGCCCGGTGCCGCGGCACCGGGCGGACGGTTTCTGTCATGCCAGCTGCGCCAGATGCACCAATTGCATGACCACCGCGACGCCGACTATGGCCAGCAGGGCTGCCGTGGTGATCACCACGGCGCGCGGGAGTGCCTTGTCCGGCTGCAACACGCGAAGCACATCGCAGCTCACGAGGGCCGTCATGGTGGCCAGCCCCGTCAGGAAGATGATCATTTCGCACGCACCAGGGCACGCTTTGGCCGCTTGAACTCAATGCCCAGGAATACGAGGGTCAGGGCCGACAGGAGGCATACGGCCGCCGGCGGTGACCAGAGACGTGCGTAGATCATCGCCGTCGCCACGAGGGTGGACATCGCGAGGCTGAAGGCGATTGCGATGGCGATGCTGAGGGGAAGCGCACCAGTTGCCTGGGCTGAGCGCGGGGGGTCGAAGCGGAGGAGCAGCACCAGCGCCGTTCCAGGCCCGGCCAGCATCAGCAGGCCTATCACCGCCAGGCGCAGGCCCTCGGGGCCGACAAACGAGAGCGGTATGGCTGCTACGGCGACGGCTGCCGTCGCATAGCTCACGTAGCTGCGTTCAGTTGCCATTGCTAACTCCTTCGATGTGAAAAATCACGCCGCCTGCGTTTTCAAAAACCTTTGTCCAGCCCGGACTCGTGGCGCATGTGGCGGTAAAACGTTGAAGGTCGCCGGTGGGAGTCGAACCGCGAAGTTCGGCTGCCTCCTGCTGGCTTTCGGTAACGATGAGGTACGCGCCCGCTTTGTGGGCGATCTGGTTGGCCGCGTCACAGCTGAGCGGCGCGGCGTTGGGAATGGGCTCGGCAGCAACGAGCGCCCGGTAGTCGTAGTCCGCGTAGTGCTGGTATCTCCACGGGGTGTTGCGAACTGCCTCAATGAGGACGGAACCGGTGGGCGCTGTCGCATAGAGGTGGTTCACTAAGGCGATTTCGTCGTCGTTGAAGCTTTCCATGCCGTCATTTCCGTAACGGGAGACGACAGTGGCTGTAGCGAGCACCGCGCCCATCAGCAGCAGCGCGAGGGCCCGGCGCAGGCTCAGCCCCGCGGCACTGTCTGACATCAGTGGCAGCACCGCCAGGCAGACGGCGAACGGAAGGCTGAAGAGATACAGGCGCAGAAGCAGTTCACCGCCATAGGGCTGGAGGGGAATCAGGACCAGCGGCGCCAGCGCCGCGGCCGCGGCCGCCAGCCACGGTGCCTTCCGCCGGTAGCCCACTATGGCGCCGGCAACGGCGAGCACCCAGACCAGCGCAACCTCGGCCATGCGCGTGTACACCACGAACATGTGGGCGTCGCTGCCTGAGACCCTGCTGCTCAGCGCGCCGAGGCTGTTCGCACCGATGTCACCGAGCGAGCCGAGCAGCTGGCCGAAATGCCCCTCCACGAATGTGGAAGCCGCAAAGAGCAGCCAGCCGACGGGCAGGACCACGGCCAGGACCGGCAAGAAGCGCAGCCGGAGACGTCCGGTCAGCAGGAGCGCGGCCAGGATGGGGATCGCGGCGAAGGGGCTGAGCTGGTGTGAAGCCGTCATGGCAAGCAGGATCAGCGCGCAGACCACCACGAGAATCGCCGTGTCCGCCCGGTGCGGTTCCGCGGCGCCATACCGCGGGACCGAGCTGTCCAGTTTGCTGACACTGCGGGCAAGCCACCGGGAGAAGCGGGTGCGCTCCGTGGGCCAGGCCCAACCGCCGAAGACGCTGAGCAGGCAGGCAATCAGTGTGAGCAGGAGGAGGAACGAATAGGCCTGTGGTGACAGGTAGTCCTGTCCAATCCAGCTGGCCACGTAAAAGATCCAGACAGCCGCCCAGGCCTGGCGCGGATTTGCCGTCAACCGCCGGGCCAGGGCCAGCAGTGGTGCGAGCAGGAGGATGTTGATGCCCACCGGCGCCCACGTTGCGATCCCGAAAAGATCCTTGGCGCCCGTCGCCCCGGAGAGCATTCCCAGCACGTTGAAGAATCCTGGCCAGTTGAAGTAGGCGTCCAGGGTCGGATCCAGCTGGCCCGTTTGGCTAATGGTGTCCGCAATGCCCAGATGCCGGAAGCTGGCCTCGAGCCGGGGCAGGCCATGAATGATGGGGTCAGCACCGTCGAGGAGAACCACTGTGACCAGGAGCTGCCAGGTCAGAAGCGCCGGAACCAGACGGCGGAGGCTCAGCGACGCAACAAATCCGGCGAGGCTGAGCGCGAGCGCAACGAAATAGGCCGGCGGGAGGGCATCAATCAGCCCGGCCCCGCCGATCTGAAAGGGATTGACCTGGTTCATGCTCCACACGCCGAGGGCGAGCGCGGCCGCGGCTGCCGCGGCCAGGGCACCGATGTGCCACGACGGGGTGAGTCCGAGGTTGCGGTGGGTGGGCGGCTTAGCACCGCCGACGTGCGCATGCGCCTCATGCCGGTGGGCGGTGCCCACAGGGAGGCTTGTTGCCGTTTCGTGTGTCATCATTTCTCGATTCAGGTCGGCTGGTGGCGCGCCGCTGAAGGAATCTCGCCTGCGGTGGAGGCGGGCTTCATCCGGGTCAGGGTGATCAGGCGCCAGGTGGCCATCAGGCAAGCAGCCGCTTGGGCAACGGCCCATAGGACTGAGACCCCGGTGAGGCCATATTGCTGCGCCACTGCCGCGGCGGGTGCCACGACCAGGATGGCGGCCAGAGTGGCGACTATCGTGGATTCGAAAAGCCGCCCTTGGGCCCGGCACAGCCCGTAGTAGACCTGGGTCACGCAACTCAGGAGGAGTGCCGGGACGAGTACAGGAATGAGGACCCACGCGGACGCATAATCCGGTCCGAGGAAGCCCAGAAGCAGGGGGCCGGCCAGCAGCAGTATCAGCCCGGCCACGAGAGTCAGCATAAAGCTGGCCCGTAACGCTGAGGCGAGGAGGCCCGGCCGCGCCCGTGAACCCGCGAGGGCCGTTTGCAGGGTAAACCCGGCGGACTGCGGCACGAAGAACACTGCCGAGGCCATCATCCAGACCACATACCAGGCGGCAGTCGACGCCGGGCCCAGGGTAGCTGCAACGATGAGCGGGAGCAGGTAGCCGGGCGCGCGGTCGGCGAGCGTGAGGGCGTGGTTGGGAAGCCCCGGCTTCAGGAGATTGAGGGCCGGCCGAGGCCGGAAGCCGTGCTTCCAGTCCGGGGACACGTGGGCACGGGCGAGCTGGCGCAGCCCTACGAGGACACTGGCCAGGGCGCCGGCGGCGACGGCGCCCACAATCACCGCCAGGTCACGGAGCCCGGCGGCCAGCGCGGCGGCCAGGAAGAGGAGCTGGACGAGGGACTGTGCGAGGCTTCTGACCAGCGTGCGGTCGGCCCGTTCCTGGGCTACGCCCACGTGGTCCAGCTGGTAGGCGGTGGCGGCGAGCAGTGCCGTGGCCAGGAAAAGAATGGTGACCAGGGGGTCGGCCCAGGCCTCGCCCACGCCTGTGCCGAGCCACGAGGTGACGGCAACCAGCAGGCCAGCGCCCAGCAGGGAGCAGGTTGCCACGGTAAGCAGGCCGGTGGCGATGAGGCGCCGGCCGCCGTCAGTTTCCGCGGGCAGCAGCGTCAGTGTGGCAGGCCCGACGCCGAGCATCCCCAGTTGCACGGTCAGGAGCGCGGCTGCGACCACCGCGGACCCCAGGCCTATTTGCTCCGGCGGGAGCACGAGGGCCGCGAGTGCCCAGAACAGGAAGCCCGTCACCATGGGGGCAATCCTCGCGGCGGCCAGCCAGGCCGCGTTCCCGCCGACCGAGATCGGTTTGTGGGCCGGCCGCAGGAGCTCGCCGGCCATGGCGCGGTAGTTGTAGAGCAGGAAGCCCATCCAGTACGGCAGGAAGCGGGGTGCCCGGACCAGGGACATGCCGACCCCCCGCACGGTGGCCAGCAGTGGCAGCATCACGAGCCAGCCGGCGCGGCCCGTGTGCTTGCGGACGGTCCGGGCCATCCCGGCCCCGTCCTGGAGCCATTGGTCGCGGGCGTAGTCGAACGTGTCGTCAAACCGGTGCCTGACCACCACGGAGTCGGAGACGCCGAGCTTGAACCCGGCCTGCTCCAGCCGGATTCTCAGCTCCACATCCTCCCCGGAGCGGAAGTCGTCGTCGAACCCGACGTCGAGCAGCACGTCGCGGCGCATCAGCGTGGCGCTGACGCCAAACCACTTGCGCACCCGGCTGTGGTTGTGGTGCCAGGCCAGCGCAGCCCCCCAATAGCCGGGGCCGTCGGCTTCGCTGGCCAGCCCGAATTGCAGGCCGTCGTAGCCGCCGGCCTCGAATTCGGTCAGCAGCCGGGACAGGCTCTTCGGCGGAAGGACGACGTCGGCGTCGATCAGGGCGACAACGTCGCCGGTGGCACTGCGGGCGCCGAGCATCCGTGCGGCAGGCAGGCCGCGTCCTTCATCGGAGATGACAGTCGCCCCGCAGTCGCGGGCGATTTCGACAGTGTCATCCGTCGAGCAGCCATCGACCACGATCATCTCGTACGGGTGTTGGCTGCGGATCGACTCCAGGCACTCGCCCAGCCAGGCTGCGGCATTGCGCGCCGGAACAACAACCGACACCTTCAGATCGCTCACGTGGCCTCGCCTCACTCATCCAGTTTTGAACGAACCAGATTCGCGATGAAGTCAGAGGCCTGGTCCGCTGACCAAGCGGCGGGAAGCCGGAGCAGCCAGCAGGGAACGTCCTCCAGGGCCCGGCGCACCACGGCCGCCTTCTGGCCAAAATGCTCCTCCAGCGGGACCAGGCTGGTGGCGCCGAGGGCCTCGACGAGGCGCCGCGAGACCATGGGCAGTTCCGAATGGAAGTTGCCGACGACCCGGGAGGTCATCCACTCGGCGCTGCGTGCTTCCAGCCGCGCGTCCGCGCCGTCGAAGCGCTCGAGGAAGATGGCCAGCTGTGCCGGCGCCGCGGACGAGATCCGTTGCGCCCCGAAAACATGCTCCGGCTGCACCATGCGGTGTTCGGGGGACCAGCGCCGGGTGAATGCGGCTGTTTTCGGATAGCGGACAATGACCGGATGGACCGCCGTGGCCAGATGGGCGACAGGAGTCGTCAGCCATCCGGGGGCCAGGGGCTTGCGGGTTCCCCGGAACATGTCCGGGTAGATGGCGCGGTGGTGGGGTTTGATGAACATCGGTTTGGCGTAGCCCATGAGCATTCCGCCGGCGCCCATGAAGGCCCAGTCGTCGGCCATGAACCGCACATCGGGCATGGCCACCAGCTTCGCCACCGTACTGGTCTTTCCAACACCTCCCCAGGCCGGCAGGAGAACCCCGGAGCCGCGGAAGTCCACCACGGCAGCATGGATCATTGCCGTCTCCTCCTGGACACACAGCCGGTCCAGCAGCGGAATCACAGAGGTCAGGAGCTCACCGGCGCCTTCGATCCGGTACCCGTCCTTTGTTTCGATGATCTGGACGCGGTCCGCCGGAATATAGAGGGACTCCCCGGTGAACCGGTAGGCATCCTCCGCGTGCGACTGGCTGGAAACCGGCGATATCTTGGCGCCGATGGTGATCCGCCGCGGCGCGGTGGAATTCCCCAGGAACGGGGCGAGCATATCCCGCAGTTGCGGTTCCCCTGGTGTGCCCGCCTCCACGTCGATGCCCACGATCCCGTGGACATCGAAGGAGGCTCCGGCAGAGGCGCCAATGGGCTGTTTCACGTCGCGCTCAGGTTGGCTCATGATCCAAGCTTTCTGGGGTCGGGTTCCTGCGGTCAGGTGGTTCCGGGTGCAGGGCCTGCACCGGGCGGTCTACGGGGAAGGGCGCAGCGCGGTTCATTTGACTTCCCGCCACGGCTCTTCCGGCGTCACAACAGCCGCTTTGTCCGGCGACGGCGCCGCAGGCAGCCGGCGGCCGCGCACATAGCCGGTCGCGGTGGCCGCGAGCACGGCGATGATGGCCGCTGCCCGGCCGAGCCCGGCACGGTCCCCGCCGCCGAGCCAGCCGCGGATTCCGGCGAATACTGCACGAGGCAGGACCTGCCGGACATAGCGCCGTTCGGGACCGAGTGCCCGTTTGTGGCCGACGACCCTGCTGACCTGCGCCTTGGAAATCCCTTCGCCCCAGGAACGGGCCAGCATGTAGCGCAGGGTGCCGCGCTCGGCCGGAACGTGGTGGTGCACCAGGGCCGCGGGCTCATAGACCACCCGGGATCCGGGAGCTCCGATCACCGCGCGGATGCACAGTTCGGTCTCTTCGCAGCCCAGCGGGACGGCGTCCTGACGGCCCAGGGTTGTGTTGAAACCGCCGACCCGTTCCAGGACGCTGGCGCGGAAGGACATGTTCGCGCCAATGACGTTGCGGACTTCGGCGGCGACTTTGGGCATTCCCCGGTACGTGCAGCCGACAATCCAGTCGAGCTCGTTGGCGAAGTAGCCCGGCCGTCCGGCTTCCCAGAGCGGTTCCACCCGGCCGCCGACCGCCAGAACGTCGGGATCGTCGTACATCGCCGCGAGCCGTTCGAGCCAGTCCGGCTCGGCTTCGGCGTCGTCATCGAGGAAGGCCACGATCTCGGCCTTGGCGATGCCTGCTCCGGTGTTGCGGGCGCCCGAGAGACCCTTGGGTCCGGCGTTCTCGATAATTACGGCATCCGGGACGGTAAAGATCAGGCGCTTGTACAAGTCCACGTTGTAGTCCACGACGACGATCGTCTGCTTGGGTGGGAAGGTCTGGGTGCGGACGGAGTCCAGGGCGCCGATCAGCTGGTCCCACCGGTCCTCCGAGTAGGAGCAAATGACCACGGATACTTCCGGAAGGCTGGAGTTCTCGGACATCCTATTCGCCTGCCCGTACGCCCAGGACGCTGCTGGGATCGGTGGGAACGTGCGGGAAGACCTCGTTGGGGTACTTGTACTTGACCCGACGCAGGGCCTCGGGGCGGGCGCCGGCGGTCGGGGCTTCCCAGCTCACGCGCTCGCGGGCCAGGGTGCGGAGGACCCGCCAGCCGTCCCGGAAGGTATGCAGGTTTGACTGCCCGGAGATGCGGGACAGTTCGTGGCTGGGCACCTCGGCAATGCGCAGGCCGGCCCTCGAGGCCCGCACAATCAGTTCAGTTTCGATCTCGAACCCGTCCGACTCCAGCTCCAGAATGTCAACGCATTCCCTGCGCAGGGCGATGTAGCCGTAGCAAAGGTCCGAGTAGTCGCTGTGGAGGACCGTGTTGGCGAGCCGGGTGAGCATCTTGTTTCCGCCGCTGCGCAACCATGTGAGATCGTCTGAGCCGCCGCCCGTCACATAGCGGGAGCCTTTGACGAAGTCGTATTCGTGCTGGAGCGGAGTCACCAGCCAGCCGATCTCCTGGGGGTCCATACTGCCGTCCCCGTCGAGCATGACGATGATGTCGCCGGAGGCTGCGGCGAATCCGGCCCGCACGGCGTTTCCTTTGCCGGGGCGGGGCTCTGCCACCACCACGACGTCCAGGCGCAAGGCCCGGGCCACCTCCACTGTGCCGTCCAGGGAACGGCCGTCAACAATTACCACCTCATCCACATAGGACGGCATTCGCCGCAGCACCCACGGCAGGTTCATTGCCTCGTTCAAAGTGGGGATCACCACGCTGACCGAGGGGTTTGCCGGCGGGGGCGTCGTTTGGGGGCGCACGTTCGGCTTGAGATTCGGGATGGACACTGGCCTCACCACTCAATGACGTATTCTGCTCGTCGCAACTACAGCGCTTTCCGACTCCTCCGACCGGAAAATAGACCCAATGCTTACGCTGTTCGGTTGTCGACAACTTAGTGATATACCCCAGGGTTAAAGTTTGGTTTCGCCACCTTGCATTAACCTTGGATTAACTGGAACCTTCAACCAAATTTGAGGCACAACTGTTGATGGGCGGTTGCCTCCATGCGACACTGGCTCGATGCGGACACCCGTTCATTGGGGGCGCGTGCCGGCAGGACGCCGGCGTCTCCTGACCTGCAGGACCATGGCGGTTCCCGCCATGGTCATGGTCCTGGCCCTGGCGGCGTGCGGCACGGATGCAGCTCCACAGGGCGAGCGGCCGCTGTTCACGTCCATTTCGGCGTCGCCGGCGGCTCCGCCGACCGACGCCGGAACAGGGGCCCAGCCCGGGCTCCAGTCGGTGGCGCCGACTGAGCCGCCGGCAGGTGGCACCGCCCCTGCCGCCCCTGCGACGGGGAGCGCGCCGGCGTCCCGGCCTGCCCGGACATCGGCACCGCCTCCGGACCGGACCACTGACACGGCCATGTCGGGGGATCTGCCCGGATGGAGGAACGTCTTTGTGGAGGACTTCTCCGGCGGTGACGTCCCCCTGGGCTCCTTTCCCGGGCCGCTTTACCGGGACCGGTGGAGTGCCGGATACAAAGACGGAACACCGGACACGGACGGACAGGTCAGCGGCGGAAAATCGGGCTACTATCCCTCGAAAGTCCTGAGCGTCAAAAACGGCGTTCTGGACTGGTTCATGCATTCGGAAAACGGTGTCTTCATGGGTGCCGCGCCCACGCCCAAATTTCCGAATGCCAGCAAAAATCCCCCGAGGGCCAACAGCATGCTGTACGGCCGCTACTCAGTCCGGTACAGGGGGGATGCCATGCCTGGCTTCAAGACGGCGTGGCTCCTGTGGCCGGATAGTGGCATCTGGCCGCGGGACGGGGAGATAGATTTCCCCGAAGGCGACCTCGGAGCAATCCTGACGGCAGCTGCCCATTTCATGTCCTTGGATCCAAAGCGTTTTGAACAGTTCTTTTCCAATAAAGTTTCCACAGACTGGCATGTGGCCACGACAGAGTGGACCCCCGGTCGCGTTGAGTTCTTCATTGACGGACGATCCATCGGCGCGAGCACAACGGACGTGCCCTCGACGCCCATGCATTTCATCCTGCAGACCGAATCCTGCCTGCCTCTGTGTCCGGCTCCGGAAACCCAGGGCCACGTCTACCTGGACTGGGTCAGCATCTGGGTGCCGGCCTGAGCCCTCTCGGGGCGCGTCCGGCGGCTTACCGGCGGCCCACCCGCCGCCGCACACCCGAGCCCTAATGCCGCAGCAGATTACCGGCGGAGGGTGAAGGAATCCGAGAAGCTGTAGCCGTCGGCGGGAATGAACCGGGCGGCAAGTTCATCCGCCGTCGCCATGACGTCCAGGGTCCCAAAGGCCGGGTCCTGGTTCTTTCCGGATGTGCTGGCGAAGTAGCGCATCTCCGGGTCCTCGGATCGGACGTTGTAGAGTCCGACGCCGCCAACGCCGACGGTGGCGAACACGGTCCCCGAGCCCTGGGCCATGGCGTCATCGGTATCGGCCAGGCATGCGGAGGCGAAGGTCGCGGGAACGAGTTCCGCGCAGCCTCCGCCCGTGGCCAGTTGATGCGTCCGCTGATAGACGTGGTCGTGGCCGGACAGGACCAGGTCCACCTGCTTTTCGATCAGCATGTTCGTGAAGTCCTGCCCGGCCTGGCAGTCGTAGTTGCCGACGCTCAGGCACGGGGTATGCATGCCCACCACCGTCCAGGGGATGTTCTGCGATTTGGCCTCGTCGATGGCGTCCGCGGTCCAGCGCCAGCGTTCGCTGTCCCTTGAGTAGTCCAGCGGCTCCCCGCCCCGGAAATCGATGCCGGGGGAAACCATGATGAAGCGGACAACCGGATTCTGCTCGGGGACATCGAGGCGCCATTGGACGCCGTATTCGCCCTGGAGGCCGGGCATCCTGTTGGGCAGGCACTGGACATACTTCTCGATGTCGCCATCCCGGCCGTCACTCTCGTGGTTTCCGGTCACCAACTGGTACGGGAAGTTCTCGCCGAGACGGGCGGTGACCATGTCGCAGAACTCCTGTTCGAGCCCGGCCTTGTATGCGAAGTCGCCCAGAGCCAGGTTCAGGTGCGGCTTGAGGCCGGCAACGGCGTCGAGCACCTTCTTGGCGCCCGAGCCTACGCCGATGTCACCCTGGGCGGTGAAATGCACGGGCTCGCCGGCCGACGGCGCGGCAGACGACGACGGCGGTGCGGTGGACGGCGATGGGGGCGACGGCGCGGGGGACGACGGCGTGCCGGGGCTCGGGCGCGGTGCGGGTTCCGGCGGCCCGGGCTGGCAGGCGGAAAGCAACAGACCCAGGCTCAGCAAGCAAGCGCCGATACCCGCCTTGCCATGTTTCCCCAGGGACCTGGCCACGATTCCTCACATCATTTGGTTGATCAGGACTGTGTAAATAGTTCTGCGAAATTCGGTGATTGGCCGGCATTTATAGGCCAGAGTAACCCGGCCGTGGAGCGAAGGCCAGAGAACGCGTCCGGCCCCGGATCGCTGGACCCGCCGTCGGAAATCCCGCCGCCGACGCGCGACGCCGACGCGCGACGCCGTCGCCCGGGGTGGCCGCTGGCGTGTCGCGCGCCGCGTGTCCCGCGTCAGGGCCGGTGGGACCTAGCCCGGGACGGGCTTCCTCGTTAGCATGCAGAGTGGGGAATACCCCGACCGCCCCGGCGGGACAGGCCCGCCACCGCTCGAAGGAGACCGTTGTGACTCTGCCCGAAGGTTTGACCCCCGGAGTGTGGACATTGGACATGTCCCACAGCGAAATCGGTTTCAGCGTCCGCCACGCGGGCATCAGCAAGGTCCGCGGCCGGTTCAACGAGGCCACCGCCGAGGCAAGGGTGCGCGAGTCGCTGGCGGACGCAAGCCTGCACGCCACGGTCAAGACGGCCAGCTTCGATTCGGGCGACGCCAACCGCGACGGCCACGTCCGCGGCCCGGACTTCTTCGACGTTGAGCAGTTCCCCGACATGACTTTTCGGGCCACCGGGATCCGGGGCGAGGGGGAAGACTATGTGCTGACCGGCGAGCTCACAATCCGTGGCGTCACCAAGCCGGTGGAGCTCGAAGTCGAGTACACCGGTGTGGCGGTGGACCCCTTCGGCGCCACCCGTGCCGGATTCAGTGCCGAGGCGGACATCAGCCGGAAGGAATTTGGCCTGACGTGGAACGCCGCCCTTGAAGCGGGCGGCCTGCTGGTCAGCGACAAGGTCAAGATCAACGTTGAGGCCGCCATGGTCAAACAGGCCGATACCTAAGCACCGATGAGGCGGGCCGAACCCGGACGGGCACCCGTGGACCGGGCTCGTGGAAACCTGTCCGGGGTTGGGCGCGAAAGTCGGGGATCTTTCCGGGTAAACAACTGATCCGAATGTCACTCCTACGGGCGAGAATTAATCCATGAAGACACTCCTGAACATCATCTGGCTGCTCTTCGGCGGCCTGTGGCTTGCCCTGGGATATTTCCTGGCCGGCGTCGTCTGCTGCCTGCTGATCGTCACCATTCCGTGGGGCCTGGCCTCGTTCCGCATCGCATCCTATGCCTTGTGGCCGTTCGGCCGCATGGTGGTGGACAAGCCCGGCGGCAACGGCATATTCACCCTGGTGGGAAATGTCATCTGGCTGCTTGTGGCCGGGATCTGGATCGCGATCGCGCACGTCGTTACGGCCTTCGCCATGGCCATCACGATTATCGGCATTCCGCTGGCGATCGCCAATCTCAAGCTCATACCCATCTCGCTGATGCCGCTCGGCAAACAAATCATCCCGAGCAACACCCCGTATGTGACCGCCTACAGCCCCGGCCGGCGCTAGGCGGCGGCAGCGCAGCCAGCAGGCCGGGGGCACTTCGCCTGTCAGTTCAAGCAATCCGAGGGAGAGGACCATGAGCCAAACGGCAAATGGCGACACGGACCTCATGCTGGTCATTGTCCGCGAGTTCAGGGCGCCGATCCAGGGTGTGTGGTCGGCTTTGACGGACCCGGACCAGGCTCCGCAGTGGTGGGGTCCGCGCGGCTTCCACGTCCCGCGTGAGAGCGTCGACGCGGACCTCGAAGTCGGCGGCCTGTACCGCGCCTGCATGATCCAGGACAGTACCGGGCAGCAATTCTGGTGGAGCGGGGTGCATACCGATGTCGAGCCGCCGCACCTGTTCGTGTTCACCCATGCCTGGGACAAGCCGGACGGAACCCGCGGCTTCGAGACCGAGGTGACGATCCGGTTGGAGGAGATCGACGGCGGCACGCAGATGACCTTCGCCCAGGGGCCGTTCGACTCCGCGGAAAGCCGCGACCGCCATGGCGAAGGGTGGCGCGAGTCGTTCGACCGGCTGGCGAATCACCTCAGCGTGGCTGCCTGAGCCGCCGGCCGCCGGTGGGAGGCCGGCACACGGCTCACGCGAGTTCGCCCTGCAGGTTCCGGCGGGCCGCGTCCAGCCACAGTGTCCGGCCGCGGTCGGTGTGGAAGAGCGGATCGAGCTGGAGCAGCTGGCGGACGACGGCGGCGCGGCCGGCGGCGAAGTCGGCGTCGCCGATGTGGGCGAAATCTTCCCTGACGGCGGCGAGGTAGCGGGCGTAGGCCTCCGGTTCCCCGCCGAGGACGGAGAGGTCGGCGTCGCTGAGCAGAGCGCCGTCGTCGTCTCCGGGCTCCGGACAGTGGTCGGCCGTCAGCAGCACCAGGCGCACCACTTCGTCCACCTCGGCGGCCGGGAGTCCGGCATGCCGGAGCCGGTCGTCGGCCAGCCGCGCCGACTCTTCCTCGTCCTGGCCTGCCACGCCGCGGTAGACGGCGTCGTGGAACCAGGCGGCCAGCAGCACGGTCCGGGGCGGAACGGCCGGATCGAACAGCAGGTCCAGGGCTTCCAGCACCGCCAGCAGGTGGGTGCGGCCGTGGTACTTCCGGTGTTCCTCGCCCCAGCGGTCCAGCAGGTCCAGGAAGAGGGCGTCGTGGCCCGGCAACGCCTCGTTCCAGCGGTTCAGGAGCGGGACCCGGAGGGCCTTGCCGCGCCGTCGGGCCGGGATCCGCAACCCGCTGGCGATCAACTTTCGGACGAGGACCCGGCCCTCCACAGGAATGGCGCCGGCCGCCACCAGGGCCTCGTACCGGGCCTCGGCGACGTCGTAGTGGTCGCCGTCGAACGCTCGCCCGGGGATGCCGGCGGCTGCGGCGAAGGCGTGCAGTTCCGCGATCGACGTGTCCGAGACCAGATGGGAAAAGTGGGTTCCGTGGGCAGGCCAGAGCGGCGGATCGACGTAGACGGCCATGGTGGCAGTCTAGCCCCGACCGCGGACACGCGCGGCCCGGACTGCGCGCACCGGTGCGGGCACCGGGAGGGCGCCGCCGTCGGGGTCATGCCGCGACGGCGGGGCCACCGCCGTTGTGGTCACACCGCGACGGCGGGTCGGATGTTCTGGTTCCCGCGGAACACGTTCCCGGGATCAAACTCGCGTTTCACTTCCGCCAGCCGGTTGTAGTTTTCTTCGCCGTAGGCCGCGCGGATCCGGGCCTGGCCTTCGTCGCCAATGAAGTTCAGCCAGACGCCCCCGGTCGCGTAGGGGGAGATGTCCTGGCGGAAGCGTTTGACCCATGCCTTCGCGTCCTGCCCGCCCTGCGGGGTGTCACCCAGGCCGAACGGGTGGCTCACCCAGTTGGCGGTCCGGTTCAGCAGCGGGGTGGCCGCGGCGGCCGGCCCGCTCACCGCCCCGCCCCAATGGGCGATCAATTGCTGGGAGCTTGGTCCCGGGAGGTTCCGGGCCGAGTCGATGATGACGTCCAGGGCGTCGTCGGAGAGTTCATCGTGGTAGTCGGCACTCCAGTAGTTGTACTTGCCCGGCGGGTCGTCCAGGGAGCACTGGAAGTCTGCGTAGCCGGTGTCTTCCACCAGGTCCACAACAGGGCCCAGTTCCCGGTATGCCCTGGCATGATCTTTGCCTTCCTCGGCATCCCCGGCGAAGACATACACGACGTACACCGCCATCTTGCCCACCATGGCCGCGGGCACGAAGGGTTCCGCCGGTGCAATCCCGTAGATGAGGGTGGCGGACTCTTCGTTGGGAGCCGCGGAGGCCAGGTCCCGGTATCCGCGGCTGAGTTCCGGGGCTGCGTCCCCCGGCCACATCAGTACCCCGGCATGCACGCGTGGCCCCAGCTGATGCAGGCCGAACGTAAACGAGGTGGCGACGCCGAAGTTTCCGCCGCCGCCGTGCAGGGCCCAGAAGAGTTCGGGATTCTCCTGGGCGCTGGCCCTCACCTGCTCGCCGGTGGCGGTGACCAGATCCACGGAGACGAGGTCGTCGCAGGCGAAGCCGAAGGCGCGCTCGAGCCAGCCGGACCCGCCCCCGAGCGTGAAACCCGCGAGCCCGGTCGTGGAGACCCGCCCGCCTGTGATGGCGAGGCCGTATTCCTGGGTGGCGCGGTCAAACTCGCCGCAGGTGAGGCCCGCGCCCACCGTGGCAGTGCGGGCCTCCGGGTCCACCCGCACGGACTTCATCGGACGAACGTCGATCACGAGGCCGCCGTCGTTCATGGACATGCCGGCCACGGAGTGGCCGCCGGCCCGGACGGCGACTTCGAAGCCGTGTGTCCGCGCGTACGCCAGCGCCTCGGCCACCCCTACCGGGTCGGCGCACGGGGCTATGACGGCCGGATGGCGGTCGATCATCGCGTTGAAGAGTCTTCGTGTTTCGTCGTACTCCGGGTGACCCGGCCTGACCCACCTCATGGCAGTGCTCCCTCGGTGACCGCGGCTCCGCCCCACTTTTCGAGCTTACGACTGCACGCCAGTTGTGGCTACGGCTCATTGCTTAGCCAGCCGCGCACTGCCGGCGCCATAGTCGCCGACACCTGTCCGCCGACCGGGTGTTCTTGTGCGGGCGGCTGGCGGGAGTGGACGGTGGTTTAGCCGCGGGCGTCGCGGACCGGGTGCTGGCTGACGATGGAAACCCGGTTGAACGCGTTCATCGTAATCGCCAGCCAGCTGACGGCGGAAAATTCTTCGGCAGTCAGGTGCCGCCTGGCCTGTGCGCCTTCATGGTCGCGGGTATGGGCGTCAGAGATGGTGGTGATGGCCTCGGCCAGCGTCAGGGCTGCACGTTCCTTTTCGGAGAACAGGGTGGTGTCGCGCCATGCGGGGAGGACGGCCAGGCGCTGGGCCGACTCGCCGTTCTTGACGGCGTCGCCCACGTGCATGTCCAGGCAAAAGGCGCAGCCGTTGATCTGCGAAATGCGGACATTGAGCAACTCGATGAGGGTGTCGTCCAGCCCGGCCTCGGTGGCGGCGTCCTTGGCTTTCAGGCCCAGCCCGTTGAGTGCGCGCCAGGCAGCGGGGTGCGCCTTGTCAAGGAATATGCTCCGGTGCCCGGAATCCTGCGGTGCCGTCGTGTCATTCATGGATTCCACAATACCGACGGGCCTCGGCACGGCCCGGAGCGGCGTGTGACAATTTTGTCAAACCTGTGACAAGCTTTGGGGGTGGGAGTGTTTGGTTCGGCGGCCGGCTCCTTGGGGGACCCGGCCGCCGGACCGCTCCTTCTGAGCCGGGCCTCCCCGGGCAGCTACTTTCGAGCCGGGCCAGACTTCGCACCGCCGAGCTCCGCTAGGCCGGGCTTCACGAGCCGGGCCGCATTAACCGGGCCACATTAACCCGGCGACTCCTTCTGAGCCGCTCCTTCCTAGCCGTGCCTTCTGAGCCGGTCCTTCCTAGCCGTGCCTTCCGAGCCGGGCCAGGCTTCGCGCCGCCGAGCTCCGCCAGGCCGGGCTTCACGAGTTGATTTTCGCCGGATCCCGCTGGGGGACATGTCCAGTTTTCAGCCAATCGTGCGGCCGCGGGAGGACATGTCCAGTGGCCACGTCCGGCAGCGGGGCACATGTCCACTCTTCAGGTCCGGGGATGGGCACAAAGGGAGTATGTCCACTGGCACGGGGCAGCGGAGGGCATGCCCGGTGGTCACACGTGGCAGCGATGGGCATGTCCAGTTTTTGGGCTATTTTGCGGAGCGGGGGAGGACATGTCCCTTGGTCACATCCGGCAGCGGAGGACATGTCCAGCCTTCAGGTCCGGGGATGGGCACAAAGGGAGTATGTCCACTGGCGCGGGCCAAGGAGGACATGTCCCGCGGACTCACGGGTAAGCAGGAGCAGGAGCAGCGCCAGCAGCAGGGGAAGCCGCCGAAGCCGCGCGGGCCAGTTCCGCCCCCGCCGCCTGCATGGCTGCCGGATCTCCGGCCACGATGATGCGGGCAAAGCTGTCTGCGTAGTCGCCAAGGTCCGGATCCACCGATCCCACCACCGCGTACACCGGCGTGGTGCCGGCACGGGCCAGGATGGCACCGATGATCTTCCCCTGGCCGGTCTGGGAATCCAGCCGGCCCTCGCCGACCACCACCGCGCTGCTGGCGGCCAGTTGCGCGTCGAAGCCCAGCAGATCCAGGACATAGTCCGCCCCTGAGACCAGGCGGGCGCCGTAACGGGCCCACATTCCGCCGGAGAAGCCACCCGCCGCGCCGGTCCGGTCCACCAGACGGGGATCGCGGCCGTAGTCCCGGGCGATCTCCGCCGCGAGCAGTTCGAGTCTGTGCGTCAGCAGCTCAACCGCGGCCGGCCCGGCTCCCTTCTGCGGCCCGAAAACGCGTGCGGCGTCGGAAAAACGCGTCGTGACATCACTCAGGATCACCAGCTCGGCACCGCGGAGCCCGCCGCGTTCCTCGATCGCGGCGATGGCGCCGGCCCCGCCGTCGGTGGTGGCCGAGCCCCCTGCCGCCACCACGATGCGGCGTGCGCCGTGCCGGGCGGCCTCCGCGATCAGGACGCCGGTGCCGTACGTGCTCGCCGTCAGCGGGTCCCGGCCGCCGGCGGAAGGCAGGTTGAGGCCGCTCGCGACGGCCAGTTCGACGACGGCGGTCCCGTCGGCGGTGAGCCCGACCGCCGCCTCGACGGGTTCGCCCCACGGCCCGACCGTGGTGACAAGGACGGGCCGGGCGTCCAGACCGCGGGCGAGGGCCTCGGTGGTGCCCTCGCCGCCGTCGGCCACGGGCAGCTCGCGGGCCGCCGCGCCGGCCGTGCGGATGCCGGCCGCGATGTGCCCGGCCACCTCGGAAGCGGTGAAGGTGCCCTTGAAACTGTCCGGGGCCACCAGGATGCTCATCGGCTCAGAACCCTACGTTTTCCCGGCCCTTGAGCTGTAGCATCTGCCGCGCCTCGTCGGGGGTGGCGACCTCAAAGTTGAGGGCTTCCAGGATGGTGCGGATCCGGGTGACCTGTTCGGCGTTGGACGCGGCGAGCTGGCCGGGACCGATCCACAGGGAATCCTCCAGGCCCACCCGGACGTGGGAGCCCATGGCGGCGCCGATCGTGGCGAGCGGCATCTGGTTCCTGCCGGCGCCCAGGATGGACCACTCGTAGTCCTCGCCGAGCAGGCGGTCCGCCGTGCGGCGCATGTGCATGAGGTCCTCGGGGTGCGCGCCGATGCCGCCGAGCAGGCCGAAGACCGACTGGACGAACAGCGGTCCCCTGGCCAGCCCGCGGCCGTGGAAGTGCGCGAGGTTGTTCAGGTGCGAGATGTCGTAGCACTCGAACTCGAAGCGGGTGCCGTTCTGGTTGCCGATGCCCAGGATGGTCTCGATGTCCTGGAAGGTGTTCTTGAAGACGAGGTCGCGGCTCTTTTCGAGCCCCTCGCGCTCCCAGTCGTGGCCGAACTCGGTGAAGCGGTCCAGCATCGGGTACAGCCCGAAGTTCATCGAGCCCATGTTGAGTGAGGCAAGCTCCGGCTTGAACAGCGCCGCCGGCTGCATCCGCTCCTCGACGCTCATGTGCGGCGAGCCGCCCGTGGTGATGTTGATGACGGCGTCGGTGTTGCGCTTGAGCTTGTCCAGGATCGGGGCGAAGTGCTCGGGGTCCTGGGAGGGGCGGCCGTCCCTGGGGTCGCGGGCGTGCATGTGCACAATAGCGGCGCCTGCCTCGGCGGCGCCGATCGCGGCGTCGGCGATCTCGTCGGGGGAGACGGGCAGGTGCGGGGACATGGACGGGGTGTGGATGGCGCCGGTGACGGCGCTGGTGATGATGACCTTGCGGGCAGCAGCCATGGGAATGTCTCCTTGGTGGGGCGGGGCAGCGTGGGTGCGGGGCGGGCGGCGGCCTGGGGCGGACCGGCTCCCCAGGCAGTTCAGTTCAGGTCAGTAGAGCTTTTCGGTGTTGCCGTCCACGGCGAGTGCCTGGCCGTTGACGTTGCGGGCCATGTCGCTGGCCACGAAGGCGGCCATGTTGGCGATGTCCTCGGCCTCGATCAGCCGGCCCAGCGAGGACTGGTTGTGGTACAGCGCGGACACCTCGTCCGCCGGCAGCTCGAGCATCCGGGCTTTGGCGGCGATCACGGAGTCGATGCGTGGGCCGTTGACGGCGCCGGGGCAGATGGCGTTGACGCGGATGCCGTCCGGGCCAAGTTCGATCGCGAGGGTTTTGGTCAGCCCGACGACGGCCCACTTCGACGCCGAATAGGCGCTGCGGCCGGCCATGCCCAGCCGCCCGGCGGCCGAGGACAGGTTCACGATAGAGGCGCCGCTGCCCTCGCGCAGCAGGGGCAGGGCATGCTTGATGCAGAAGAACTGGCCATGGATGTTGACGTCGAAGGTTGCCTTCCACGCCGCGGCGTCGAGGGATTCCAGGGGCCCGGTGGGACCGGCGATGCCGGCGTTGTTGACGAGGACGTCGAGGCCGCCCATTTCGTCCCGGACGGTGTCCATGAGTTCGCGGACCTGGCCCTCGTCCGAGACGTCGCTGACCGCGGCGAGGAGCCCGTTGACGCGGGCCTTGTCGACGGCGTCGGGGTCGATGTCGGTGACGAAGACGGTGGCGCCGAGTTCCCGGAACTTGCTGGCGATGGCCAGGCCGATGCCGTTCGCTCCGGCGGTGACGAGAATGCGCTTGGCGGTGAAATCCATGAGTAGTCCTTGCAGTGAGATGGCTTGCGGACCCGCTCCGAACGCGCGGCGGGGCGCATCCGGAACGGGCGGTGGGAGCAGTGCGTCAGTGGGCGGCCGGAACAATCGCGGGCTTCTCCGTGCCGCGCTTGAGCAGCAGGGACAGCAGCGCGCCGATGACGCACATGCCCACGATGAACCACAGGCCGGAGAGCTTGGAGCCGGTGGCGTCCTGCATGAAGCCCATGACGTAGGGGCCAAGGAAGCCGCCGCAGAGGCCGATGGTGTTGACGAAGGCGATGCCGCCGGCGAGGGCGGCGCCGCTGAGCCGGGTGGCCGGGTAGGTGAAGAGAATCGGCTGCAGGGCGAAGAAATTGAAGGCGGCGAGGCAGAAGCCGATCATGCCCAGCAGCGGCCCGCCGACGGCGCCGAGGGCGAAGCCGGCGACGATGCCGGTCATGGTGCCGGTGACCAGCATCCGGGAGCGGCGGCCGTCGGTGGCGAAGCGGGGGACCAGCAGGGCGCCCGCCGCGGAGAAGATCCACGGGATGGCCGTCAGCAGGCCGATCTGCAGCGGGCTGAGCTTGCCGTACGTGCCGATGATGGAGGGCAGGAAGTAGGACAGGGCGTAGACGGCGATCTGGTGGGTGAAGTAGACGCCGACAACGAGGAGGATCTGCTTGTCCTTCAGGACATCGCGGAGCAGGTGGTTGCCGGAGGCCGCGGCGCCGGCGGTCTCCTCGGCGGCGATGCGGGCCTCGAGATCGGCGGCTTCCTCGGCGGTGAGGAACGTCGCCATGCTGGGGCGGTCCGGGAGCTTCTTCCAGACGACGTAGGCGAGGACGCAGGCCGGGAGTCCTTCGACGAGGAACATCCACTGCCAGCCGTGCAGGCCGCCGAGCCCATCAAAGGTCAGCAGCAGCCCGCCCAGCGGGGCCCCGACAATGTTGGCGATGGAGACGCCGAGCAGGAACATTCCGTTGGCCTTGGCGCGGTCCTTGACCACGAACCACTGCGTCAGGAAGTACATGACGCCCGGGAAGAGTCCGGCCTCGGCCACGCCGAGCAGCATCCGCATGATGTAGAAGGACCATTCGCCCTGGACGAAGGCCATGCCGGCGGAGATGATGCCCCAGGTGATCATGATCCGCATGATCCAGAACCGGGCGCCGACCTTGTGCATGATCAGGTTGGACGGGATTTCGGACAAGGCGTAGGTCAGGAAGAACAGCCCGGCGCCGATGCCGTACGCGGTGGCCGAGATGCCGAGGTCGATCTCCAGCCGGTCCTTGGCCATACCGATGTTGGTGCGGTCCAGGAAGGCCATGATGTAGGCGCCGATCAGCAGCGGCATGACGCGGCGTAAGATCACGCCGTTGATTTCCTGTGGCGTGCGCATCTTCTTTGTTGCGGATACAACTGACATGGGTCGGGGTCCTTGGCTCGTGGGCGGGATAGGTGGTCAGAGCGGGCATGCGGAAAGGGCAAACGGGAGGCAGACGGCCGCGGCAGTGCGCGCGGCGCGTGGTTCGTCAGGGTCGCGGGAATGGGTAGGGCTGGCCGCGGACGGGCCGGCCCGCGTGTAGCGCGGCCTCAGCTGTCAGGAGGCGTGCAGCCGCACGTCCGCCCGACGTGCAGGCGGTGCCGGCACACTTTCGAGGTATAGGTGGCGGACGGGGAATCGATGCGTTTGAGCAGCATGGCGAACGCCTCGTTGGCCATTTCCTGCTGCGGTTGGACAATGCTGGTCAGGTTGATCAGCCCGGAGCGGCTGTGCGGCAGCCCGTCACAGCCGGCGACGGCGACGTCGTCCGGGATGCGCAGGCCGCGCGACAACGCGTATTCCATGACGCCGATGGCAAGCTCGTCGCTGCCGCAGACCACGGCCTGCGGCGGCGTTCCGGCCGAGAAGAGCCGCTCCGCCGCCAGCCGGCCGCCCTCGTTGTTCACCCTGGTGCTGATCTTCCGGTCGCCGCTGATCGTGATGCCCGCCGCGGCGGCTGTGCGGACAAACGCCTGTTCGCGGGCCAGGGAGGCCGTTGAGAACCGGGGGCCGATCACGGTGGCGATTTCGGTGAAGCCGTGGCTGAGCATGTGCTGCATCAGCGTGGTGGCTGCGGCGTCGTCGTCGATCCCGACGAAATCCGAGTCGAGGAAGTCCGCCCGGCGGGACAGGCACACGTAGGGGATGCGGGCCGCCCTCAGGGTGCGGAGCGCGGTGGCGTCGTCCCGGAGCGAGGCGGCCAGGATGATGCCATCGACGTTGCGGTGCGCGAGCGTCGAGGTGACCTGGGCGAGCACCTCCGGATCGTCCTGGGTGGTGGCGACGAACACTTCGTAGCCGGACTCCGCCGCGGCCGTAATGACGCCCTGCGCCCAGCGCGGAAACATCGGATTGATGATGTTCGGCAGGATCAGCCCGATTACCCGGGTCCGCTGCGGGTCGGTTGACTGCGACGGCTTACGGGGCCTGAAGCCGAGCTCGTTCGCCACGTGGATGATGTGGCGCCGGGTCTCGGGCGAGACGCCGCCCTTGCCGTTGAGGACGTAGGAAACCGCAGCCGAGGAAACCCCTGCGGCGCGGGCCACGGCAGCGGCCGAAACCGGCGGTACGGGGCCGTCGACGGTGGCGCTTACGGCGTGTTCGTGCATGTCCGGCCCTCCTTCGCGTCGGTTCGTTTTGCTGTGACCCCAGTTACAGTAAGGAGCCCGCCGATCGTTAAGCAACGTTAAGTCATTCACGCGGGCCGTGCAGACCGACTGCTGCCGGACATGCTCATTGTTCGCGCCCGGGCCGAGGGGACATGCCCATTGTTCGTGCCCGGGCCGGGGGGACATGTCCATTGTTTGTGCCCGGGCCGGGGGGACATGTCCATTGTTTGTGCCCGGGCCGGGGGACATGTCCAGCCGTGGGCCCGGGTGCTGGGCATGGTGGCACTATGTCCACTCTTCGGGCGCGGGGGAGGGCATGTCCCACGGCGGGCGGGGTGCCCAGGGGAGGGCATGTCCAGCGGCGGGGGTGCCCAGGGGAGGGCATGTCCCGCGGCAGTGGTGCGCGGCGGGGGTGCGCGGCAGGGGTGCGCGGCCGCGGGGCGCACGGTGGCCGCGGGCGGTCGGCCCTAGACAGGCGTTTCGCTGTCGGCAAACATGGAGCCAGCCCCCCTCTTATCAAAGTTGAGCGATGTAGACTCAACTTTGATATCAGAACCATTCCGGAAGGAGCCCTCGTTGGACGCCAAATTCACCACCAAGAGCCAGGAGGCCCTCGCTGCGGCCGCCATGAACGCCTCGACCGCGGGCAACCCGCAGCTCGAGCCCGCTCACTTGCTCAAGGCCCTCATGGACCAGCGGGAGGGCGTCGCCGTAGCGCTGCTCCGCGCCACCGGCGCCGACCCGGACGCCGTCAGTGTCCAGGCGAGCACCGCCATCAAGGCCCTTCCGTCGACCTCCGGGAGCAGCGTGCAGCAGGCGCAGTTGTCCCGGGCAGGGCTGCAGGCAATCAAGAATGCCCAGAACGAGGCCGAGCGGCTCGGGGACGCCTTTGTTTCCACCGAACACCTGCTGCTGGGCCTTGCCGCCGGGAGCGACGGCGTCGGGAAGCTCCTGCGCGAGGCCGGCGCCTCCCACGAGGCACTGCTGGCCGCCCTCCCGGGCGTCCGCGGCGACCGCAAAGTGGACAACGCGGACCCAGAGAACTCGTTCCAGGCGCTGGAGAAGTACGGCACGGACCTCACTGCGGTCGCCCGCTCGGGCAAGCTGGACCCTGTGATTGGCCGCGATGCCGAGATCCGGCGGATCATCCAGGTCCTGAGCCGCCGCACCAAGAACAACCCCGTCATCATCGGCGAGCCCGGCGTCGGCAAGACCGCCGTCGTCGAGGGGCTCGCCCAGCGGATCGTGGAAGGCGACGTGCCCGAAAGCCTGCGCGGCAAGACGCTGATCGCCCTGGACCTCGCCTCGATGGTGGCCGGGGCGAAATACCGCGGCGAATTCGAGGAGCGGCTCAAGGCTGTCCTGGAGGAAATCAAGAACTCTGAGGGGCAGATCGTCACGTTCATTGACGAGCTCCACACGGTGGTGGGTGCCGGCGCCACCGGGGACAGCTCGATGGATGCCGGCAACATGCTCAAGCCCATGCTGGCCCGCGGCGAGTTGCGCCTCATCGGTGCGACCACGCTGGACGAGTACCGCGAGAACATCGAAAAGGACCCCGCCCTGGAGCGCCGGTTCCAGCAGGTCTACGTGGGCGAGCCCAGTGTGGAGGACACCATCGGCATTCTGCGCGGCCTCAAGGAACGCTACGAGGCCCACCACAAGGTCTCCATCTCCGACTCCGCCCTCGTAGCGGCCGCGACGCTCTCCAACCGGTACATCTCCGGCCGGCAGCTGCCGGACAAGGCGATCGACCTCGTGGACGAGGCCGCGTCCCGGCTGCGCATGGAAATCGATTCGGCCCCGGAGGAGATCGACCAGCTGCGCCGCCAGGTAGACCGCCTGACCATGGAGGAACTGGCCCTGGCCGGCGAGACCGATCCCGCCTCGGTGGAACGGCTCGCGGCCCTGCGGGCGGACATGGCGGACAAGAAGGAGGAACTCGCGGGCCTGAACGCCCGGTGGGAAGCCGAGAAGGCGGGCCTGAACCGGGTGGGCGACCTGCGGGCCAAGCTTGACGAGCTCCGCTCCGCCGCGGACAAGGCCCAGCGCGAGGGGGACCTGGAGACCGCGTCCAGGATCCTCTACGGCGAGATCCCCGCCCTGGAACGGGAACTGAACGCCGCCGCCGAGGCCGAGGCGGCCGTGCCGGACAAGTCCGGGCAGATGGTGGCCGACCAGGTTACCGCCGACGACATCGCCGAGGTGATTTCGGCCTGGACCGGCATCCCCGCGGGGCGCATGCTCCAGGGCGAGAGCCAGAAGCTGCTGAACATGGAGCACGTGCTGGGCGAGCGGCTGATCGGCCAGAAGCAGGCCGTCGCCGCGGTCTCCGACGCCGTGCGCCGCGCCCGCGCCGGGATCAGCGACCCCAACCGGCCCACCGGCTCGTTCCTGTTCCTCGGCCCCACCGGCGTCGGCAAGACCGAACTCGCCAAGTCCCTCGCGGACTTCCTCTTCGACGACGAGCGCGCGATGGTGCGGATCGACATGTCCGAATATTCGGAGAAGCACTCCGTGGCCCGGCTCGTCGGGGCGCCCCCCGGGTACGTCGGCTACGAGGAGGGCGGCCAGCTTACCGAGGCCGTGCGGCGGCGCCCGTACTCCGTGCTGCTGCTCGACGAAGTGGAAAAGGCCCACCCGGAGGTCTTCGACATCCTCCTGCAGGTGCTCGACGACGGCCGGCTCACCGACGGGCAGGGCCGCACCGTGGACTTCCGCAACGTGATCTTGGTGCTCACCTCGAACCTGGGCAGCCAGTTCCTCGTGGACCCCAACCTCGACGCGGCGGCCAAGAAGAACGCCGTCATGGCCACGGTGAACGCTTCTTTCAAGCCGGAGTTCCTCAACCGGCTCGATGAAGTGGTGCTGTTCGATCCGCTGAGCGTGGAGGAGCTCTCCCGGATCGTGGAACTGCAGGTCAAGGAGCTGGGCGAGCGGCTCAAGGGCCGCCGGCTGAACCTCGAAGTTACCGAGGGTGCCCGCGCCTGGCTGGCCGTATCCGGCTTCGATCCCGCGTACGGCGCGCGGCCGCTGCGCCGCCTGGTGCAGCGCGAGATCGGCGACCGGCTGGCAAAGGCCATCCTGGCCGGCGAAATCGCCGACGGCGACACCGTCCTGGTGGACACCGCGCCGGACCTGATGGAACTCACCATGGGCGGGCTGGGGGACGGGGAGCTGACCAGCGGCGGCGCGGCCACGGGCACCGGGCTCTCGGTCCGGCGCAAGGAGTAGGCGCCGCCGGGCAAGCCTAGGGCAGCAGGGACTCCTTGATGACGTTTCCGCCGTTCGTCGCGGCGTAGCAGTCGACCCGCCGGTCGCCCATCTCCCAGCTGCGCGGGCTCGGGTAGGCCAGCTTGTAGCTCAGGTCGTAGTCGCCGGCCTTTGCCGTGAGCGGAGCCGCCTTGCAGGCATCGCGTGCCTTCTGCTTGAGCTGGTCCCGGCCGGGGTACGAGTCATCTGGCCCGTATTTTTCCACGGCGACCAGCTGCGCCGAGTGGCCGGTGGCGCAATCCACGACGGTGGACTGTTGCGCATCCGGGTCGAAGTCCTTGAAGCAGTCCCGCAGCTGGAAGTCCAGGGGGCTGACGCCCTCCAGCGGCAACGCCCCGCGGCTGGCGGGGGCGGACGCCGACGAAGCGGCGGGGGCCGGGCTGTCGTTTTCCGCGGAGGCCTGGCCGCTGCCGGCAAATGCGGCCACAGCCCACCAGACCAGAAGCGCAAGCACCACCAGGACGGCCGCGGCCGCGCCGAGCCGCTTTGGCCCCTGCCGGCGGATCCGGCGGACCAGGGGGCGTGCCCGCCGTGAGAGAGCCTTCTTGGTGCGTGAGAGCGCTTTCCTGGCGCCGGCGAACGCGGTGCCGGCAAGGGCCGGGCGCGCGGGTTTCGCCGCTGCGGGTGCCGCCGCAGGATTCGTGGGCCGCGCACGGTCGGCTGTAATGACGGGCAGGGCGGACGTCGGCGGCCTCGAGGGCGGCGGCGGGATGGCCCCGGCGTCGTTCCTTGGATTCTCTTCGGTCACTGAGAAATTCACCACTTCCGTGCGTCTTTGCCGGGGCTGGAAGCCCGGCGTAGCGGCCCTTTTCTGGGCGCACATCACGAAACTCTATCGAAGATGCGCGGCACCGCGCATGCGCCGGTGGCTCCGGCCACCGTTGCGGGAGGCGCCACACTGTCCACAGGGGGCGGGCCGGCGAGCAGTTGGCGCCGAAAGCATGTAATCTAGGTGTACGACAAATTGACCAAACATTCCGGGGCCTCACCTATCGCCAAAAGGTGACCACCTCCGGTCCAAGTACAAAAGGGGGTCACGCCATGGGGCGCGGCCGTCAAAAGGCAAAAGCTACCAAGCAGGCTCGGGACATCAAGTACTACTCCCCGAACACTGACTATTCGGCCCTCCAGCGCGAGCTCACGGGCCCGGGAAGTCGTGCCACGAGCCACTTCGCGGATGACCCGGTTGAACCGGATTATTCAGCGTATGTGGATAAGTACGCGGACGATGTGGAAGACGACGACGACGAGGTTGATTCCCGTCGCATAGGTTAGTCGACGTTTCCTTCCGGCAGTTCTCTCCGGGGGATCCATCTGGCACCGCGGTGCCAGCCAAAGATTTTCGGGCCGCCGGCCACACCTGTAACAGGCGTGGCCGGCGGCCTTTCTTGTGCCCGCAGCCTTCCGTATCCGGGCCGGCCGGCTGGCCCGCGCTGCGCCGCGGATGAGCCGGCGCTGTTGTCACCAGCGGGGCACCGGGCTACGTTGTTCGTGCCGGATTTTCCCGGACGCCACACCGATGCCCCGGAAGGACTGCCATGACCATGCGCAAAGGATTCGCCGAGGGCGAGCTCTGCTGGACAGACCTCCAGACCCCCGACGTGGAGACAGCGAAGGTCTTTTACACGGAGGTTTTCGGCTGGCGGTACGAAGACCTGCCCACTCCCGACGGACGCAGCTACGCGAAAGCCTTCCTGGGCGACGACCTGGTTACCGTGCTCGCTCCGCAGAACGCCCGGCAGGAAGCCGCGGCCGAACCGGGCCGGTGGAACGTGTATTTCGCGGTCGACGACGCCCGGGACCTGGCCGCCGAACTGGCGCATTCCCCCGGGCACCTTGAATTCGGCCCCGAGGAGATCGGTGACACCGGCGTCATGGTCTTCTTCGCCCCGCCCGGCGGCGGAACCACCGGGGCCTGGCAGGCCGGCAGCCACATCGGAGCTGGCCGGAGCCAGGAGGCGGGCACCTTGGCCTGGGCTGAACTGCTCACGCCGGAACCGCAGGCCGCCGTCGGCTTCTTCCAGCAGCTCTTCGGGCACGACGTCACCGAATACCCCCAGGACGACGGCGGCACCTACACCACGCTCATGGTGGGCGGTGCCGAGGTGGCCGGCATCGCCCGGGTTCCCGGCGACGCGCAGGACACCCTCGAGCCGGGGTGGCAGGTCTACTTCGGCGTCTCCAACGTCGCAGTGGCGGTGCAGGCTGCGGTGGCCGCGGGCGGCGTCGTGCTGATCGAACCGGATGAGATCGAGGAAGCCGGCACCATCGCCACCCTCAAGGATCCGCAGGGCGGCGTCTTCAGCCTGCTGGAGGTTTAGGACCGCGGCTTGATCGGATCGAGTGCTTCCCACCGGCTCCCTCGCCTCGCAAGCTCGGCCAGGGAACCCTGCCGGCGTGGGACCGGCTGCCGTTTTGAGACCTCAAAACGGCTGGGGAGCACTCGACGTGGGTCGGGCCCGTTTAGGCGTAGGCGTTGACCAGCCGGACGGCGCCGCCGTCGACGCCCTTGGCGCCCTGGACGTAATCCGGGCCGGTCTTGAGGGCCGCATCCGAGTTCTGCTCGACGGTGCCCATGATCCAGGACGGCAGGCCGCGGTCGTTGAGCCGGTTCACGGCGGCGTCGGCCGCTTCCGGCGAAACAATGGCGACCATGCCCACGCCCAGGTTCAGGGTGCGCTCGAGGTCGGCCAGCGGGACGTTGCCGAGCTCGGAAACCAGCTTGAAGATGGCCGGGAGCTCCCAGGTGGAGCGGTCGACGGTGGCCAGCAGGCCCTGCGGGAGGACGCGGGCGAGGTTGGCTGCGAGGCCGCCGCCGGTCACGTGGCTGAAGCCGTGGACGGCCTTGCCGCCCGCGGAGCCGTTCACCGGGAAGGTGCGGGCGAGGTCCAGGCAGTCCGCGGCGTAGACGCGGGTGGGCTCGAGGAGCTCCTCGCCCAGGGTGCGGCCTAGCTCGGAGACCTGGCGGTCCAGGGCCCAGCCGGCGTGGTTGATGACGCGGCGGACCAGTGAGTAGCCGTTGGAGTGCAGGCCGGAGGAGGCCATGCCGATCACCACGTCGCCGGCGCGGACGCGGTCCGGGCCGAGCAGCTGGTCGGCCTCGACAACGCCGGTGGCGGCACCGGCGACGTCGTACTCGTGTTCCCCGAGCAGGCCGGGGTGTTCGGCGGTTTCGCCGCCCACCAGGGCGGTGCCGGCGACCGAGCAGGCGGCCGCGATGCCGCGGACGATGTCGGCGATGCGCTCCGGGACCACCTTGCC
Source organism: Arthrobacter sp. 05T45 (assembly GCF_056395875.1). Classification (NCBI taxonomy): domain Bacteria; kingdom Bacillati; phylum Actinomycetota; class Actinomycetes; order Micrococcales; family Micrococcaceae; genus Arthrobacter; species Arthrobacter sp. 05T45. Next base: position 32,760 of record NZ_JBFTKI010000011.1, on the reverse strand, counting down.
GCAGGCGATGTAGTCGGTCATGTACAGCGGCTCGGCGCCCACGACGACGATGTCGTCCACCACCATGCCGACGAGGTCGTAGCCGATGGTGTCGTGGATGTCCATGGCCTGAGCGATTGCCACTTTGGTGCCGACGCCGTCGGTGGAGGTGGCCAGCAGCGGGCGCCTGTAGGTAAGCAGCCGGGAGACGTCGTAGAGGCCAGCGAACCCGCCGACGCCGCCTATCACCGAGGCGTTGTGGGTGGCCTTGACGGCGTCCTTCATGAGTTCGACGGCGCGGTCTCCCGCTTCGACGTCGACGCCGGCGGAGGCGTAGGTGATGCCGGCGTTCTGGGCGGCGTTCATGTCAGCGGCCGGGGAGGCGGAAGTCATACTGGCTCTTTCTTGTCGGCTGTGGTGACGCGGTCGGCATCGGTGAGCAGTTCTTCGAATTCGGAGTCCGGCCCCGGATCGCAGCCGGTGGCGCCGGCCTTCTCGGCCGGATCGTCGGCGATGGAGGTGCCGGGTTCGGCGTCGGAGGCGGCACCGGAGGGCGCCGCGGCGGAATCAGCCGCGCCGGCGGCGGTTGGGAGGCCGCCGAGGTCGGTGCGCTCGAGCAGGTTCTTGCCGAGCTTGTCAGCGCCGGGCAGCTCAATCGGGTACTTGCCGGTGAAGCAGGCGGTGCAGAGACGCTCGCGCGGCTGGCGGGTGGCGTCGATCATGCCGTCTTCGGAAATGTAGGCGAGCGAGTCGGCGCCGATGGCCTGGGTGATCTCGTCGATGGTGGCGCCGTTGGCGATCAGTTCCGCCCGGGAGGCGAAGTCGATGCCGTAGAAGCAGGGCCACTTGACCGGCGGGGAGGAAATCTTGATGTGGACGCTTGCGGCGCCCGCCTCCCGGAGCATCCGCACGATGGCGCGCTGGGTGTTGCCGCGGACGATCGAGTCGTCCACCACGACGACACGCTTGCCGCGGATCACGGATTCGAGGGCGTTGAGCTTGAGCCGGATGCCGAGCTGGCGCAGCGTCTGCGAGGGCTGGATGAACGTGCGGCCCACGTAGGAGTTCTTGACGAAGCCGTGCGCGAAGGGGATGCCGGATTCTTCGGCGTAGCCCACCGCCGCGGGGGTGCCGGATTCGGGCACGGGAATGACGATGTCCGCTTCCTGGGTGTTTTCGCGGGCCAGCTGGCGGCCCATTTCGACGCGGGATTCGTACACCGAGCGGCCCGCAATGGAGGCGTCCGGGCGGGCGAGGTAGACGTATTCGAAAACGCAGCCGGCCGGCGTCGCCTCGGCGAAGCGCTGCGAGCGGACGCCGTCCTCGTCGATCGCGATGAATTCGCCGGGTTCGATTTCGCGGATGAAACTGGCGCCGACGGTGGCGAGGGCGGACTGCTCGGAGGCAACCACCCAGCCGCGTTCAAGCCGGCCCAGGCACAGCGGGCGGATCCCGTAGGTGTCGCGGGCCGCGTAGAGGGTGCCCTCATCCATGAAGACGAAGCAGAAGCCGCCCTTGATCTTGGGAAGCAGCTCCATGGCCGTCTGCTCCAGGGACTTGCCCTCTTCGCCCTCCAGGAGCGCGGTCACCAGCGCGGTGTCGGACGTGTTGCCCTGCTTCATCTCGCCGCTGAGGTTTCCGCCGTTGCGGTCCTCGATCATCGCCTTGAGCTCGGCCGTGTTGGTCAGGTTGCCGTTGTGGGCCAGGGCCACGGTGCCCGTGGACGTCGCGCCCAGGGTGGGCTGGGCGTTGGCCCAGTGGCTCGCACCGGTAGTGGAATAGCGGCAGTGGCCGACGGCCAGGTGCCCGGTCAGGGTGTTCAGCGTGGTCTCGTCGAAGACCTGGGAAACGAGGCCCATGTCCTTGTAGACGTTGATCCGCTTGCCGTCGCTGGTTGCTATGCCAGCCGACTCCTGACCGCGGTGCTGCAGTGCATACAGCCCGTAGTAGGTGAGTTTTGCTACTTCTTCACCGGGTGCCCAGACCCCAAAGACGCCGCATGCGTCCTGAGGGCCTTTTTCGCCTGGGAGAAGATCATGAGAAAGTTTTCCATCGCCGCGTGCCACTGGTCGATTATCTCACGATGTGCGCTAAGACTTTTCCGGCGGCCGGTTTATGACCTGACGCCCTTCAGCGGAGGTTCCCGTCGCGGCCCTCGTCGTCGTCGGCGTCCGGTGCGGATTCGACGACGGCGTGCTCGGCGCGGCGGACGCTCCGCCGGTCCAGGACCAGGGCGATCGCGGCACCCACGATGACGCCGCCGGCCGCGCAGAGGACCATGAAGAAGCCGAAGACCGAGGAACGGTCGAAGCTCGGGTCACCGGGCAGGGCGAAGGCGATGATGGCCGCGACGGCCACGCCCAGGAGCCCGCCCAGGATCAGGAAGGGCACATATTTCGGGGCCCGGCGGACGGTGACCTCGCGGCGCTCCGGAACGCCGCCCTGAACGTTGCCCTGTGCCGGTTCCCGCTGGGGGTCGTTGCCTGCTGTGCCGGGGGTTTCGTGGGGAGACATGCCGTTAAGCCTACTGCCCTTCGACACATTGCCGCGGACCGCATCCCAGAGCAGACTAGGGCTAGGTACAGACGAGCTAAGGATCCGCCATGTTAGCCTCAGCCGACAGTGTTCGTGAGGAGCAGCGCTTGCTCTGGGATGAGTTCTCGGCGGGCTGGAAGAAATGGGACGCGGAACTGCTCGGCTGGCAGGCCCCGTTTGGCGACGCCCTCCGCCAGGAGCTCCGGCTCCGCCCCGACTCAGTGGTGCTGGACGTCGCGGCAGGCACGGGGGAGCCCGGCCTTAACGTGGCCGCCCAGGTGCCGGAAGGCCGTGTGGTCCTGACTGACATTTCGGCCGGAATGCTTCGGGTGGCCGAAGAGAAGGCATTGGCCCGGCGCCTGAACAACCTGGACTTTCAAGTGTGCGATTCGGCCGCCCTGCCGTTCCGCAACAACACGTTCGACGCCGTGTACAGCCACTTCGGTTTGATGTTCTTCCCGGTGATGTCCGCGGCCATGGCAGAGATGGCGCGCACCGCGAGGCCGGGCGCCCGGGTGGGCGCCGTCGTCTGGGGACGCGCGGCCGCAAACCCCTGGGCCAGCCTGATCCTGGGCACAATTGCCCGGCACCGGGAACTGCCCATTCCGCCCGCCGAGACTCCCGGGCTGTTCCGCTGCGCACCAGCCGGTTTCATGACCCGCATGTTCAAGGAGGCCGGGCTGGCCGAGGTGGCCGAGCACCAGGTCAGCACCGACCTGGTGCACGAATCCCCGGAGAGCTACTGGGAGTTCATGACCGACATCGCGACCACCGTGGCGATGGGCCTGGCCAAGGCGGACGCGGAGTCGCGGGCCCTGATCCGCTCGGATGTGTTCGCTCTGCTGGGCCGCTACGAGCACGACGGCGCGATCCGGCTCCGGTCCACCGCCACCGTGGTGGCGGGGACCAAGGTGTAGCCGGCTGGCGTCCCGGGCCCGTTTTCGCGGCGTTTTCGGACAGGGGCTGCGGTTTCGGACGGGCGCGCCGGGGATCCGCGCTGCACGGGTCCGATTTCGTAGCGAATTCCCGGGAACGTGGCGGGATCAGCGCCCACAGGCTGGGAGCGGCTGCCGGGGAACGCCGGCGTCCGCAAGGAATGCGGAGAATGATCCGGGATTGGCCAGCTCCGACCATGTCCAACGGATCACCCGGCGGCCGGTGGCACGAATCCGGTCCTCCCGGCGTTTCTCGTCGGTGAGGGCCTCTGCTGGCGTCCGGCCCTGGAGATACTCCGCCTTGCGGTACTTCACGAGGCCGTCGAACTCTCCGCAAAGCTGATCATCGGGCCAGTCAAAGTCAGTGAACGTCACTAGCCCCCGGGCATCACGAATTTCGACCTGAAGAAGGGGGACCCGGAAGCCGAGCCGATGCATCAGGGCGCGGCTCACCGATTCTCCAGGGGAGCCGGACGCAGGATCAGCAAACTGCAGGGCGGTCCGGATCCGCCGGGCCGCTGCTGCCGTGTAGTTGCCGCCGATGCCGGCGTCGAGTTCCCCGCGGCTGAGCGGTGCCAGGTTGCCAGGCCGCGGCCCCAGGACATGGTCGAATACGGCGACGCCCTGCTCAAACGATTCGAAGGCGGCCAGGTCCAGTGCTGTCCGGACACGGTCTGTGACCAGGAGCCCGTGACGTTTCTCGATCTGCACCGAGCCCAAATCGACCAGATGCCGGCGGACCCCGGCGCGCGAGCGCCCGCCGCCGCCGTCGGACGTGCAGGCATGCACCAGATGGCTGTGGCCCAGAACCGGCATGTCCCACAGCACAGCGGAGGACTGGCGGCAGAAGACGGTCCGGCTCCGCAATGTGGAAGCAGCCGCCCGGATGAGGACCCGATTCCTGTCCCACGGCGGCAGCGCCTCCCACTCCTGTTCCCGGACGTACACTCCCTGCCTGATGCGCCGGAGCTGCCCGGCTTTCGCCTGCCGTGCAAGGCCCCGCGCGTCCTGGCCGAGGCGCGCGAGGTCGCTGCTGAGAATCAGTCGGGGTAGGTCCATGCCCCGATGGTGGCCCGCGCTGCGGGGCCGGACAACCACCTGCGGGGCGGATGTGGAAAACTACTCCGCTGCGGCTTCGGACCGGCGCGCAGCTATGGGAACCGCGCGCCGCGGATCCGTGCTGCATCTGTCCGATTCCGCCGCGGTGGTCCGAATCCGCCGCGAGAACGCCGCGGGAACGCCGCGGGAGCGGTGCAGCGTTAGACGCCCAGTGCTTCCTTCAGCGACGCCACGTGGCCCTGGGCCTTGACCTGGTACTGCGCCAGTTTGACCTTGCCCTCGGGGTCCAGCACCACGGTGGAGCGGACGATGCCCTCCGTGACCTCGCCGTGGACCAGCTTCTCGCCCCACGCGCCGTAGGCGAGGGCCACGGCGTGGTCCTCGTCGGCCAGGAGCGGGAAGGTCAGGGCGAAGTCGCCGGTGAAATGGGCCAGGGCATCGGGGGCATCGGGGGAGATGCCCAGGACCTCGTAGCCGGAGCCCTGCAGGGACGCGAGGTTGTCGCGGAAATCGCACGCCTCGGTGGTGCAGCCGGGGGTTGCCGCCTGCGGGTAGAAGTACACAATGACGTTCTTGCCGCGGTAGTCGGCCAGGGCAACCGGCTTGCCTTCGGCGTCAGGCAGGGTGAAATCCGGGGCCGGGGTGCCCGGCTGAAGCTTGACGGTCATGTTTGCGCTCATGATGATCCTTCGGGGGTGGACAACGGGTCTGTGATGCACAACATCGTGGATCGAGGCTGTATTCCGCCGCCTGGGCCTGCCCGGGACCCGTCCGGTCAGGCCTGGGGGACCCGCCGGCCTGACAGCTATTTCATAGCTCGGGCATAGCTGCCGTGGCTAGCTTGGAGCCATTATGGAACAGCAGACTCCACGGCAGCGACGATTCGGATCCCGGCGCACGGCCACGGGACGGCAGCCGACGCCTGGCCGGGTCCGGGCCATGGCCCTGGCGGCCGGTGCCGCAGCGCTGGCGGTCGTGCTGGCCGCGGGCATCTATTCCTCCGCGGAAGCCCGTTCGACGGCGGTGAATCCCACGACGGCGTCTGCCACGCCGTCTGCCGCGCCGACGGCGGAGGCCAGCGCGTCGCCGTCGGCCAGCCCCGATGCGGCGGCCCAGGCATCCGGACCGGCGCCGGGAACGGTGGAGGAGGCCCTGGATGCGCGCATCAAGGCCATTCTCGATGCCAACAGCCAGTTCCAGATCGGCGTGGCGCTGGTCGACCTCGCCCAGGACCCCGGCGCCGCGGACGTCCACGAATACGGGGTCCGGGAGGAGTTCGTGGCGGCGAGCACCGCCAAAGTGCTGGCCGCGGCGGCTTACTACCACCTGGTCGAAACCGGGGCGGCCAGCCTCGATGACCCTTTAGGGAGCTACACCGCCGGCTTCCAGCTCCGGGAGATGATCCAGCAGAGCGACAACGACTCGTGGTCGCTGATCATGGATGCCGTGGGCCACGAGGAGCTGACGGAGTACGCGGCATCGCTGGGCGTGAGCTATGACCCGGAAATCAACACGCTGACACCGGCGGAAATGGCGACGATCCTGGCGGGGGTCTACTCCGGGACGCTCCTGAACGCCGGGGACACCGCCGAGCTGTTGTCCTATATGCAGGACACCAACTACGAAACGCTCATTCCCGCCGCCGTTCCGGAAGGGATCACGGTCTTCCACAAGTACGGGCTCCTGGGCGGTGAGCTGCACGACGCCGGCATCCTCGCCCGGGACGGCACCGCATACGCGCTGGTCATCTACACCAAGGGCCAGGACCTGAGCGACGTCCCGGAACGCACTGAAGTGATCCATCAGCTGACGCAGGCGGTGGCGGGCGCCCTCTTCTAGGCCGTTTCCAGCCCGCGCATGTCCGGGTCCGCCCGCATGGCGTCCGAGCCCCTAGATGCCAAGCTCCTCCCGCAGCGCCCGCACGTGGCCCTGCGGACTGACGTGGTATTGCGCCAAGACCACGTTGCCATCGGGACCGACAACCACGGTGGACCGGACCGTGCCTTCGCGGACCTCGCCGTCCATCAGCTTCTCGCCCCAGGCGCCGTACGCGAGGGCCACAGCGTGGTCTTCGTCCGCGAGCAGGGGGAACGTGAGCGCATGCTCCGCGGCAAAGGCGGACAGGGCCTCCCGGGCGTCGGGTGAGATGCCAAGGACCTCGAAGCCTGCGCAGTGGAGGGCAGCGAGGCTGTCTCGGAAGTCGCAAGCCTCGGTGGTGCACCCGGGAGTGGCTGCGCGGGGGTAGAAGTAGATGATGACGCTTTTGCCGCGATAATCGGCCAGGGAGATCCGGCGGCCCGCAGCATCTGGCAGCGTGAACCCGGGTGCTGGATCTTCGCTGTGCAGCTTAGTGATGGCGTGCAGCTTGGTGGTGACGGTGGATTGCATGCAGTTCCTTCGATCGAGGGTCGGGATGGTTGTGGCAGCGGAGCTCAGATGCTGTATTCCGCTGGTCCGCGGACCGTCGCCCGCGGACCGGGGACGAAGCGGTAGCCGCCGCTGCGGACGGTGACGACGGCGTGCCGGCAGCCCTTGAGTTTCCGGCGCAACCGGCCGACGTACACGTCGATGGACCGGGTTGCCGCGCCCGGGGTGTCGAACGCGTCGAGGCAAAGCTGCAGCTCCTGCCGGCTTACCGTGCGGGAGCAGTTCTGCACGAGACATCTCAGAAGCGTGAACTCCAGATCCGTCAGGGGCACCCGCTCTCCATCCAGCCTGGCGTCTCCGGCCGCGAGGTCGACGGCGAGCCGGCTGATGCTGCCGGGGACGGGCTCCAGGCCCGCCCCGCCGGTGTCCCCGGCGGGATCTGCTGTTCCCGCCGGGGTGCCGTCGTCTCCGGGGGACCGGACGACGGCGGATGTTGCGGCTCCGGCGGCGGGCCTAAAGTGGACTTCCGCCTCCGGGGCACATCTGAGGGCGCGGCCGAGCACGAGTTCGGCCGCGCGGGCCAGGCACACCGGGTCAATGTCGGAGTCGTCCGGCACCGTGACCCAGACCGCCAGTCCCTTCGCGGTGAGGCCGGCCTGCCGTGCCTGCCCGTTATGCCGGGCCGGTCCGTGAACGGCGGGCGGGGTGCCGGCCACGGCCGCCTGGCTCACACGCCGCCGCGGCGGATCAGCTTGCCGGCCGGGGTCCGGCCGTCGATCAGGGTGCCGCGGAGGTAGGTCTGCCGGACGACGCCGGAAAGCGCCTTGCCGTCATACGGGGTGATGGGGTTCTTGTGCTTGAGCTTGGAGACATCCACAACGAAAACCTCGTCCGGGGCAAATACGGCGAGGTCGGCGTCGTATCCCGGCGCCAGTTGGCCTTTATTGCCCAGGCCGGCGAGTTGGGCCGGCTTTGCCGCCATCCACGAGAGAACCTGCTCGAGCGGGATACCGCGGTGCCGGGCCTCGGTCCAGATCAGCGACAGGCCCAACTGCAGCGAGGAGACGCCGCCCCAGGCCACGGCGAAGTCACCGTTTTCCAAGTCCTTCAGGTCCAGGGTGGACGGGGAGTGGTCCGAGACGATGCAGTCGATGGTGCCGTCCTGCAGGCCGGCCCACAGCAGTTCGCGGTTGGAGGCTTCGCGGATCGGCGGGCAGCACTTGTAGGCTGTGGCGCCGTTCGGGATTTCCTCGGCCGTCAGCGTCAGGTAGTGCGGGCACGTTTCCACGGTGAGGCGAACGCCGTCGCGCTTGGCGGTGGCGATCATGGGGAGCGCGTCGGAGGAGGAAAGGTGCAGGATGTGGGCGCGGGCTCCGGTCCAGCGGGCCCGTTCGATGACCTCGGCGACGGCCTTGTTCTCGGCCCCGCGCGGGCGGGAGGCCAGGAACGTGGAGTAGTGGTCGCCGCCGGGGTGGGGCGCGTGGTCGATCGCGTGGGAGTCCTCGGCGTGGACGATCATGAGCGAGTCGAAGGACTTGAGCTCGGCCATGTCCTGTTCCATTTCGTCCGCTTCCAAGTGCGGGAACTCGTCCACGCCGGAGTGCAGCAGGAAGCATTTGAAGCCGAAAACGCCCTCGTCGTGCAGCGGCCGCAGTTCGTTCTTGTTGCCCGGGACGGCTCCGCCCCAGAAGCCGACGTCCACGAACACCTGGTCCCCGGCCACCTCCCGCTTGAGTTTCAGGGCCTCCACGGTAGTGGTGGGCGGGATGCTGTTCAACGGCATGTCAATGATGGTGGTGACGCCGCCGGCCGCTGCCGCCCGGGTGGCGGACGCGAATCCCTCCCACTCGGTCCGGCCGGGCTCATTGACGTGCACGTGGGTGTCCACGAGGCCCGGCAGGAGGGTCTCGTCGTCGGCGAGTTCAATGACTTCACGGCCGGAGAGGCCGTTGCCCAGCGGCTCGATCGCGACAATCACGCCGCCGCGGATGCCGACTTCCCGGGCGGCGATGCCGGCGGTGGTCAGCACCCGCTGCCCGCGGAAGACGACGTCGTAGGTTTCTTCAGACACTGAGGGTCTCCTTTCCCGGAGCACTGTCCAGGGCGCGGGCGCCCTGCGCGGAGTGCGCCACGTTGGCCAATTGCTCGCCGAGTTGCCGTCCGAGGCGCTCCAGCAGCGCCGCGGCGTCGGCTATACATGTGTCTACATTGCTTTCCAGCTCCGTCAAAGCGTGGACTGCGAGGAACCCGGAACTGCTGATCTGCTCCGGGGTCAGGACGGACCGGCCGCACACCGCGACCACCGGAACCTTGGCGCGGCGCGCCGCCCGGGCAACGCCCACCGGAGTCTTGCCCAGCAGGGTCTGTTCGTCGAGGCTGCCTTCGCCGGTGATCACCAGATCCGCGCCGGCCAGCCGCTCGGCCAGCCCGGTGAATTCGAGGACGACGTCGATGCCGGGCCGGCGGGTCGCGGCCAGTACCGCGATGGCTGCGTAGCCCACGCCGCCGGCAGCCCCGGCACCCGGAGCGTCCGCAGCCTTCCGCGCCCGGGGCCCGATTTCGGCGCAGAGCACGTCCACAAAGCGGGCCAGGGCGGCGTCGAGGGCTGCTACGTCCTCGGGGGTGGCGCCCTTCTGCGGACCGAAGATCGCAGCGGCGCCTTGGGCACCAAGCAACGGGTTGTCGACGTCGCTGGCGAGTACGAAGCGTGCGCCGTCCAGGCGGGAATCGAAGCCGGAGAAGTCGATCCAGTCCAGCCGGGCCAGGGCCGCACCGCCGGGCGGAAGTTCGTTGCCGTCGGCGTCGAGGAGCTTGGCACCGAGTCCCTGCAGGACCCCGGCGCCGCCGTCGGTGTTGGCGCTGCCGCCGACGCCCAGGATGATCTGCTGGCACCCGGCGTCGAGCGCGGCCCGGATCAGTTCGCCGGTTCCCTTGCTGCTGGCGCCATTGGCGGAGGCGGAATCAGGGCGGCCGCCCCTGCCGCCGGGCAGGACGGCGAGGCCGGACGCGGCGGCCATCTCAATGACCGCCTCGCGTCCGCGGACCGCGAACTCCGCCCGGATCGGCGCGCCGGTGGGGCCGCTGACGACGGCGCTGCGGCGGGCGAAGCCGGAGCCGACGGCGGCATCGAGGGTGCCCTCGCCGCCGTCGGCCACGGGAATCCGCAGTACCTCCAGATTGCCACCGCAAGCCCTCTGCAGCCCTGCTTCGAGGTGCCGGGCGACGTCCGGGGCCGAGAGCGATCCCTTGAACTTGTCCGGCGCTATGACGACGCGCATCTCAGGCCTGCAGGGCCAGAATGGCGGTGGGGGCGTCCTCGGCGGTCTCGGCCAGGGCCTCGAACTCGTTGACGGCGTTGATTTCGGTGCCCATGGAGATGTTCGTGATCTTCTCCAGGATGACTTCCACCACCACCGGAACCCTGAACTCGCCCAGGAGCGCCTTGGCCTTGTCGAACGCGGCAGGCAGGTCCTCCGGGTTTTCCACCCGGATCGCCTTGCAGCCCAGGCCCTCGGCCACCTTAATGTGGTCCACGCCGTAGCCGCTTGCGGTTGCAGAGAGATCCGTGGAGTTGATGTTCTCGAACGCCAGGGACACGTTCTGTTCCATGTTGAAGCCGCGCTGGGACTGCCGGATCAGGCCGAGGTAGGAGTTGTTGACCACAACGTGGATGTACGGCAGGTTGAATTGCGCGCCCACGGCCAGTTCCTCGATCATGAACTGGAAGTCGTAGTCGCCGGAGAGGGCAACCACGGTCTGGTCCGGCTTGCCCCGGACCACGCCCAGCGCGGCGGGGGCGGTCCAGCCCAGCGGGCCTGCCTGTCCGGCGTTGATCCATTTGCGCGGGCCGAACACGTGCAGCATCTGGGCGCCGGCGATCTGCGACAGTCCGATGGTGGACACGTACGTGGTGTCCTTGCCGAATGCTTTGTTCATTTCCTCGTACACGCGCTGCGGCTTGATCGGCACGTTGTCGAAGTGGGTCTTGCGGTGCAGTGTGGCTTTGCGCCCGGAACATTCGTCAACCCAGGCGGTGTAGTCCGGCAGGGACCCGGCGTCCCGGCGTTCCCGGGCCAGCTCCAGCAGCCCATCCAGGGCGGCGCCGGCGTCGGAGGCGATGCCGAAGTCCGGGGAGAACACGCGGCCGATCTGGGTCGGCTCGATGTCGATGTGCACGAACGTGCGGCCGGCGGTGTAGGTGTCCAGGCCGCCGGTGTGGCGGTTGGCCCAGCGGTTGCCGATGCCGATCACGGAGTCGCTGCGCAGGAAGTTCTCGTTGCCGTACCGGTGGCTGGTCTGCAGGCCCACCATGCCGGCCATGAGTTCGTGGTCATCCGGGATCGCGCCCCAGCCCATCAGGGTGGGGATCACGGGGACGCCCAGCAGCTCGGCCAGTTCCACGAGCTGGGCCGAGGCTCCGGCATTGATGATGCCGCCGCCGGCCACGATCAGCGGGCGCTCGCCTGCGGTGAGCATGTCGAGTGCCTTTTCCAGTTGCTTCCGGCTGGCCCTGGGCTTCTCCACGGGCAGGGGCTCATAGGTGTCGATATCGAATTCGATCTCGGCCATCTGCACGTCGATCGGCAGGTCCAGCAGGACCGGGCCCGGCCGGCCTGAGCGCATGAGCTGGAAAGCTTTCTGGAAGGCTCCGGGAACCTGGCCGGGTTCAAGGATGGTCATGGCCAACTTGGTGACCGGCTTGGCGATGGACTCGATGTCCACGGCCTGGAAGTCCTCCTTGTGCAGCTTGGCCACGGGTGCCTGGCCGGTGATGCAGAGCATCGGGATGGAATCGGCCCACGCCGCGTACAGGCCGGTGATCATGTCCGTGCCCGCGGGGCCCGAGGTGCCGATGCAGATGCCGATGTTGCCGTCCTTGGCCCGGCTGTAGCCGTCGGCCATGTGGCTGGCGCCTTCAACGTGGCGGGCCAGGGTGTGGCGGATGCCGCCGTGGGCCCTCATGGCCGAATAGAACGGGTTGATCGCCGCGCCTGGCAGGCCGAACGCCTCGGTGGCGCCCTCCTTTTCCAGGATGGCGACGGCTGCGTCTACAGTGCGCATCTTCGTCATGGTGTGCTCCTTGAAGGTCTGTTTTTGGGTGTGCTGAAGGGAAGCCCGGCGAATCGTCGCGGGCACCTCTTGTTGGGGGGAGGGCGGGCCGCCGTCGTAAATCTCGACGCCGGCCGGTGCGTTCGTGTCGAAGTGCCCCTTGACGGGGCGGCAGCGCCGCTTAGTTGCGGCCGCTGAGCTTCAGGACCTGCTTGAAAAGGCCCGAGTGGTCCAGTCCGCCGTCGCCCTGGTTGACGGTGGCGGCGACGAGCTGCGCGACGATGGCGCCGAGGGGGACGGCGACATTGGCCTCGCGGGCCGCGGAGGTGACGATGCCGAGGTCCTTGTGGTGCAGGGCCAGGCGGAAACCGGGGTCGAAGTTGCGGTCCAGCATTTTCTGGCCCTTCTGCTCCAGGACCTTGGAGCCGGCCAGGCCGCCGCCGAGGACCTTGAGGGCGGCGTCCGTGTCCACGCCGTAAGCCTCGAGGAAGGCGATCGCCTCGCCAAGGACTTCAATGTTGACGGCCACGATCAGCTGGTTGGCTGCCTTGACGGTCTGGCCGGCGCCGGAGGGCCCCACGTGGACGATGGTCTTGCCGACGGCGGCCAGGACATCCCGTGCCGCCTCGAAGTCGGCGGCGTCACCGCCCACCATGATGGAGAGCGCGGCGTCGATGGCGCCTTGTTCGCCGCCGGAGACCGGGGCGTCGAGGGGACGGATCCCGGCGGCCCGGGCGTCGTCGGCGAGGCGTTTGGCGACGTCGGGGCGGATGCTGCTGGCATCAACCCACAGGGCGCCCGGCTTGGCGTTGTCGAACACGCCGTCGGGACCGCTGACCACGCCTTCGACGTCGGGGGAGTCCGGCACCATGGTGATGACCACGTCGGCGTCCCTGACGGCCTCCGCGATGCTCGCGGCACCCTTGCCGCCTTCGGAGACGAGCTTGTCGGTCTTGTCCTGGCTGCGGTTGAAGCCCGTGACCGCGTGGCCGGCCTTGACGAGGTTGATGGCCATGGGCAGTCCCATGATACCGAGGCCGATGACTGCGATGTTGCTCATTGTGGTTCTCTTTCTGAAGTCTTTGTGTTCGATGTAGCGCGGGTGTGCTTCTTTGCCACGGCGGGCGGTGGGCCCACGCCCGCCGGGTTCCCTGGCCGAGCTTGCGAGGTTAGGGAGCGGGTGGGGATTACTGCGGGACGCGCTGGCGGATGGCCCAGCTGAATGCGGTCTCCGCGGGTTCCTTGTATTCGAGGCCGATGTAGCCCTCGTAGCCGAGTGCGCGGCTGCGGGCGATCCATTCGCCGAGGGGAAGCTGCCCGGTTCCGGGAGCCCCGCGGCCGGGGTTGTCGGCGATCTGGATGTGGCCGAAGTCCTTGGCGTGCTTTTCGATGACGGCGGCGACGTCGTCACCGTTCACGGCCAGGTGGTAGAAGTCCGCGAGGAGCTTGACGTTCCCGGCGCCGGATTCCTGCTTGACCCGGGCGATCACATCGAGGGCATCCTGCGCCTTGAGCAGGGGGTACCGGGGGGCGCCGCTGACGGGTTCCAGGAGGACCGTACCGCCGATGCGGGCCACGCCGGCAGCCGCCGTCGCGAGATTTTCGGCGCCAATGGCGTCCTGCTGCTCAGCGGATTCGCCGTCAATGCGGTTGCCGTAGAGGGCGTTGAAGGCCTTGCAGCCGAGGCGCTCACCGATGCCGGCGACGACGTCGATGTTGTCCTGGAATTCGGTGGAGCGCGCGGGCCAGGAGACCAGGCCGCGGTCGCCGCCGGGCATGTCGCCCGCGTTGAAGTTCAGGCCCGTCAGCTGAACGCCGGCGTCGGTAATGGCGTTCTCAAACCGGGCAACCTCGACGTCGGTGGGGACGGAGGTCTCGAAGGGCCACCAGAATTCTACGGCGTCAAAACCGGCGGCCTTCGCGGCGGCCGGGCGTTCCCAGGGGGGGAGCTCCGTCAGGAGGATGGAGCAGTTCACGGTGTACGTCATTGTGGGTTCCTTCCGGTGTGGGCGGGAGCTGGATCCCGGGCACCTTTGCCTTGCAGATCCTTGCTTGTTTTCCGCTTTGTGGAATTAAGATTCTGCTTTATGAAAAGTGTAGGGAAGGTTGGGTCGGGGAGTCAAGGGGTGAGCGAATGGGGGTGTGGCTGCGGGGTGAGGCGCGAGGGACCCCGATATTCTTGCCCCGGCACCTCGGAGCGCGGGAGCCTACGGTATTTCAGGTTCCGGCAGTTCAGGGCGCGCGGGCAGCAGATGCGGCGAAATTCCCTACCGCTTCGTTGGGTCCTTGCGGATGCCCAGGCCCACGAGTGCGCCGACCCCGAGGCCGATCAGCAGGCCAGTGAATGGCTTGTCGACGGTGGTGACTCCGATGGCGAAGCCGAGGGCCGCGCCAAGGAGCATTCCGATCCACAGGGATTCGTACTTCACAGCCTCAGGCTAGCAAGCATCGCCCGGGCCGCAAGGGCTCCGGGCTGGGTGACCAGATTTGGTGGCGAGGCGCGGCCAGCGGAACCACGGAGGAGTCCGCCCCGTCAGACGGGGCGGACTCCACTACGTGGATCGGTATTGGTGGATCGGTATTGGTGGATCGGTATTGGTGGATCGGTATTAGGTCAGGCGGATCTGGCGGTTGACGTCCTTGTACAGCAGGTACCGGAAGTTGCCCGGACCTCCGGCGTAGCACGCCTGGGGGCAGAAGGCACGCAGCCACATGAAGTCGCCGGCCTCCACCTCCACCCAGTCGTCATTGAGCCGGTAGACGGCTTTGCCTTCCAGCACGAAGAGGCCGTGCTCCATGACGTGGGTTTCCGCGAAGGGGATGGAGGCGCCGGGCTTGAGGGTGACGATGTTGACGTGCATGTCGTGGGCGAGGTCCTCCGGGTCCACGAAACGCGTGGTGGCCCAGGCCCCGTCGGTGTCCGGCATCGCCCGCGGTGCGACGTCCTGGTCGCGGGTTACAAAGGATTTCGCCGTGTAGCCGTCCAGCGGCTCGTAGGCCTTCCGGATCCACTGGAAACTGGCGATCTCCCCGGACTCGTTCGCCACGGACCATTGGGCCCCCGCGGCGAGGTAGGCGTAGCCGCCCTCGCCCAGCCTGTGGATTTCCCCTTCGAGGGTCAGTGCCAGGGCGCCCTTGGTCAGGAAGATGACGCCTTCGACGCCGGCCTCCGGCTCGGGCTTTTCCGAGCCTCCGCCCGGTCCCACCTCGACGATCAGCTGCGAGAACGTCGTGGCAAAACCGGCGATGGGCCGGGCCAGGATCCAGGAGCGGGTGTTGGTCCAGCCGGGCAGTTTGCTCGTGACGATGTCCCGGAGCACGCCCTTCGGAATGACGGTGTAGGCCTCCTTGACCACGGCCCGGTCCGAGAGGATCTGGGTCTGCGGCGGAAGCCCGCCTTCGGGGTAGAAATAGTTGCTCATGGGTGCGTTCCTTTTGCGGAGGGAGTGGAGGTGTTGGCCAGCCGGGGGTGGGCCAGCGCGGTGAGTTCGGGGAGCCCGACGCCGGTCAGCGCCAGGACTTCTTCGGTGCCGACGGCGCCGCACTGGACGCCGCGCAGCACGAAGGCTGCCAGAGCCCGTGCGGTGGCGGGTTCGTCCAGAACGCCGCCGGCGGTTTGGTCCACGTAATTGCGGAGCCGGGCAGCGGCGGCCGGGAGCCCTTGCCGGTAGAAGGCGTAGGTCGCGGCGAACCGGCTGGGCAGCTGGGCGGGGTGTAGGTCCCAGCCCTGGTAGTAGCCGCGTTCCAGCGAGCGGCGGACCAGCCGGCCGTGGAGCTGCCAGGCCTGCTCCACGTTCCCGCCCACCGGGATGATGTTGGTGGAGCCGTCGGAGAGCCGGATCCCGGTGCCGGCCGCGGCAAGCTGCATGACTTCCTTGGCAAAGTCCGCCACGGGATGTTCCATGGACTGGTATTCGGCGGAGATCTGCAGCGATGCCGAGTAGTCGTAGGTGCCGTAGTGCAGCCCGCTGATCCGGCCGGGCACCGCGTGCGGCAGGCGCGCCACCGGCGAGGTTCCGTCCGGGCCCAGGATGAGCTGCGGCGTTTCCACCTGAACCTCAAAGCGGAGCCGGCCCGCGGGGAGCGAGTGGACTTCCTCGAGCCGGGACACGGCGAAGGCCATGGCCTCCACCTGCGCCACCGTGGTGACCTTGGGCAGGGTGAGGACGAGCCCGTCCGGCAGTTCGCCGGCGGTGGCCAGCTGCGAGACGAAGAGATCCAGGGTCCGCAGACCCCGGGCGCGGGTGCCAGCCTCGAAGCACTTGAAGCGGATCCCGATGAACGGCGGCGCGGTACCGGCGGCGACGGCGGCGGCCACGGCAGATGCCGCGGCGACAGCGGCGGCGTCCTCGGCGTCGTCGCCCCGGTCCCCGAACCCGTCCTCAAAGTCCAGACGGAGGTCCTCGATCGGCTCGCGTGAGAGCTTGGCCCGGACCCGCGGCGCGACGGCGGCGGCCAGTTCGGTTTCCTGGCCCTGCAGCGCGCACAGGCTTTCGACGCCGCCGCGGGCGTCCACCGCGGCGAGGGCCTGGGCGCCCCAGTCCGCGGCGAACTCCGGGCTGAAGCGGTCGGCCGGAACGTAGACGGTGTGCACCGGCTGGCGGGAGCCGTCGTCGCCCGGGTAGCTGCGCTCCAGCAGCCGGTCGGTGTCGGCGAGCTGCGCATCGATCCGGGCGAGGTCGGCCCCGGAGAGGGCCGGCGTCACCGGACCCTGACGCTGCAAATGGCTGCGTGGTTGCGGCCTGGCGCTGGCGGAGGTGGCTGCCATGCCTCAGCCCACCAGCTCGTACGCCGGCGTGGTGAGGAAGTCCGTGTAGTCCTCGGACAGGCAGATGTCGCCGATGAGCTTGCTGGCGGGCAGGTAGTGCTTCACGAAAGCGTCCTCGCCCACCTCGCCCCGGAGCTTCTCGGTTTCCTCGGCCAGGATCCCGGATACCAGCTCGCGGGTGACGGTCCGGCCAGTGTCGGCGAGCACAGAGTGGTTGCGGATCTGCTGCCAGACCTGGGACCGCGAGATTTCCGCCGTCGCCGCGTCCTCCATCAGGTTGTGGATGGCGACCGCGCCGTTGCCCGAAATCCACACCGCTGTGTAGGCGACGGCAACGTAGAGGTTCAGGCGCATGCCTGCCTCGGTGACCGTGCCACGGGCGGAGGCGACGTCCAGGAGCTGGTCCGCGGTGACCGAGACTTCCGGGCGCTGCCTGTCCAGCTGGTTCGGCCGCCCGCCCAGGACGGCGTCGAAGACGTCCCGGCAGACCGGCACCAGGTCCGGGTGGGCCACCCAGGAACCGTCAAAGCCGTCGTTCGCCTCACGGGTCTTGTCCGCGCGCACTTTCTCGAACGCCTGGGCTGTCACCTCGGGTTCGCGGCGGTTGGGAATGACGGCCGCCATGCCGCCCATGGCGAAGGCGCCGCGGTGGTGGCAGGTCTTGACCAGCAGTTCGGTGTAGGCGCGCATAAACGGCGCAGTCATAGCCACGGTGGCGCGGTCCGGCAGCACAAAGCGCGAGCCGGCGTCACGGAAGTACTTGATGATGCTGAACAGGTAGTCCCAGCGGCCGGCGTTCAGGCCGGAGGCGTGGTCGCGGAGTTCGTAGAGGATCTCGTCCATTTCGAATGCTGCGGGGATGGTCTCGATCAGGACGGTCGCGCGGATGGTGCCTTGCGGAATGCCGAGGTAGTCCTGGGCGAAGACGAAAACCTCGTTCCACAGCCGGGCCTCGAGGTGGCTTTCCATCTTGGGCAGGTAGTAATACGGGCCATGGCCATTCTTCAGCAGCTGCCTGGCGGTGTGGAAGAAGTGCAGGCCGAAGTCCACCAGGGCGCCCACGGTGTGTTCGCCGTCGATCAGCAGGTGGCGCTCTGCCATGTGCCAGCCGCGCGGGCGGGCGACAACGACGGCCAGCGGGGCATCGGTCCGGAGCGTATATTCCTTGCCCTCGGGGGACGTGTAGGCCAGGGTTCCCGCCGCGGCGTCGCGGAGGTTCAGGATTGATTCGACCACGTTGGACCAGGTGGGAGTGCTGGCGTCCTCGAGGTCCGCGAGCCAGACCTTGGCCCCGGAGTTCAGGGCATTAATGGCCATCTTGGCCGGTGCGGCCGGACCCGTCATTTCCACCCGGCGGTCCTGCAGGGCTGTCGGGGCCGGGGCCACCGTCCAGTCGCCTTCACGGATATCACGGGTTTCCGGCAGGAAATCGAGCCGGCCGGTGCGGGCCACCTCGTCGCGTTTGACCGCGCGGGCCTTGAGCAAATCCGCGCGGGTGGCGGCGAAACGCTGGTGCAATTGCTCAATGAAGGCCAGCGCCTCGGGTGTGAGGATCTCCTCCGCGCGGTCAACGGGACGGCGGGCTGAAATGGTGAGGGCCATTGTGGTCCTTCCTGGTCGGTGAAGCAGGCGGCGAATCAGGCGTGGGTCAGCGCGGCGGCCGGGACCGTCGCGTGGGCAGCCGCGACAACCGCCGCGGCGACGTCGGCGGCAACGTGGGGGTCGAAGACGCTGGGAATGATGTAGCTGGCATTGAGCTCGTCGTCGGCGACCCGGTTGGCGATCGCCGCGGCGGCGGCCACCAGCATCTCGGGGGTGATGTCCGCCGCCCCCGCGTCCAGCAGCCCGCGGAAGAACCCTGGGAAGGCCAGGACGTTGTTGATCTGGTTGGGGAAGTCGCTGCGGCCGGTCGCCACCACAGCGGCGTGCCGTGATGCGACCACCGGGTCGATTTCCGGCGTGGGGTTGGCCATGGCGAACACAATAGCGTCGTTGGCCATGGATGCCACCTGTTCTTCGCCGATCACGTGCGGCGCGCTGACGCCGATGAAGACGTCGGCTCCCTTGAGCGCTTCGTGCAGCGTGCCCGAGAAGCCCCGTTCATTGGTGTTCTCGGCAATCCACGTGCGGTGCTCGTCGTTGTACTGTTCGCCGAAGTGGATCGCTCCCGAGCGGCCGGCGGCGATGATGTTGCGGGCCCCCTGTGCCTTGAGCAGCGCGATGATGGCGGAGCCGGCGGCGCCGACGCCCGAAACGACAATCCGGACCTCGGAGAGTTTCTTGTCCACGACGCGCAGGGCGTTGGTCAGGGCTGCCAGCGTGACGATTGCGGTTCCGTGCTGGTCGTCGTGGAAGACCGGGATGTCGAGTTCCTCGCGGAGCCGGGTTTCGATCTCGAAGCAGCGCGGAGCGGCGATGTCCTCAAGGTTGACCCCGCCATAGACCGGGGCGAGCGCCTTGACGATCCGGATGATTTCCTCCGTGTCCTGGGTGTCCAGGCAGACCGGCCAGGCGTCGACGTTGGCGAACTGCTTGAAGAGCGCGGCCTTGCCTTCCATGACCGGCAGTGCGGCGGCCGGGCCGATGTTGCCGAGGCCCAGGACGGCGGAGCCGTCGGTCACGACGGCGATGGTGTTGCGTTTGATGGTCAGGTTCCGGGCGGCCTCAGGGTTTTCCGCGATCGCCAGGCAGACGCGGGCGACGCCGGGGGTGTAGGCGCGGGAGAGGTCGTCCCGGTTGCGCAGGGCGACCTTCGGCACAACCTCCAGCTTGCCGCCGAGGTGCATCAGGAAGGTTCGGTCCGAGACGTTCCGGACCGTGACGCCGTCGAGCGCGTTGAGCGCGTCCTTGACGCGTGCGGCGTGGTCGTCGTCCGTGGTGTTGCAGGTGACGTCGACTACCAGGGTCTCGTGGTGGGACTCGGTGACGTCCAGGGCCGTGATCGCGGCGCCGGCCGCACCGACGGCGGCGGCCAGTTCGCTGGTGGCACTGAAGCTGGACGGCGCCTCCACACGCAGGGTGATCGAATTTCCGGGGCTCGGATTCGCCATTGAATTTCCTCCTAGTCGGCCCGCGGACGGGCTCTTGCTGCACTTACTTATTTCGTATGATGGATATTATTATCTACTTTGTGGAATTACAAGCCCCGAGGGTCCGTCGACGGCGGGCCGGCGGTACTGTATCTTGGGTCTACTAAGCACTTTTTTCACGATGTGGATAAAATTTGTCGGAAGCAACCTCTCAGGAGAGCAAAGTTATGGCGGAAAAAGCCCCCGGAGGCGTGCAGTCCGTTGAACGCGTTTTCGAACTTCTGGAACTGATCACTGACGCCGGCGGCGACGTCACACTCAGCGAACTCTCGTCCTCCACCGACCTGCCGCTTCCCACCATCCACCGGCTGCTGCGCACCCTCGTCACCCTGGGCTACATCCGGCAGCTGCCGAACCGGCGCTATGCCCTGGGCCCGCGCCTGATCCGTCTGGGCGAGGCGGCGAACAAGCAGCTCGGCGCGCTTGCCCGGCCGCAGCTCCAGTCCCTCGTGGAACGGCTCGGGGAAACCGCCAACATGGCCGTGCTGGACTCTGACATGGTGATGTACGTGGCCCAGGTCCCGTCCCTGCATTCCATGCGGATGATCACCGAAGTGGGCCGCCGCGGTTACATGCATGCCACCGGCATGGGCAAAGCGATCCTGGCCCAGCTGGACGATGAGATGGTGCGTGGCATCGTGACCCGGAAGGGCATGCCCACCCCCACTCCGAAGAGCATCGGCGACGTCGAGTCCCTGTTCGCCGACTTGAAGCTGATCCGCGGCCGCGGCTATTCGATCGATGAGGAAGAGCAGGAGATCGGCGTCCGCTGCTTCGCGATTGCCATCCCCAATGCTCCGACCCCCGCGGCGATTTCCGTCTCCGGGCCTGTTTCCCGGGTGGACGAGACTTTCGCGGACCGGGCTGTGCCATTGCTGCGCGAGGCAGCCCTGGCGATCTCCCAGGACCTCAACAAGAGCTGACCTCCAGCGGCTGTGCCGCCGTCTGCCAGGCCACGTTGCGGCCCCTTTACCTTCACAGGGAGGGGCCGCAACGCTCATGCCGGTGGTGTCTTAGGGGGGCTAGTGTTCGGATGTCGCGGCGGACTCCACCGGGACTTCCTTGCCGTCGCAGTCGATCAGTTTGCCGTTCTCGTAACGGTCGCCCTCGGCCAGGCATTGAAGGTCTTCCTCGCGGATGACGCGGCCCGTTCCGGCCACGAAGACCGACTGGTTCTCCGAGTTGCCCTTCTTCAGGTGGTTGAAGAGCAGGTTCAGCGCGATGGCCATGACCGCTGCGGAGCTGATGCCGGAATGGAAAATCGTTGCGAACCAGCTGGGGAACTTGTCGTAGAACGTGGGGGCGGCGATCGGGATCATCCCGAAGCCGATGGAGGCGGCGACGATGATCAGGTTCATGTTGTTCCGGTACTCCACCTTGGCCAGCGTGCGGATGCCGCTCGCGGCCACCGTGCCGAAGAGCACAATCCCGGCACCTCCCAAGACCGCCGTCGGGACCGCCGCGACCACCCGGCCGAGCACCGGCAGCAGGCCCAGCAGCACCAGGATGACGCCGCCGGCCGCCACCACATAGCGGCTCTTGATCTTGGTGACGGCGACCAGGCCAACGTTCTGGGCGAACGCGCTTTGCGTGAAGGAGCCGAAGAACGGCGCCACGAGGCTGGAAACCATATCTGCCCGCAGGCCCGCTGCGATCCGCTTCGAATCAACCCGGGTGCCCACGATTTCGCCGACGGCCAGGATGTCGGCCATGGTCTCGGTCAGGATGACCAGGACCACGATCAGCATGGAGATGATGGCGGCAGCCTCGAAGGTGGGTGCGCCGAGGTGGAACGGTGCGGGGAAGGCAACGATCGGGCCGTCGCCGACGTTCGAGAAGTCCGCCATGCCGGTGACGACGGCGACCCCCGTTCCGGCCAGCATGGCCAGCAGGATGGACAGGCGGGAAATAGTGGCGCTGCCGACCTTGCTCAGCAGGAGCACGAGGGCCAGGGTAATAGCCGCCAGCCCGATGTTGGCCACGCTCCCGTAGTCCTCGGCCTTCCTGTTTCCGCCCATGGCCCAGTTGGCCGCCACGGGCATCAGTGTGAGGCCGATGATGGTGATGACTGTGCCGGTGACCACCGGCGGGAAGAACCGGACAATCTTGGAGAACACCGGGGCGATCAGCAGCCCGATGGCTGCAGAGGCAATGACAGCGCCGAAGACGGCAGGGAGGCCGCCTCCGCCGGTGACGATGGCGACCATCGTCGCCACGCTGGCGAACGAGACGCCCTGAACCAGGGGGAGCTGGGAGCCGAAGAACGGCAAGCCCAGGGTCTGGAGCAGCGTGGCCAGGCCGCCCATGAAGAGGGCCGCGGCGATCAGAACCCCGACGTCGGCCGGAGCCAGGCCGGCGGCCTGGCCGACGATCAGGGGGACGGCGATGATGCCGCCGTACATGGTCAGGACGTGCTGGAAGCCGTAGGCGAAACTGCTTCCGATGGAGAGCCGTTGGTCCTCGGGGCGGGGAGTGCCGCCGGAGCCGCCGGTGCGTGGCAGCCGGGCGGTTAATTTCTTGCGTGCGTTCATGGCAGACCTTCTTGGTTCATGGCGGACTTCTTCGTCCGGCTAACAATGTCTGGCTAACGGGTGCTGGAATGCCGGCGCCGGAGCTCCGGGCCGGCCCGCTCGGGAGTCCTAGCAGAAGCCGGCGATCCCGGACCAGGCGATTTCCGCGGGGCTGGCGTCTTCACGCTGGACGGTGGCCTCGATCAGGCCGTAGGGGCGGTCGGCGGCGAAGAAGACCTCGTTGGGGTTGTCGAGGCCAAAGGGCGAGAGGTCAACGAGGAAGTGGTGCTTGTTGGGCATGGAGAACTTGATCTCGTCGATCTCGGTGTGAGCTTCGAGGACCTTGGCGCCCATGTCAAAGAGGGTCTGCTGCAGGGCGTGCGAGTACTTTTCGCTGAAGCCCTCCAGCAGCAGGCTCTTGACGTCCTCGTAGCTCTTGTTGAAGTCGAAGGTGCCGAAGTCGGTGCCGGTCCTGAAGCGCCAGCGGGCCGATACGTCCGTGGCGAGGATGCGGTCGGACGTTTCCGGGAGGGTGGTGTACTTGTCCCGCGGGAAGCCGCTGAATCCAGACTGGGTGGACTTCAGCACGGTGAGATCCTTGAGCCCGGCGATGAGGTGATCGGTACCGCCGTCGCGGACAAGGACAGCGGTGCGGACTTCCTGGCCGCTGCGGACGAAGGAGTGGTCGTGCCCGGCCCCGTGGGCCTGGATCCGGTCCCACCTGAAGGACTCGGCCGCCCAACGGCCGCCGGTGACCCAGTCGAAGTTCGAGGTGAAGTGCTTGCCCAGCCGCAGCAGGAACGCTTCCGGGGAGCCGATGCCGTCCCGGGCGAAGGCATAGATGGTGTTCTTCTGAGTGTCCGTGGCCACCACATGGCTGTTGTCGCCTTCGAGGTGGGCAGCCGCGAAGTCACCCCGCAGCTGGGAGGTGACGTTCAGGTCTTCGATTTCATGGCGATCGGTGTCCCGGGTGATCTTGACGACCCGGACTTCGGCTTTTCCGTACTGGTTGTGGCCCAGGACGATCTTGTTGCTCATGGTCTGATTCCCAACTTCAGGTATGTGGCACCAAAGTCCCACATAGAAATTAAGCGCTTGTTTCCCGCGCGTTTCTTATTCCGTCGGCCCACAAAAAAGAGCCGACATCAGTTGATGCCAGCTCATTACGACCCTGCCTGCTGCTCCCAGGTTACGTGACCTGCGCCACGAATTGGGATTAAGCGTAGCCCGGTCCGGGCGTGGTGTACATCACTTTCCGAAAAAACGGTTTGTGACCGCGGCGGTCAGGGCTCTTGACCGCCGGCTTCCGTCGCCCTAGTCTTTTCCATATAGCAATAAATTATTTCCAAAATGTGGAATTCTGCCGCATAATTCGGTTCGGTGCGAGGAAGCAGCCACACAATGCATGAGGAGGAATCCATGAACTCGCAGGAGAAGGGCAGTGCCGTTGAATTTCCGGCGCCCGGCCAGGAGCTGTACCTGCCGTTCAGCGCCGCGGACTTCGTTGCCACAGACCCGGACTTCTACATTCCGGCCGACTGCGAACGGAGGGACCGCGGCTTTTCCCGATGGCTCCGTGCGCTGCCGCTCTTTGGCCGGTAGGCGTTTTTTTGGGCGGTAGGGCGGTTGGGCGGCGGCAGGGCCTTGGCGTGAAGACCCGGAAATAGAGATTTCACATAACGAAAACAGGCTTCCACCAAATTGGGCGCGCCGCGCGGACATCCCGGTGCTACTGTCGATCTTGCCAACGGCGGGCAGCCCGGGACGCGGGAAGCTATCTACCAGGCGCAACCTTCAAGGCACATGCTGAAGACTGGTCACCGTCGCATACGGCCCTTGCGTACCCGTCACGGTGTACAGGCTTCCGCAGGTAGGGAGTGGCGGCATGACTACAACCGGTACGGCTCAGAAGTTCCTGGCGAGATCCATCGAGTTGGCCAAGGCCAACGTCCTGAACAGCGGCGGCCCGTTCGGCGCAGTGGTGGTCACTGCGGACGGGCTTGCGTTCGAAGGCGTCAACCGCGTCACCGCCACCAACGATCCCACGGCGCACGCCGAGGTGACGGCCATCCGGCGGGCCTGTAGCGAACTGGGCACCTTCGATCTCAGCGGTGCCACGCTCTACTGCAGCTGCGAGCCGTGCCCCATGTGCCTGGCGTCCGCACTGTGGGCGCGGGTGTCACGCGTGGTGTTCGCCGCGGACCGGCACGATGCCGCGTCCGCGGGGTTCGATGACGCCGTCTTCTACGAATACTTCGAAAACGATCAGCGCGACGCGCTCATGCCGGTGGGCAGGCTGCAACTGACAGACCCGCAAGCGCCCGCGGCATTGGATCCCTTCAAGGCCTGGAACTCGCTTGAGTCCCGGACCGACTACTAGCGCCGGGGACTGCGGCCATGTTGGATCTGCTCCCGCACCTGGGCACATGGCGGCCGGCCGCGTCCGGGCAGCTCTGCGCGGTGGCCACCGTCGTGGGCACTGCCGGATCAGTGCCGAGGCCCGTGGGCACCTCCATGCTGGTCTCGGAGACCGGCGAGGTGCTGGGCAGCCTGTCCGGTGGATGCGTTGAAGGGGCCGTTGTGGAAGCGGCCCTGGAGGCAATGCGCGACGGCGGGACGCGCCGGGAGTTCTTCGGCTACAGCGCCGAGGACGCGTTTGCCGCCGGGCTGACCTGCGGCGGCAGGCTGGAAATCCACATCGAACCCCTGGGCGCAGGGCCCGGCCGGCTGCGGCTGGACAGCCTGCAGGCCCTGGCCGGGAGGCATCCGGCCGGGGCCGCGCTGATCCGCAGGATGGACGCCGGCGGACGCGGCGCCGTCGTGGTTCCAGACCCGGCGGCCTTCCAGGTACTGCAGTCGGCCGAACTCGCCGCGATGCTCGGTGCGGGCGGTTCCGGTGGTGCCGGGCTCGCGATGCGGGCGGCAGCAGCCCAGTTGGAACCGCTGCTGCGGGGAGGCCGTACAGGGCTGGTCCGGATCGCGTCCGCGGGGGAGCGCCAGCAGGAACCCGTGAGCCTGCTGGTGGAGAGCCGGCTACCGGCACCGCGCCTGCTGATCTTCGGCGCCAATGACTTCGGTGCGGCACTCGTGCCGGCCGCGAAACTCCTGGGCTTCCATGTCACGGTGTGCGATGCGCGCCCGGCGTTCGCACAGCAGGACAGGTTCGGCGCCGCGGACGAGGTGGCCACGGCCTGGCCGCACCGGTACTTGGCGGACCAAGTGCTGGCCGGCCGCACCGACGCCCGGACGGCCATCTGCGTGCTCACACACGATCCGAAATTCGATGTTCCGCTCCTGCAGGCCGCGCTCGGCCTGGACGTGGACTATGTCGGCGCCATGGGGTCCAGACGAAGCCACCGCGGGCGGATCGATGCTCTGCGGCAGGCCGGCGTGGCCGACGGCGACCTGGCCCGGCTGCACTCACCCATCGGCCTGGACCTCGGGGCCGTCACGCCGGAAGAGGTCGCGGTCTCCATCACGGCAGAACTCGTGGCCAACCGGAGCAAGGCCGCCGGGCTGGCCCAGGGCAGCGTGTCCCTGAAGGATGCCAGCGGCCCCATTCACCACTACTCCCGAAATCATCAGGACAGCAGTCATCACGGCCGCAACCATCACGACAGCAGCGCCGGCATGCCGGAACCTGAGGAGGCCCAGTGGACATGAACACCATCGAGGCCGTGGTCCGCACCGCGGATCCGGCGCAGTGGCGCGAAGGGGACGCCTGGCTCGCGGGGGGTACCGTGCTTTTCTCCTCTGGGAGCCCCGCCGCCGGACAGGAACCGCTCCGGCGCCTCCTGGACCTCGGCTCCACGGACTGGACACCCATAGCGGTGTCGGCGGCCGGCATCGAGCTGGCGGCGACCTGCACCATCGCGCAACTGTATGCATTCCCGGATGCGGATGCGGATGCGGATGCGGATGCCGGCTCGGCCGCCGGCCGGGGGCTGGCCGGGAACTGGCCCGGCGTGGAACTCGTCCGCCCCTGCTGCGAGTCTTTTGTGGCCTCCTTCAAGGTCTGGTACATGTCCACGGTGGGCGGCAACCTGTGCACTTCCCTGCCGGCCGGGCCCATGATCTCGCTTTGCGCGGCGCTCGACGCCACGGCCACCATTCTGGGCCCCGGCGGCGCCCGCCGCACGCTCCCGGTGCTGGACTTCGTTACGGGCGACGGGACGAACTGCCTCGCTCCCGGCGAGCTCCTGCGCAGCGTGAGCCTGCCGGCGGCGGCACTGTCCTCCCGGGTGGCCTTCCGCCGGCTGTCGCTGAGCAACCTGGGCAGGTCAGCGGTGCTGCTGATTGGAAGGCTCGACGCCGGCGGCACCCTGGTCCTGACCGTCACCGCAGCCACCAAGCGCCCCGTGCAGCTGCGCCTGGAGTCCTCCGCGGCGGCGCTCGCCGGCGCCCTCACTGATGCTCTCTCCGAGGCCTTGGATGCCGCCATCCCCGATGAGCTGTACCACGACGACGTCCACGGCCTGCCCGCCTGGCGCAAGGACATGACGTACCGGCTGGCCCATGAAATCCAGGCCGAACTCACCGCCCCGGCAGGCCGCGACCCGTTACGCATATCCGGTGACTTCTGGCCGCCGCGGGGCGGGACCCTGAACGGTGGACCCCGGACGGAAGGTGCCTGAGCATGAGAATCGAGATCAACGGTGTCCCGGCGCAGGCCGAACCCCGTCCCGGCCAGTGCCTGCGGACGTTCCTTCGCGAACGGGGGAACCTGGGCGTCAAGAAGGGCTGCGACGCCGGCGACTGCGGCGCCTGCACGGTGCACGTGGACGGGGTCCCGGTGCACAGCTGCATTTATCCCGCGGTCCGCGCGGAAGGCCGGGCGGTCACCACGGTGGAAGGACTGGCCGCCGCCAGCGCCTCCGGCGGACCCGGTGACCCCAACAGCACCGCGCTTCATCCGATGCAGCAGCAGTTCCTGGACCGGCAGGGCTTCCAATGCGGCTTTTGCACGGCCGGCATGGTGATGACGGCAGCGACGTTCGATGAGGAGCAGAGGGCGGACCTGCCGCGGAACCTGAAGGGCAACCTGTGCCGGTGCACCGGGTACACGGCCATCGAGGACGCCGTCTGCGGGAGGGGGAGCCGCCCGGTCACCCCTTCTGAGGGGCCCGGCCGGCCGGAGCCGCGCCCCGGACAACTGGGCGACGACGCTCCCGCCCCCGCCGGCCTCGCCATCGTCACGGGGCAGGCCCGCTACACCCTGGACGTCCCGGCCGATGAACTGCCCGGGCTGCTGCACGCGAAACTGCTGCGCTCCCCGCATGCCCACGCCCGGATCCGCTCCATCGACGCAGCAGCCGCGCTGGCGATTCCTGGCGTCGCGGCCGTCTTCACCCACGAGGACTCCCCGGCGCAGCTGTTTTCGACCGCGCAGCACGAGCTCTACACCGACGACCCGGACGACACCCGCGTGTTTGACGACGTCGTGCGGTTCACCGGCCAGCGCGTCGCCGCCGTCGTCGCCGGGACGGTGGCGGCGGCGGAGGCTGGCGTGCGGGCCCTGAAGGTCGTCTACGAGGTGCTGGACGCGGTCTTTACCCCGGAGCACGCCATGCTCGCCGGCGCCCCCGCCCTCCACGGGGACAAGGACGCAACCACGGCCCGCATCAGCCGGCCGGAGCGGAACGTCGTCGCGGAACTGCATTCCGAGCTCGGCGACATGGCGGCCGGGTTCGCCGCGGCGGACTTCATCCACGAACACACGTACCGGACTCAACGGGTGCAGCACATGGCGCTCGAAACCCATGCCTCCATCGCCTCGATCGGCGGTGACGGGCGGCTGCTGATCCGCACCTCCAGCCAGGTCCCGTTCCTGGTGCGGCGCACCCTGGGCCGGGTGTTCGGCCTGCCGGAAGAGCAGATCCGGGTGGTGGCCGGACGGGTGGGCGGCGGTTTCGGCGGCAAACAAGAGGTGCTCACCGAGGACGTCGTGGCGCTGGCCGCCCTGAAGCTCAACCGCCCCGTGCAGCTTGAATTCACCCGGACCGAACAGTTCACCGCCGCCACCACCGAGCATCCCTTCACCATCCATCTCAAGGCCGGCGCCAGCCGCGACGGGCGGCTGACCGCACTGAAGCTGGAGGTGCTCACCAACACGGGCGCCTATGGCAACCACGCGACCGGGGTCATGTTCCACGGCTGCGGTGAGTCGTTGGCGGTGTACAAATGCGCCAACAAGAAAGTGGACGCCCACGCCGTGTACACCAACACGGTGCCGTCCGGTGCCTTCCGAGGCTACGGGCTCAGCCAGATGATCTTCGCGATCGAATCCGGCATCGACGAGCTCGCGGCAGGGATCGGCATGGACCCCCTGGAGTTCCGCCGCCGGAACATGGTCCGGGAAGGCGACGACATGCTGTCCATCCGCGACGAGCCCCAGGAGGACGTCCGCTACGGCAGCTACGGCCTGGACCAGTGCACGAAGCTGGTCGAGGACGCGCTGGCCCGTGGGCGGGAACGCTGCCGCGCGGCTGGCCTCGACAGCCTGGGCCCGGATTGGGTGGTCGGGGAGGGGACTGCCCTGTCCATGATCGACACCGTCCCGCCACGCGGCCACTTCGCCCACTCCAGGCTCCGGCTCCTGCCCGACGGGACGTACGCCGCCGACGTCGGGACGGCAGAATTCGGCAACGGCACCACCACCGTCCACGCGCAGCTCGCGGCCACCGCGCTGTCCACCTCCGCCGCCCGCATCACCCTCCGGCAGTCCGACACCGACCTGGTGGACCACGATTCCGGCGCGTTCGGATCTGCCGGCACCGTGGTGGCCGGCAAGGCGACGCTGGCCGCCGCTGAGGACCTTGCCCTCCGCATCCGCGCCTTCGCCGCCGGCCTCCGCCGCGTGCCGCGCTCCGGCTGCGTCCTGGACGGGGACGCTGTGGTCTGCGAGGGAACCCGGGTGCCCCTGACGGACATTTACGACGCCGCGGAGCAGGCCGGCGTCGAGCTCGCCGCCGAGGGGCGTTGGGGCGGGACGCCGCGCTCGGTGGCGTTCAATGTCCAGGGCTTCCGGGTGGCGGTGAATACCGGGACGGGGGAGCTGCGGATCCTGCAGAGCGTGCAGGCGGCCGATGCCGGCGTGGTGGTCAACCCGCGCCAGTGCCGCGGCCAGATCGAAGGCGGGATCGCGCAGGCCCTCGGCTCTGCGCTCTACGAGGAGGTCACAGTGGACGACGCCGGCCGCGTCACCACCGACGTCCTGCGGCAGTACCACGTCCCCTCCTTCGCCGACGTGCCGCGCAGCGAGGTGTACTTCGCCGACACCAGCGACAAGCTGGGCCCGCTGGGCGCGAAGTCGATGAGCGAGAGCCCGTTCAATCCGGTGGCGCCGGCGCTCGCGAACGCCATCCGGAACGCCACCGGCGTGAGGTTTTCCCAGCTGCCCACCTCCCGGGACAAGATCTACCTGGGCCTGAAGGAGGCAGGGCTGGTTCCTCCGCTTTGAGGCCGCTGACGGCCTATAGTCGGACGATGGAACAACGAATCTTGGGCAAAACCGGACGAAACGTCTCCACGGTCGGGTTGGGGACCTGGCAGCTTGGCGCGGACTGGGGCAACGTGGACCCCGCGCAGGCGCAGGCCATCCTGGCGGCCTCCGTCGAAGCGGGCGTCACGTTCTTCGACACCGCGGACGTCTATGGCGACGGCCGCAGTGAGCAGGCCATCGGCGCGTTCCTGGCAGACAACCCCGGCCTGGACATCACGGTGGCCACCAAGATGGGCCGGCGGGTGGAGCAGCGGCCGGAGAGCTACAACCTCGCCAACTTCCGCGAATGGACGGACCGGTCGCGGCGCAACCTGGGCGTCGAGCAGCTGGATCTGGTCCAGCTGCACTGCCCGCCCACCGCGGTGTACAGCAACAACGAGGTCTACGATGCTCTGGACATGCTCGTGGCCGAGGGGGCCATCCGCAACTACGGCGTCAGCGTGGAGCGGACCGAGGAAGCCCTCGAAGCAATGCGCCACGACGGCACCGCCACCGTGCAGATCATCCTCAACGCCTTCCGGCTCAAGCCGCTGGATGAAGTGTTGCCCGCCGCCGAGGCCGCCGGGGTGGGCATCATCGCCCGCGTCCCACTCGCCTCCGGGCTGCTCTCCGGCAAATACACCGCGGAGACGTCGTTCGCGGAGGACGACCACCGCAACTACAACCGCACCGGCTCAGCGTTCGACGTCGGAGAAACCTTCTCCGGCGTGGACTTCGGCCAGGGCCTCAAAGCGGTGGCCGAGTTCGAGGAACTGGTGCCCGACGGCGTCAGCACCGCCCAGGCGGCCATCGCCTGGATCGCGGCGCAGGACGGCGTCAGCACGGTGATCCCGGGCGCGCGGAACGTGGACCAGGCGCGCTCCAATGCCGCCGCGGCGGGTGTCAGCGGCATTGACGCAACGTTCGACGTCGGCGTCCGCGAAATCTATGACCGCTACTTCCGTGAAACCATCCACCCCCGCTGGTAGGGCGCTTGATTCTGCCGGGTGTCCCCAAGGGCCGACGAATGACTGTTTCCTCCATCGACGGCTTTGTTGGCCGGCTCGCGGCCGTCGAAACGGGGCCGGGGTGCAACAACTTCTTTGATCACACCGTGGCTGGAAATGCGCAGCGCCGGCGGAACCTGGAGCTCTATCTGCGGGAGATGCAGGACCGCGCCCCAAAGGTCCTGCTGCTGGGCGAAGCCCCCGGGTACAGGGGCATGAGGATCACCGGGATTCCCTTCACGAACCGGTCCATGTTCGAAGGCCCTGCCAACGGGTTTGGGCTGTTTGGGCCCGGGAAGGGGTACGTGCTTCCGGCAGACGCCGAAGGCATAGCCGCCGAGCCGACGGCCACGGTGATGTGGCAGGTCCTGGCCGAGCTGGAGTTCCTGCCCCTGCTGTGGAGCGCCTGCCCGTGGCACACCCACGTGCCCGGGCGGCCGCTGTCCAACCGCACGCCGAGGGCGTCCGAGGCTGACCTTGGAACTCCGTTCTGGCAGGCGCTGATCGAGGCGTTTTCCATCGAAACTGTGGTGGCCGTGGGCAATGTGGCGCACCGCAGCCTGCAGCGCAGCGGCCTGGACGCGCCGAAAATCAGGCACCCGGCCCACGGCGGCCGGTCCGGTTTCAAGCGTGGCCTGCAGGAGTTTTTGGCTCACTCGCGCTAAAACCAGTGCGGGGTCAGATACGGCCCATCGATGGGGTCTTAATGGGCCGTATCTGACCCCGCGTTGTCTTTAGTCGAGGAGGTGCAGCTGTTCGGGGGAGTCGAGGTCCTCGCCGCCGGAGAGGTCGCTGCAGTCCACCAGATCAATCAGGTCCGGGTGCGCCCGCAGGAAGACGCGCGCTCCGGCGTCGCCCGTTGCTGTTTGCGCGGCTTCCGCGCGAAGTCCGGCATCGAGCAGCAGCGGGTGTCCGCGCTGCAGCGTCCCCTCCGCGTCGCGGTAGCCGGCCGCCGTCACCCGGCCGGGCCGGTGGGCTGCCAGCAGCCGGGCCACGTTCTCCGCGCTCAGCCCGGGCTGGTCCACCAACGCGATGAGCACGTGGTCCTCCAGGGCCGCCGCGGCAACACCGGCCCGGAACGAACTGCCCATCCCGGTGCCCCAATCCGGGTTCTCGATGACCCGGTGCCGGCTGAGGTCGGTGGCGGCGCGGACCTTTGCCGCGTCCGCGCCGAGCACCGTCACCACTTCCCGGCAGCCGCCCGCGAGCAGCACGTCGGCGACCACTTCGACCAGCGTGCGGCCATGGAAGGGGAGCAACGCCTTGGGCCCGAGCCCCAGCCGGGTCCCGGCTCCGGCGGCCAGCAGCACCGCCGTCGTGCCGCCGGATCCGGTGCCGTGCGCTCTGCTGTCGCTCATCTGCCCACCATAACTCGCTTCTCAGGCGTCGCCACCCGCTCCTCCG
Source organism: Arthrobacter sp. 05T45 (assembly GCF_056395875.1). NCBI lineage: Bacteria > Bacillati > Actinomycetota > Actinomycetes > Micrococcales > Micrococcaceae > Arthrobacter > Arthrobacter sp. 05T45. The sequence continues at coordinate 578 of NZ_JBFTKI010000011.1, read as the reverse complement.
GTGGTCCCGGCGGTGACGTCCAGGAGCTTGTAGCGGTCGATCGCGTAGGCGGGCACCCCGCTGTCGACCTCTCCGCGCGAGGCCAGCAGCTGGAGGGTCTTCACTACAATCGAGTGGATGTCGTTCTTGAAGAAGCGGCGGGCCGCGGCGCGGGTGTCGGAGAAGCCGAAACCGTCCGCGCCGAGCGAGGCGAACTGGTGCGGCAGGAACTGCCGGATCTGGTCCGGCACGGCCTTCATGTAGTCAGTGACCGCCACGATGGGGCCGGTGGCGCCGGCGAGCTGCTGGGCCACGAACGGGACGCGGGCGGGCTGGCCGGGGTTGAGGAAGGAGTCTTCCTCGGCGGCCATGGCGTCGCGGCGCAGTTCGGTCCAGGAGGTCACGGACCAGACATCGGCGGAGACGCCCCAGTCCTCGGCGAGGACCCGTTGGGCTTCGAGGGCCCAGGGAACCGACACACCCGAGGCAAGGATCTGCGTGCGCGGGCCGTCAATCTTGGCCGGCGCCAGCAGGTAGATGCCCTTGATGATGCCCTCGACATCGAGTTCCGCCGGTGCGGGCGGCTGCACGATCGGCTC
>NZ_JBFTKI010000010.1:0-124858 GCF_056395875.1 Arthrobacter sp. 05T45 | reverse complement strand
CCATGAAGGCGCGGGCGTACATGCCGGGGGAGGCGTGGCCCTGGAAGAAAACCTGGTCGCCGCCGCCGGGGTGGTCCTTGCCGCGGAAGAAGTGATTGAAGCCGACCTCGTACAGGGTCGCGGCGCCGGCGTAAGTGGAGATATGGCCGCCGACGCCGATGTCCGCCCGCTGCGCCCGGTGCACCATCACGGCGGCATTCCAGCGCAGCCAGGCACGGTATTTGCGTTCGATCTCTTCATCGCCAGGGAATGCCGCTTCCTGGTCCACCGGGATGGTGTTGACGTAGTCCGTGGTGGTGACCATCGGAACACCCACGCTCTGCGCGCCGGCCCGCTGGAGCAGGCTTCGCATAATGTACTGGGCACGTTCGGTGCCCTGTTCCTGAATCAGGGTATCCAGGGACTCCAGCCATTCGGCGGTCTCTTCCGGATCACGATCAGGCAGCTGGTTTGTCAACCCGCTGAGGATATGGGAGGTATCTTCTCCTGCAGCCACGTCCAACCTCTCTTTGAGCGCATCTATCGGCACCCTCAGCTCCGGGCAGGGTGACTGCCTGGCGTGAACGCGACGTGTGCGACATATCGGTTACATCAGCCCGGTCGTATGCGCCGGGCAAGGTCCAATCACGGTACGCCTGCCTGTATTAGCCGGGCGGTTGCCCGCGCAGGCGTAGTCGTCATCAGCCACTCTAGCCGTGCGGGCTGATGGATGCGTAGCCGCCCTATGGACCCGCCGCCGTATTTCACGGGCATACTGGTTGTGTGACGAAGCGCTGCCCCGCAGCCTCCGGATCGGCCTGTGTGACGCAGAATATGGCGGATCGCGGTACCAACAGCTTGAAGCGAGAGCCCAAAGGGTGTTGGCTTGGAGTAATGGAAATCACTAGTGCCATTGAAAACATGAAGCAATTCAAAAAGCATAGGAGCAACACGTGAGCGAGGCCGACGCCGCCACTTCGGTAAATGTGGCGGAGAAACTGGGTTTCAAAGACGGGGACCTGATTCAGGAATTCGGTTATGACGACGATGTCGACTTCGACTTGCGGGACGATATCGAAGATCTCACGGGCTCTGAGCTTCTCGATGAGGACGATCACGAGGTGGTCGATGCCGCCATTCTCTGGTGGCGGGCAGGTGACGGAGACCTTGTGGACACGCTGGTCGATTCGCTGACCACTCTCACCGAGGGCGGCGTTGTCTGGGTCCTGACTCCCAAGTCCGGCCGGGACGGCTACGTCTCGCCCGCGGACATCCAGGATGCCGCGCCCACCGCAGGGCTCCACTACACCACCTCCGCCGGCGTCTCGAAGGACTGGAGCGCCACCCGGTTGGTCACTCGGAAGAACAAGTGACCCAAGCGGTCCAGCACGAGGCCTCCGGGCCGGGCTCCGCCGTGAGCCCCGTTCCCGGCGCCGTTCCCGGCGTCGGCGATGCCGCACCGGATTTCGAGCTCGCCAATCAATTCGGCGAACCGGTGCGCCTCTCGGACTTCCGCGGCCGCAACGTCGCCATAGTCTTCTACCCGTTTGCCTTCTCCGGGATCTGCACCGGGGAACTGTGCGAAATCCGGGACAACCTGGCACTTTTCGAGGATGCCGACGCCGCCGTGCTGGCAGTCTCGGTGGACAGCAAATTCGCCCAGCGTGCCTATGCCGAAAAGGAAGGCTACGGCTTCGATCTGCTGGCCGACTTCTGGCCGCACGGGGCCGTGGCCTCGGCTTACGGCGTGTTCGACCCTGATAGCGGCATGGCGCTGCGCGGCACCTTCATCATCGACGCGGCGGGAATCGTCCGCTACGTCGTGGTGAATCCGCGCGGCCAGGCCCGGGACTTCGCCGAATACCGGGCGGCCCTCGCGGGACTCGGCGGGAGCTGATCCGGTGAGGCAGCGGCGGCCAGGAATCGGCATGACCGGGTTTGCCAGCCTCCCGCCGGTCACGGCCGCAGGGAGCGCCGCGGAACTCCAGCGCACCGAGCTGGAGGCCCTGCAGGACATCCACGGCCTCCTGTCCGGGGAGCAGTTCGCCGTGCTGACGGGCGCCGGCCTGAGTACGGATTCAGGCATCCCGGACTACCGCGGGCCCGGCGCCGCACCGCGGACCCCCATGACCTACCAGGAATTCATCGGCGAGCCGGGAAACCGGCAGCGCTACTGGGCCCGCAACCACATCGGCTGGTCACATCTGCGCAGGGCGGATCCGAACGATGGCCATGCCGCTGTAGCCCGGCTGGAGCAGCGGGGGCTTCTCACCGGCCTCATCACCCAAAACGTGGACCGGCTCCACGAGGACGCCGGCAGCGTCAACGTCGTGGACCTGCACGGCCGGTTCGACCAGGTGGTGTGCCTGGACTGCCACCGGCGGTTCAGCCGCCGGATGCTGGCCGGTGTCCTGGAAGAACTCAACCCCGGGTTCCTGGAACGGGCGCAGGCGGCCGGGGTGGTTGAAATGGCACCGGACGCCGATGCCGCCGTCGAGGACGGCGAACTGATTGGATCGTTCATCGTCGCCCGCTGTCCGGCCTGCGGCGGCACCCTGAAACCGGACTTCGTGTACTTCGGGGAAAACGTGCCCAAGGACCGGGTGGAGCGCTCGTACGCCATGGTCGACGCCGCCCGGGCGCTCCTGGTGGCCGGCTCGTCGCTGACCGTGATGAGCGGCCTGCGTTTTGTCCGCCACGCGGCGAAGCAGGGCAAAGCCGTGGTCATCATCAACAGGGGACCGACCCGCGGGGACGGCCTCGCCACCATCAAGCTGGAGGCAGGCGTCAGCGGGGCCTTGACCTGGCTCGCCGCCAAGCTGCCGCCCCTGTAGCGACGGCCGGGCCGATTGGCGCTTGGCCGGTGACATCCGGTACAGTAGCTGTTCGTTGGTTGAAGCGCTGAGGCGCGGAAACCGCGGTTTGGGTCTTTAGCTCAGCTGGTAGAGCGCCACGTTTACACCGTGGATGTCATCGGTTCGATCCCGGTAGGACCCACCACAGAAAACCCCGTCCTTCCGGACCATACGGTCCGGAAAGGCGGGGTTTTGTGCGTCCGGTTGACCCGATCAGGAGCTTTTCGGCGCCGATTCGTTGGGACCGCTGATCGGGGCTACGGTCCCTTCAAGGAGGGCGTAGGCGTTGGCGAGCCGCTGCACAGCCTGAGACTGATTGGTCGACACGCCACCCTTTACGATCGAATCCAGCACCACGGCTTTCGCCTTCTCCAGTTTCTGAGCGTTCGATTCAGCCATCTTGCATTCCCCTTGGTCCTTCGCAGGGCGCCCTGTGCGCCCGGCACGCGTCGAATTTACCATCTGCTCGGAAATGTCTGACATTGGTGACGGCGGTGAAAGGCGGACGCCGCGGGCTGGGGCGCCATTCGTTAGCGTTCAATGCTGACTCGCCAGTCCTTCAGGTACTGGATCGACACCTGCCCGGCTGCCTCAGCAGCCTCTGTGTCGGTGATGATGTAGGGTTCCATTTTCTTCGGGCGCAGGATCTCCTTGTCAGCCCTGTTTCGGGCGAGGGCCAGGGTGACAGCGATGAACTCGGGCGACCCTCGGTCCAGCCCCTCCACGGCCAGGGGCGTCAATAATGCGCCACCCTCAGCAAGCGACAACTGGATCGCCGCGACCGGGACCGCTGCCGGCTGCACGCCATGGTGCACGGCCAACGCAGCGGCCGTGCCAGCGGCTTCGCCGATGCCTGTCACGGTAGGGTGCAGCCGAATCGCGCCGGACGCGAGCCGTGTGGTGGAGATGTTCTTCTCCGCCGCGAGGAGCCCGTCCACCCACTCAGGGATGAGTGCTCCCATCGGGATGGGGAAGGGCCCCTCCCGCCAGACGGTGGGCTTGTCGGCCAGGGACTCGCCGAGATAGGTCTCGAAGTCCGTTTCGGCCCGGCCGCCGTGGAGGTCTGGGTGGTAGGTCCCTACAACCACGCTGTCGTCGCGCCAGGGCGCTTCGGTGCGGTTCGGTTCCCGGATGATGTCCTTGCCCGTGATGATTGCTGTCCCGATCACGCGGCGTGATTCGCGTATGTAGGGGATGAGGGGCATGTGCTGCTCGATCGGAATGTAAATGTCGGGCACGTAGGGGTTGCGCGGCGGCGTGGGCCCGTCAGCGTAGCCCTCGTCCGTTGCGACAGACCAGGGCAGGCCGAGTTCGTTCTGCAGGTAGTAGATGATGCAGATGGTTTTCAGCTTCGCCTCCGCCTCGTAGCGGGCGCGTGCATCCGGATCGGTGAGGTAGTCGGCGCCGACGGGGAAGTCGTTGTAATGATTCAGGTTCGTTCGGGTGACTGCGTTGTAGTCGTCGCCCGTTTGCATGTTCTCGGAGCTCAGGTCCGGGGCGGCACGGAAGCCTGCAAATCCCAACGGCCCGGGCTTTTTCTTGAGGCTATCGAAGCCGCCTTCTGGCGGGTATGCGCTGCGGAATTCCGTCGCATACGTGCCGTAGTTTTCCGGCGCCACGGTGACGCGGAGTTCGTCGGGGATGCCGCCGGGATAGGCCTGGATAATCGCGGTGTAGGTGATGTCCTGAATGGCTTGCCGTTTGGAAGTGATCCCGCGGGTGCTGGTTCCGTTGGAGACTCCGTTACTCAGCCTGTGCGGGACGCCGGCGAGGGCGAGAACCTGCCCGTCCTCGGTGGCATCGATGACGACCTTAGCCTCAATCGGTCCCGCGGTGGTGAGGAGGCCGGTGACCCGGCCGGCCTCGCGGAACGCAGCACTGATCCCGGTGTTACGGAGCACGGGTATGCCCGCGGCATCGAGCATCTCGGTGAGCACCCGTTCAACGACGACTACGTTGGGCGTAAACGAGATTTTCCTGTAGTGCCCGACATTTACTGGCCGGTTTAACTCGACGTCGTAGATGTGCTGAATCCGGGCGAGGATCTCTGACCAGATGCCAAAGTCATTGAGCGCGTGGTCGTAGTGGAACGTGATGTCGAACGCGCTGACGCCGCCGGCTGTCGCCTGCCCACCGACCATGTGGGTCGGTTCCACCATGATCACGGAGGCGCCGCGCCTCGTTGCCGCGATGGCCGCAGCTGCCCCCGACAGTCCTCCGCCGGCAACAACTACCTCGCAGGACCGATCCAAGACATCGGGTATTTCCTTCCATGCCGCCCGCTGCCGGGCGCTGATCGGATCAACGACGTTCGGCTTCTCGCCGGGTGCAAACTCCTTGAAACGCGGAATTGTCTGGGTGGCAAGGTTCATTCTGACAACGATAGTTGACCCAAGCGGTGCCTGTGCGCGGGTGCGGGCACCGCGGTCCGAAATGCCTGACATCAGTGAGGGGAGGGTAGGGGGCGGACCCGTCCCTAAGGCATGGTGGTTGCAGAGTACAGTTAGGTGATTTGTTCAGCTTCGAAAGACCATGGGGACCACCATGTTTTATGGCGTCACGCGCTACAGCCTTTTCTCTCCCGGATCACACTCTTGGAAAACGTCGCGGAGCGGCGTCTTCAAGACCCCGGCAGACTACATGCAGTACTTGTTCTCGGAAAAGCGCCTCAGTCTTCGAGCTGAGATGTTCTTCGAGAAGGCCGTGCCTGCCCTTTCCGCCATGGCGGAAAACCATGACTACAAACACTTCGTGATGTATTCCGAGTTGCTCCCGAAGCGGCATCAGGAAATTTTGTTCGCGGCCGCGGCCAGATACCCGTTCCTGGTTCCGGTGGAATGGAACGACGTCGTCCGGGGAACAGGCATCGAAGAAGTCAAGCCCCTGATTGAGCAGGACCTCGCCAGCAAGTTTGACGCCGACGCCGGCGTGCAGCCGGTCGCGTGGTTCCGTCTCGATGACGACGACCTGCTCGCCGCCGACTATCTGACCCATCTTGAGGTGTACCGGACGCTGAACCACGTGGGGATGGCCATTTCATTCGGACTCGGCCTGACGGCCTACAAGGGCCAGCATGACCTGGTGAACCTCCGAGAGTTCTACCACCCGAAGTCCGCCCAAGGGATGGCCTTCGTGTCCGCGTTCGACCCGCGCCAGCGCAGCCTCTCGATCGTTACGCCCGGGCCGCACCATGGTGTAGACCAGGTGATGCCGACCATCCTTGACTCCCGGGAACACATGTTCTTCCAAGTCCGTCACAGCGATCAGGACTCGACGTTGAACGAAACCCCGCATGAGCGCGTCGCAGCCTCTCTGGCGCGGCTGGACAAACTGCCGGCTGTGCGATCGGCCGACATTTCTGCGGAAAAATGGCCGAGTCTCATCGAGGACATCGTCCGCGGCGAACCTGTGCTGCACGAGCTTTCCGCGCCGGGCGCGGAACCCCTGCGCCTGACCGAGGACACGGTGCTGACTTTTCCGTTGGATTCGGCAATTGAGGCGGGGCTGGTCGAGTTCGAGTTTGAGTTCGAGTCGAGGAGCAGGCTCCAGGGAGGATTTGGCGTGGTCTCCTATCAGCTTCAAGGTGCGGAGGGCATCGATCCCGAGGAACTCGGGCTGCGGGAGAGCTCCATCTATGGGTTGAATCGTCAGGTGTGGTCGAAAAATGCGCGCGGCGTGGTGCGTCAAAGCCTTCTGCTGCCCAAAGGGGTCAGCATCTCCGGCATCACACTCAAGGGCAAGAATCGCCAGCCCGCAGACGTTTTCATCCGCTTGCGCCAGCCGCGCGTCGTTGCGGTGCACGCCGCCGACTAAAGACCGGAGGCCCCCAGGGCGGGGTTTTGTGCGTCCCGGCGGGGGATGCTGCACGGCCCGAAAATGTCAGGGCTCCGCCCTACTGTGACGGGCATGGAACACGTGATGGTGAAAACAGGCCCGGACGGGCGGCCCCTGGCGGTAGTGCGCGGGGGCAGGGAATGGTTGATCGGCGCCGAGCCTGTGCGTTGGTTCGAGCGGGTCAGCTGGTGGGAGGCCGAGCGCCGGATGCCCAAGGGCCTGAGCCGCGTGGATGTCGAGGTCTGGCAGGTCCAGGCGAGGCTCGGCCGCAACCGCGGATCTGCCCTGACCACCATGGAACTGATCCGGGATGGCCTCGGTGGGGGCTGGCGGCTGCGGGGGGCCGTTGCGGACGCCGCGTAGGCTGCCTGCGCGGGCAACAATCGCCCGGCCCGGCCCGCTCAAAAGGGGACCCCGGACCCTGGTATCACCCGGGCATTGGAAAAGCCTTCCACCGCGACTATTGGGGGATGCCGCGGTGGAAGGCTTGTAATGAATATACCGTGAACGCTTGGAAATGTGAAACACCGGCGGTGTTTCTGCGCGCCAGAATTACGCCAGTCGATGGCCTAATCGCGGGCCCCGGGAGTCCGCCGCCTAGGATGTTTTCATGACCGCCACGAGTGCCCGCCGAATCGCCAGAGTCCGCCCGCTTTCCCCGGCTGCCGGGGACGAATACTTCTTCGTCGCCAACGACGCAGCGGACTTTGGCAGTGCGGCGGGCAGGGTGTGGACGGTGATACCCTCTCCGTTCCCGGGTTCTGCTGCCAATGCCGGCAGCCTGCCCCGCAGCGGTTGGGAGGTCGGCGCGGCGGTGGAGGAAGCGTCGTTCACGTTCCTCGCGCCCTGTGTCCCGGCCAACGTCCTGGGCATGGCGCACAATACGGGTGCCGCGGGCCGCGGGCTTCCGCCGCAGGCCTTCCACAAGGCGTCCACCAGTGTGGTCGGCCCGGGGGACGCGGTTGAACTCCGGCCGGGTGTGGGCCGCGTCGAGCCGGAGGCCGAACTGACCCTCGTGATCGGCAGCAGGGCCCGCGGACTGACGCCCGGCAACGCCGTGGGCGCAGTCCTGGGCTACACGATCGGAAATGACGTCTCCGCCAGGAACCTGCAGGAATCCGACGAGCTGTGGATCAGCGCCAAGAGCCAGGACACGTTCACGCCCGTGGGGCCCTGGATCGTCACGGACCTGAACGGTGACGACCTGGCGATCGGCATCAAACACAACGGTCAGGAACTCCGGGCAGCCAGCTCCGCCGACCTTGGCTGGAAGGTCGAGGAAATCCTCACCTATCTCACATCCTTCATGACCCTTCACCCGGGTGACCTGGTGCTGACGGGATTCCCCGCCGAGTGTGCGCCGATCGTCCCCGGCGACACCGTCACGTGCCACATTGCCGGCATCGGCGAGCTGACGAATCCCGTGGTGTCTGCCGCCTAAGGGGCCGGCGGTCCCCGACGAGGCCCGCCGACGAGGAGCGATGGATGCACGGGCCCTGCCGGTCCCGGTTCAGGGCTCCAGACATTATGATGGTTAGTGTTCAGCTGACTGGACGGCATTCGAACGAGTGGCGCGGCGACTTGCGCGCGATACCTGAAGGAGAATCATGGCCGATTCCCGAGTTTCCCGACCCTCCGACGGATTGGGGAGCGCGTCACCCGCTCCGGCTGTTACCCGTGCCGCCGCCGTGCTGGAAGCCCTGGCGGCATCCGCGACCGGACGCCTCACGCTCAGTGATCTGTCCCGGGAACTGGGAATCCCTAAGTCCTCCACCTCCAACCTGCTGCTCGCGCTCGAGGAGGCGAGGCTGATCAGCCGCCAGGGCGCGGAGTTCACCCTCGGCCGGAAGTTGGTTGAGCTCGGTGCTGCCTACCTCAGCCGCCTCGACGAGGTCCAGGAGTTCTACCGCTTCTGTGAACAGGCCCCGACGCTCTCGGGAGAGACGGTCCGGATCGCCATGCTGGACGGAACAAATGTCATCTACCTGGCCCGCTACGAAGGGCACCCGGCGGTGCGCCTGACGTCCAATATTGGCGACAAGATGCCCGTGTCCCTCTGTGCCGTGGGCAAGGCCCTGATCGCGCGGCTGCATGACCACGACGTCGACGAGATGTTTCCCGACGACGCCACTCTTCCGGTCCTGACGCCGAAGTCGCTGCGCACGGGTGCCGAGCTCAAGGCGCAGCTCACGCTCATCCGGGAGCAGGGGTATGCGTTCGAGGACGAGGAATCCACCACCGGCGTCGTGTGCCTGGCCGTCGCCGTCCCGACCCGGGGCGCACACGGGCCCAGCCTCGGCCTGTCGGTCACCGCGCTGAAGGCGACTTACTCGCAGGAGCAGGGCGCCCTGATGGTGAAGGAACTCCAGGACCTCGCCCGGTCCCTCGGCAATCCCATGGGCTAGGGGCCCGCGCCGCTGGGCGTTTCGGGACGCCCGGAATAAATCTGATTATTCATTGGCTAGGCGATCACTATGCTGTACGCTGTTCAGCATAGTGATCGACTCCTTGGGGTTGCTCACACCCACCAGACCAACGGGGGTCTGGAGTGTTCTTGAGGGAGTGCTTGTGACAACTAGTACTAATACACCGCTCGCTGAAGCGGACGGCGCCGTCGTCGATCCGGAACAGCTGCGACGGGCAACGCTTGCCAGCTCTGTGGGCTCCGCGCTGGAGTACTACGACTTCTACATCTACGGGCTGGCCTCCGCCCTGATCTTCGGCCCGCTGTTTTTCAAGCCGCTCGGCGAGGACGGGGCCCTGATTGCATCCTTCGCCACGTACGGTGTGGGCTTCGCGGCGCGGCCCTTCGGCGGGATGGTCTTCGGCTACATCGGCGACCGGTTCGGCCGCAAGATGGTCCTGATCCTCACCATCGGCCTGATGGGGACCGCCAGCTTCGCCATCGGCCTGCTGCCGACGTACGAACAGGCCGGCATGCTCGGCGCAGTTCTTCTGGTGACGCTGCGCATCCTGCAGGGACTGGGTGCCGGCGCTGAACAGGCGGGCGCCACCACGCTCATTTCCGAAGTCGCGCCGCGCCGCCGTCGTGGCTTCTTCGCGTCGCTCCCGTTCGTCGGCATCCAGCTGGGGACCCTGCTCGGCGCCGGAACGTTTGCGCTCATTGCCATGGCAGACAAGGCCGTCCTGGAGGGCTGGCTGTGGCGGGTGCCCTTCCTGGCCAGCGTGCTCCTGGTTGTGGTGGCCATCTTCATTCGGCTCCGGCTGAAGGAAACGCCCGTCTTCCAGGAACTGGAAAAGCACAAGAGCGTGGTCAAGAACCCCATCGGCCAGCTGTGGAAGCACTCGAAGAAGAACGTGCTGATCGGCATCGGCCTGCGGATGGGCGAAAACGGCAATTCCTCGATCTACTCCGCGCTGCTCATCGCGTTCCTGGCGGCCAAGGACGGCGTTTTTCCCGGCGACAAGTTCATCGGTCCGGTCGGCCTGCTCATCGCCGCGGGCTTCGCGGCCGTCATGGTGATCACCTTCGGTGCGCTGTCCGACAGGTTCGGCCGGGTGCCCGTCTACCGCTACGGCGCGCTGTTCCAGGCGCTCATCGCGCTGCCGGCGTTCTACCTGGTGACGCTGGGCAATGTCACGCTGGTCTGGATTGTCATGGTGGTGGGCATCGCCCTCGGCGTTCAGTCCATGCTCGGCCCGCAGTGCCCGCTGCTGCCTGAACTCTTCGGATCGCAGTACCGCTTCACCGGCGTGGCCATGAGCCGGGAGCTCTCCGCCGTCCTGGCCGGCGGCCTGGTCCCGCTGGTCGGCGCCGCGCTGCTGGCCGCCACGGACCATTCCTGGCTGGTGCTCGCCATCTACTCGCTGGTCCTGGCGCTGATCTCGTTTGTCACCACCTTCTTCACGCCCGAGACGGTGGGACGCGACCTTCTCCTGACGGAGGATGCGCGCTAGGCGGTATCCGGGCTGCAGACCCTCCGTCCGCGCCGCACAGGCCGTGGCCCCTTCCACCCAGGAAGGGGCCACGGCCGTTTCTGCGCCACGGAAAGCGCCCGGCGACGCGCACTATGCGCGTCGCCGGGCGGATCCCGCGGCGCAGGCACGGTCCGGCGTTGCTGGGCGGAACCTTCCTCGCCCGACGCTAAGGGCGGCCCAACCGTTTCCGGTGGGCCGCCCTGTGTGCGCTGCGGCGCTGGTGCAGTGCGAAAGGGTGGACTCAGTAGAAGTGCACCGTGTCCACCAGGTGGGGGAGGTCGCCGCCGTCGAGGTAGGTCCGCAGGTTGCTGCAGAAGCGTTCGGTGATCAGCCGGTTTTCGGCGGCGCTGAGCGCCGAGGTGTGCGGGGACACCATCACCCTGGGGTGGTTCCACAGCGGGCTGTCCTGCGGCAGTGGCTCCACGGCGAAGACATCGAGGCAGGCATAGGAGACCTGGCCGTTGCCCAGGGCCTCCAGAAGCGCCTCTTCATCGACCACGGTGCCGCGGCCCACGTTGACGAAGACTGTTCCGGGCTTCATGGCGGCGAAGACGTCGCGGCTGAAGAGCTTCTCGGTGTACGGCGTGCCGGGCAGGGTATTGACGACGGCGTCTGCGGTGCCCAGCAGGCCGGCGAGTCCGTCGTTGTCCGTGACCGTCTCGATCCCGTCGATGGCCTCCACGGTCCGCTTGGTCCCGCTGACGCTCATGCCCAGGGCGCGGGCGATCCGTGCGGTCTCGAGCCCGATCTCGCCGAGCCCGGTGACCACCAGGCGGGAGCCGTTGACCAGGCGGGTGGGGGTGCGGAGCTCGGGCCAGAGCTTGGCCGCCTGGTCCTGGGCCAGCTCGGCGCTGCGCTTGAAGCCGTTGAGGATGCCCAGGGCGGCGAACTCGGCGAGCGGCAGGGCGTGCACCCCGGCCGAGGTGGTGACCCTGAACTTCTGCAGCGTCGCGGCGTCCAGCCCCGATGCCTTTACGGCACCGCCGGCGCCGGCCGCCATGGCATGGATCCACTCAAGCCGGGGATTGCTGCCGGCGATCCGGGCGAGGCCTGCCGGGCTTTCGTTGGGGAGCCCGTACAGGACCTGGGCCTTGTTGAGCATGTCCCAGTAGCGCTCTTCCTGCTCCGGCGTCCGGCGGAAGTCCGGGTCACCCGCATGGTCGGCGGGAAAGCGTTCCGGCGGCAAGAGCTCGGGGTCGTAGAGGACGGTCACGGACGGATCTACGGCGCGGATGCGGTCCACCAGCTCTGCTTCGAGCGGGACGGCGATCGCTACGGTGGTTTTGGTCGTCATAGTGTTCATCATACTGAATGGAGGCTAGGATGCTGAACAGAATTCCAAGATTAACCACGCCGAAGTGAGGGCAACGCATGGAGATGGACCGCAGGGAGGCCGGGTTTGTCGGCCTCGGCCTGATGGGCGCGCCGATGGCCGCCAACCTGCTCGCGGCGGGATGGACCGTCACGGCCTGGAACCGTTCGCCGGCGGCGCTGGACGCCTTCGAGACCCTGGGCGGCTCGCGTGTGGCCAGGGTCGAGGCGCTTCGAGACCAGCCAGTCATTGTCTTCATGCTGCCGGATCTGTCCGACATTGAGGATGCGAGTGCCGCGCTCCTGGCCTGTTGGACCGCCAGCCCGCCCGCGCCCGGAACCGCCGTCGTGGTGATGAGCAGCGTGTCGCCGTCCGGCGTGCGGGACTTCGGGGCACGGGTCGCGGAGGCGAGCGGGGGCAACGCCGTCGTCGTCGATGCGCCGGTCAGCGGCGGCACCAAAGGCGCGGCGGACGGCACCCTTGCCATCATGGCGGGCGCCAGCGACAGCGACTTCCGCCGGCTCCTGCCGCTCTTTGGCGCGATGGGCAGCACCGTGCGGCGGCTGGGACCGCTGGGATCGGGGTCGCTCGCCAAGGCGTGCAACCAGCTGATCGTGGGAACCACGACGGCGGCGCTCGCCGAGGCCGCGGAGCTCGCCGAACGCTCCGGCATGGAGGTGCCCGCCCTTTACGAGGTGCTCGCGGGCGGACTGGCGGGCAGCCGGGTCCTGGACATCGTGGGGCCACGGCTCGCCGCCAGGGACTACGAGCCCACCGGGCCCGCCAAGTTCATGCACAAGGACCTCTCCTTCGTGCTCGAGAGCGCCGCGGCCGCGGGTGCCGCAGTGCCGATGGCGGCCGCCGGCGCCGAGCTCTACGCTGCCCTGCTGCGCCAGGGGCTGGGGGACCGGGACCTCGCCGTCGTGCGGCAAACCATCGCCAATCTCAGCGACAACACACGTGACAACCCCAGCGACAAGCCAACAGCCAACACAGCAGCAAAGACCAATGAGGATCAGTGAACCATGAGTGGACTTTTTGACCTGACCGGGCGTGTGGCCCTGGTGACCGGTTCGAGCCGGGGGATCGGCAACGCCCTGGCCCGGGCCCTGGCCGACGCCGGCGCCACCGTGGTGCTCAACGGCATCAACCCCGAGCGGCTCAAGGCCGCCGAGGCCGCGATGGCCGCGGACTACGCGCCGGGCCGGGTGCACAGCTGCGCCTTCGACGTCACCAGCGACACCGGGGCCGCCCGGGGCATCGCCTGGGTGGAGGAGAACGTCGGCCCGCTGGACATCCTGGTCAACAACGCCGGCATCCAGCACCGGGTCCCGATGCTCGAGCTCGACGTGGTCGACTGGGAACGGGTGATCTCCACGGACCTGACCAGCGCGTTCCTGGTGGGGCGGGAAGCGGCCCGGCACATGATCCCTCGGGGCCGGGGCAAGATCATCAACATCTGCTCGGTCCAGACCGACCTCGCCCGGCCCACCATCGCGCCCTACATCGCGGCGAAGGGCGGCCTGCGGAACCTGACCCGGGCCATGACCGCGGAATGGGCCGCCTCGGGCCTGCAGATCAACGGGATCGCGCCGGGCTACATCCACACCGAGATGACCCAAAACCTCGTCGACGATGAGCAGTTCAACGCCTGGATCCTGGGCCGGACCCCCGCGCACCGCTGGGGGACCGTGCAGGACCTGGCCGGACCCGCCGTGTGGCTGGCCTCCGACGGGTCCGACTTCGTCAACGGCCAGACCATCTTCATCGACGGCGGAATGACGGTGGTGGTCTGATGGGCGGCGTGGCAGCACTTCCGGCCACGGCCGCGGCGGTGGTGGCCCACGCCGCGGGCGACCTGCGGATCGAGGACATCCCCGTGCCCGCGCCGGCCCCCGGTGAAGCCGTCATCGACGTGGCCTTCGGCGGCATCTGCGGCTCCGACCTGCACTACTGGCTGCACGGCGCCGCGGGCGAATCCGTCCTCAAGGCTCCCATGGTCCTGGGCCACGAGATCGTAGGGACCGTGATCCGCGCCGCCGCTGACGGCTCCGGGCCGGGGCCCGGCACGGCCGTCGCGGTGCATCCCGCAACGCCGGGCCCGGGCGGCGCCCGGTACCCGGCGGAGCGTCCGAATCTGTCGCCGGGCTGCACGTATCTGGGCAGCGCCGCACGGTTTCCGCACGCGGACGGAGCGTTCAGCCGGTATGTGAACCTGCCGGCCCGGATGCTCCGGCCGCTGCCGGCGGGGCTGGACCTGCGGACCGCGGCACTGGCGGAACCGGCCAGCGTCGCCTGGCACGCCGTGTCGCGCGCCGGCGACGTGGCGGGAAAGACGGCGCTGGTGATCGGCAGCGGTCCCATCGGGGCCCTGGCCGTGGCCGTGCTCAAACGTGCCGGCGCCGGCCGGATCGTGGCCGTGGACATGCACAAGCTGCCGCTGGAGATAGCCCGTGCCGTGGGGGCCGACGCGGTCCTCAAGGGGGACGACGCCGGGGCGATCGCCGCGGTTGAGGCGGACGTCGTCATCGAGTCCTCGGGCAGCCACCAGGGCCTGGCCTCGGCGATCACCGGCGCGGTCCGTGGCGGCAGGGTGGTGATGGTGGGGCTGCTGCCTTCGGGCCCGCAGCCGGTCCTGATCTCCCTGGCCATTACGCGCGAGTTGGAGCTGGTGGGCTCCTTCCGCTTCAATGACGAAATCGATGAGGTCATAGCGGCGCTCGCCGACGGCTCTCTGCGGGTGGACCCCGTGGTGACCCACACCTTTGGCCTGGACCGCGGACTGGAAGCGTTCGAGGTCGCCAGGAACGCGGCTGTTTCGGGGAAGGTGCTGCTGGACTTCAGGCGGGCCCCTGCGTGAGGAGCTCCGCCGTCGGGCCCGGGACGGCCAGTGGCGGGTTAGTGGCGCTCGACCGGGACAAACACCCGCGGCTGGTTCTTCCAGCTCGGCTCCATCTCCGAGATGGTCTCGCGCATGATCCGGTTCGAGGCCTCGCGGGCGGCGGCGGCATCCCCGGCGGCGATGGCCTCGGCGACCTCCACGTGCCAGCGCAGCGCCGTCTCGCGCGGGTGGTCCGGCATCAGGCCGTGGATGGTGCGGCCGGTCAGCGTCTCGGTCACCTGGCCCACCATGTTGGCGAACATCTCGTTTCCCGAGCCGGTCAGCAGCAGGGAATGAAACAGGATGTCCAGCTCGAGGAACCGGGGCACGTCCCCGGCCTGCCCGGCGTCGCGCATGGCGTGCGAGATCTCCACGAGTTCGCGGCGGAGCTCCTCGGGGGCGTTGGCCGCGGCCAGTTCGGCGGCCACCGGCTCGACGGCGGTGCGGAGTTCGGCCAGGGAGCGCAGCTGGGCGCCGCGGCCTTCGCCGGCCAGCCGCCAGCGGATCACGAGCGGGTCGAAGGGGTTCCACCGGTTCGAGGGCAGCACCCGGATGCCGACGCGTTTGATGGTCTCCACCAGGCCCAGGGACTGGAGGACCCGGACCGCCTCCCGGACCACCGAGCGGGAGACCTTGAGTTCGTCCTCAAGGTGCTCGGCAAGCATGACGTGCCCGGCCGGAAGCTCGCCGGCCACGATCCGGGTCCCGAGGTGCTCAATGGCACGGTGGTGGAGGCTGGTTGACATAGTCGTAAGCATAATGCGGTGGGCCCGGTCCGGGCCGACCGGAGGGGCGGACGCCGGTGATCATAGACTGTTTATGACGCGCAGCATTCCGCTCCGTGGGCGCGGCTTTCCCGCGGCCCGCGGAAATACATATGGTTTAAGGACAGCCACAATCCTCAAGAGTGGGTTCCGCCCTCCGCGGCGCAACCTGCCGAGTCCTAGATGAACGTCTGAGACGAATCGCCGTACACGTGGTCTACAGAAATCATCGTGTACAAAAATGAATTGGAGTTTTTGATGTCAGCACACATCGGTGTTACCGGCCTCGCGGTGATGGGGGCCAACCTCGCACGCAACCTGGCCCGGAACGGCTTCACCGTTGCCCTGCACAACCGGTCCGTGGAAAAGACAGACACCCTGCTAGCCAAGTATGGCGAGGAGGGCGACTTCATCCGCACCGAGACCCTCCAGGAACTCGTTGATTCGCTGGAGAAGCCGCGTCGCGTGCTGATCATGGTCAAGGCCGGCAAGCCGGTCGACTCCGTGATCGAGCAGCTCGAGCCGCTGTTGGAAGCGGGCGACATCATCATCGACGCCGGCAACTCGCACTACGAGGACACCCGCCGCCGCGAGGCTGCGCTCGCCAAGAAGGACCTGCACTTCGTCGGCATCGGTGTCTCCGGTGGCGAGGAGGGTGCCCTCAACGGTCCCTCAATCATGCCGGGCGGTTCCAAGGAGTCCTACGACGCCCTCGGCCCGCTGCTGGAAAAGATCGCCGCGCACGTGGACGGCCAGCCCTGCTGCGCCTGGATCGGCACCGACGGCGCCGGCCACTTCGTCAAGATGGTCCACAACGGCATCGAATACGCCGACATGCAGGTCATCGGCGAGGCCTTCGACCTCCTGCGCTCCGGCGCCGGGATCGAACCGGCCGAGCAGGCCAAGATCTTCGAAGAGTGGAACAAGGGCGACCTCGCCTCCTTCCTGATCGAAATCTCCGCCGAGGTCCTCGGCCACGTCGATGCGAAGACCGGCAAGCCGTTCGTCGACGTTGTGGTGGATGCCGCCGGCCAGAAGGGCACCGGCCGCTGGACGGTCATCTCCGCCCTTGAGCTCGGCTCCCCGACGTCGGGCATCGCCGAGTCCGTCTTCGCCCGGGCACTGTCCTCCCAGGCCGAGCAGCGCGTGCTGGCACAGGAGCTGCTGGCCGGCGGCGAGGCCGCCGTCGAGGTCCCCGAGAGCTTTGTCGAGGACGTCCGTCAGGCGCTCTACGCCTCCAAGCTGGTCTCCTATGCCCAGGGACTGGACATGCTCACCTCCGCGGCCAAGGAATACGGCTGGGACCTGAAGCTGGATGAAATCGCCTCGCTGTGGCGCGGCGGCTGCATCATCCGTGCGGAACTGCTCAAGGAGATCACCAAGGCCTACGCCGCTGCGGAGAAGCCGGCCAACCTGCTCTTCGCCCCGGCGTTCACCAAGGCGATCGCCGAAGTCCTCCCGGCCTGGCGCCGGGTGGTGTCCACCGCGGTGCAGCTCGGCATCCCGGTGCCGGTGTTCTCCTCCTCGCTGGCCTACTACGACGGCCTGCGCCGCAAGCGCCTGCCGGCCGCCGTCATCCAGGGCCAGCGTGACCTCTTCGGGGCGCACACCTACGGCCGCGTCGATGCCGAGGGCACGTTCCACACCCTCTGGGGCGAGGACAAGTCCGAGATCGAGGCAGTCGACACCCACTGACCCACCCCGTTCCGACGCGACGGCCGGTACTTTCCAGATACGCTGGGAGGCGCCGGCCGTCCGTGTTTCCGCACCGCTCCGACCCCAGGAGTTCAGCGCCCAAGGAGTTCAACTCATGCCCCAGCCCGTAGCGTTTGTCACCGGTGCCTCCACCGGCATCGGCTTCGAAACCGCGAAAAAGCTTGCCTCGGCCGGCTTCACCGTCTATGCCGGGGCCCGCCGGGTGGAGCTGATGGAGCCGCTGAAGGCATCCGGCGTCAAGGTGGTGGCACTGGACGTGACCGATGAGGCCTCGATGAGCGCCGCCGTCGGGGACGTGCTGGCCGCGCACGGCCGGATCGACGTCCTGGTCAACAACGCCGGCTACGGGACGTACGGTTCGCTCGAGGAGGTCGAGCTGGCTGAGGGCCGGCGGCAGTTCGACGTGAACGTCTTCGGTCTGGCGCGCATGACGCAGCTCGTGATCCCCGCCATGCGGGCCGCCGGTGCGGGCAGGATTATCAACATCTCATCGATCGGCGGCAAGATGTACGAGCCGTTGGGCGCCTGGTACCACGCGACCAAGTTCGCCGTGGAGGGCCTGAGCGATTCGCTGCGGCTCGAGCTCAAGCCGCACGGTATTGATGTGGCCGTCATCGAGCCGGCCGGGACGCAGTCCGAGTGGGGCGCCATTGCGGCGCAGGGGCTGCTGGCCAGCTCCGGAAACGGCCCCTATGCGGGCCAGGCCAAGGTGGTGGCGGCGGCGCTGGGCACCACGGACAACCCCGCAACGTCGTCGCGGCCCGAGCTCGTGGCCGAGGCGATCCTGCACGCAGCGACCGCCCGGCGGCCCAGGACCCGCTACCCGGTGGGTGCCAGCGCCCGCGGGATCCTGCTGCTGCGCCACCTGCTGCCGGACCGGGCGTTCGACGCCGTCCTGTGGAACATCTACAAGCGGTTCCCGGGTAGGGCTGCCTAGATACCGGTTCAGCCGGGAGCCGGTCCAGGGCCTGGTCTAGATCCGGTATTCGATCAGGTACTCGGCTGGGTCGACGGCGGGCTTCGTCTCGCGCTGCGCGTCGCGGTGCCGCCAGGTGGCCGGCACGCCGGTGACGATTGATTCGGCCGGAGCGTCCTTGACCACCACGGCGTTGGCGCCGACGGCGCTGTCCCGGCCGATGGTGATGGGGCCCAGGATCTTGGCGCCCGCGCCGATCACCACACGGTCTTCGATGGTGGGGTGGCGTTTGATCTTGGCGAGCGAGCGGCCGCCGAGGGTCACGCCGTGGTAGATCATGACGTCCTCGCCGATCTCG
This sequence comes from Arthrobacter sp. 05T45, assembly GCF_056395875.1. Taxonomy (NCBI): domain Bacteria; kingdom Bacillati; phylum Actinomycetota; class Actinomycetes; order Micrococcales; family Micrococcaceae; genus Arthrobacter; species Arthrobacter sp. 05T45. Next base: position 106,304 of record NZ_JBFTKI010000010.1, on the reverse strand, counting down.
GCCGTCTCGCCGATGACCACACCCATGCCGTGGTCGATGAAGAAGCGCCGGCCGATCGTCGCGCCGGGGTGGATCTCGATGCCGGTCAGGAACCGGGCGAGCTGGGAGATCAGCCGCGCCGGGAACCGCAGCGCCGGGTTTTGCCACAGCCGGTGCGTCAGGCGGTGGAACCAGATCGCGTGCAGGCCGGAATAGGCGAAGAAGTTCTCAAAAGAACCTCGAGCCGCCGGGTCGTGGGACCGGGCGGCGTCGAGGTCTTCCTTCAGTCTTGCGAAGAAGCTCACAAAGACCTTTCTGGGCAATCGTGGGTCAGCGGACTTAGCCGCGGATGTCGTCGTACAGCACGGTGGAGATGTAGCGCTCACCAAAGTCACAAACCACAGCAACAATGAGTTTACCGGCGTTCTCCGGACGCTTGGCGAGCTCCAGGGCCGCCCAGACGATGGCGCCGGAGGAGATGCCGCCCAGGATGCCTTCCTTGATGCCGAGTTCGCGCGCCACCCGGACGGAATCTTCCAGCGTGGCGTCGATGACCTCGTCGTAGACGTTAGTGTCCAGGATGTCGGGGACGAAGTTCGCGCCGAGGCCCTGGATCTTGTGCGGGCCCGGGGCGCCGCCGTTGAGGATGGCGGAGTCCTTCGGCTCGACGGCCACGATCTGGACCTCCGGCTTGCGTTCCTTCAGGACCTGTCCGACGCCGGTGACGGTGCCGCCGGTGCCGACGCCGGCGACGAAGATGTCCACCTTGCCGTTGGTGTCGGCCCAGACTTCCTCGGCCGTCGTGCGGCGGTGGATCTCCGGGTTGGCCTCATTGGCGAACTGCTGGGCCCAGATGGAGTTCTCCGTGTTGGCCACGATCTCCTGGGCTTTCTCCACGGCGCCGCGCATGCCCTCGGAACCGGGGGTCAGGACAATCTCGGCGCCGTACGCGCGCAGCATGACCCGGCGCTCGGTGGACATGGTTTCCGGCATGGTCAGGATGACCTTGTAGCCGCGGGCCGCGCCCACCATGGCCAGCGCGATTCCGGTGTTGCCGGACGTGCCTTCGACGATGGTGCCGCCGGGCTTGAGTGCACCGGACTTCTCGGCAGCGTCAACGATCGCGACGCCGATCCGGTCCTTGACGCTGTTGGCCGGGTTGTAGAACTCCAGCTTGACGGCCACGGTGGCGTCAAGGCCTTCGGTCAGCCGGTTCAGACGGACCAGCGGAGTTCCGCCTACCAGCTGGGTTACATCGTCATAGATCGGTGCCATGTATGTATGCCTGTCTTTGAAGAGGGTTGACTGAGGTCAGCCTAACGAGCGCCTACAGGCCCTAGCTAAGCATTAAGCCATGCAGAGTAATATTTCCTCGCCTTGGCCAGCTTGGGGTTAATGATGACCTGGCAGTAGCCCTGCTCCGGGTATTTGGCGAAGTAGTCCTGGTGGATTTCCTCGGCCATATGGAACTGGGGCAGCCGGCTGACCTCGGTGACGATCGGGTGCCGCCACAGGGCCTGGTTCCGCTCGATCGCCTCCTCGAACAGGATCTTTTCCTCGGTGGTCTCGTAGAACATTGAGGAACGGTACTGGGTTCCGACGTCGTAGCCCTGCCGGTTCAGCGTGGTGGGGTCGTGGAGGGCGAAGAACATGTCCAGGATGACCTCGGCGGGAATGACGTCCTCGTCGAACGTCACTGCCACCACCTCGGCGTGGCCTGTGGTCCCGGAACACACAGAGTAGTAGTCGGGGCTGCGGTCATGGCCTCCGGTGTAGCCCGACACGACCGAGCTGACGCCCTTGGTTTTCTGGTAGACGGCGTCGAGGCACCAGAAGCAGCCTCCGCCGAGGACAAAAGTTCTCATGATCTCTTCAATGGTTCGAGGGCCCCGATGATTCCCCACCCACCTTACGAGAGTGTTACGAGTGACCGGGCCGCCCGCGGATAGGGTAAAAATGGGGGTATGGAACCTGTGAACACCGATGTTTCAGCGGAATCCGACCGCCCTGCTGCCGCCGTCGACGCCGGTACCGGCACCGGGGAGGACACTGGCGCCGCGACGCTGGGCCTGATCCAGCTGGCGGTGGAGGAGCTCTGGCCCGAATCCCTGGCCGAGGACTGGGACGAGGTGGGTCTGGTGGCCGGCCACCCGAACGCCGAGGTGCGCCGGGTCATGTTCGCGGTCGATCCGACAATTGACGTGATCGAGGAAGCGATCGACTTCGGTGCCGAGCTGCTCATCACGCACCATCCGCTGCTGCTCAAGGGCGTGACGTCCGTGGCCGCGAATACGGCCAAGGGCAAGGCCGTGCACCGCCTCATCGAGTCCGGGACCGCGCTGCTGACCGTGCACACCAATGGTGACTCCGCCGTCGGCGGCGTTTCCGACGTCCTGGCCGACGCGCTGGGCCTGCAGAACGTGGCCCCGCTGACGCCGGCCGCGAACGGGCTCCCCGAGGAGGGCATCGGCCGCGTCGGTGACCTCGACGAGGTCCTGACGCTGGGTGATTTCGCGGCCCGCGTGTACGGCATCCTGCCCTCGGTGGCCGGCGGCGTGCGTGTTTCGGGGGACCGGGACGGGCTGATCCGGCGGGTGGCTGTCTGCGGCGGCGCCGGCGATTCCCTCTTCGGCGAGGTGCGGGCGAGCAACGCGGACGTCTACGTCACGGCGGACCTGCGGCACCACCCTGCATCGGAAGCCCGGGAGGCGGCGGTCAACGACCGGCCGTACCTGATCGACGTTTCCCACTTCGCCAGCGAATGGCTGTGGCTGCCTGCGGCCGCCGAAGCGCTGGGCAATGTGCTCACCGACCAGGGCCACGACGTCGAGATCCGGGTCAGCACCACCAACAGCGACCCGTGGGACTTCATTCTGACTCCGGGCTAAGCCTGGCGTGCGAGGGGCCCCGGGTGAGCGTAGCGAGGCCGGGGAGTACGCTAGGCGCTAGAGTCTAAGGAGCGCCGGGACGGTGCCCGGCTTCGGCCGGATTGGATTTAGCGGAGGTAAATAGTGGCCAAGGCAGCACCGGCGGAACAGTTGAAGTTGCTCGAATTGCAGGGACTCGATGCCAAGCTCAAGTCCTTGTCCAACCGCCGGCGAAGCCTTGAAAGCGATTCCCGCATCACGGACCTGGAAGCCGCCCTCAGCGTGGCCAACGGTGAGCTCGGTGCCGCGAAGGTGGCCGTCCACGATGCTGAACTGGAGCTCAAACGCTCAGAGGCCGACGTTGAGCAGGTCGCCTCCCGGATCGAACGCGACGAGGCCAGGCTCAACAGCGGCACGGGGCTGTCCAAGGACCTCGTCGCCCTGCAGCGGGACCTCGTCTCCCTGAACAAGCGCCGCTCGGACCTCGAGGACGTGGAGCTTGAAGTCCTCGAACGGCTCGACTCGCTCCGCGCCCGCCAGGCGGCCCAGCAGCAGATTGTGGACGACATCCAGGGCTCCTTCGGCTCCATCCGTGCCGAGCTGGACGAGCAGCTGGCCGAGATCGCCGCCGAAGCCACGGTGGTGCGCGGGCAGCGTGCCGAGTTCGCCGCCGGACTCGACGCCGGAATGCTCGCCGTCTACGAGAAGACCCTGGCCAAGCGTGGCGTCGGCGCTGCCCGGCTCTTCCACGGCACCTCGGAAGGCTCCGGCATGCACCTGAGCCCGGGCGACCTGGCCGAGATCAAGGCCGCGGCCGAGGACGACATCGTGTTCTGCCCGGACTCCGGCTGCATCCTGGTGCGCTCGTCCGAGTGGGCCTAAGCACCCGCCTGCACGTCAGTTCGGCAGGATGATGTTCAGGGTGTGCGGCTTCCGGGCCGTGCCCTCAACGAGTTCGGCAACCCACTTCTCCGCCGCCGCCTTCTGCAGCTGTGCGGGGGTTTGGGGCGCCTTGCCCCGGCGGCTGAGCAAATGCCGTGCCAGTTCGCCCCGGGTGTGCTTGGCAAAGTGGCTGACCACCTTGCGCACGCCGGCGGTCTCGGTGAAGACGTTCACGGCCACCGTCTGTTCCGGCGGGGGAGTCCAGGCCGCGGCGTAGGTGCTGGACCGGCAATCCATTAACAGCTCACCCGTAGTTGCCGCCGCCAGTGCGTCGTTCAGTTGCGGCTTCCAGAATGAGGCGAGCCGTCCGACGTCGGGCAGCGAAGTCCCCATCGACAGCCGGTAGGCGGGCACGCGGTCGGCGAAGCGGATGGCGCCCCACAGGGCGGAGACCACCAGCACCGATTCGTCGGCCTTCCTCCGCTGCGCCGGGGTCAGCGTGTTGTAGCCGAGGGCGTCAAAGAGCACCCCGGAATACACCTGGTGGGCCGGGGCGGCAGGTTCCGCGTGCAGCCGTGTATTGCGTTCGACGTCGGCGCTCAGTGAAGCGCCGACGCCCAGCAGCGCCAGCGCGTCCTCGTGGGCGCTGACGGTGCCGAGCGCCTCCAGGACCTTGGCGCGGGAGCTGTTGAGGGCGGGAAAGCTCAAGGCGCCCCAGTCGGCGGCGTCCCCGCGCACAGCGGGAGTCTTGCCCTCGGAGGGCGGCAACAGAATTAGCACCGTACGATCCTACCGGCGGCGCGTGCCGTGGGTTCCGCGATAATTAGGTCTGGCGGTCGGGGCTACGCGGCCTTGATCGGTGGTGCCGGCGTCGTTGTCGGTGCCTCTGGCGTCGCCGTCGCCGTCATCGCCGTCTTGGCCACATGGTCCTCGCGTGCCAGGAAAGCGGCCAGTTCGGCGATGGTGCTCATCAGGGGCGCCGGGAAGACGACGGTTGAGTTCTTGTCCACCCCGATCTCCACAAGGGACTGAAGATTCCGCAACTGCAGGGCGACCGGGTGGGCCATCATCGTGTCAGATGCCGCGCCGAGCGCCACGGCGGCGATCGCCTCTCCTTCGGCCGAAATGATCTTGGCCCGCTTCTCCCTCTCGGCCTCCGCCTGCCGGGCCATCGCCCGCTTCATGCTCTCCGGGAGCTGGATGTCCTTGAGCTCGACGAGCGTCACTTCGACACCCCATTCCAGGGTCATCGCGTCCAGAATTATCCGAATGTCGCTGTTGATGCGCTCAGTCTCCGACAGCGTCTGGTCCAGGCTGTGGCGGCCGACCACTTTCCGCAGGGTGGTCTGGGCGATCTGGTTGATGGCCGCGGCCACGTCTTCGATCGCCACGACGGACTTCACGGAGTCGATCACCCGGTAGTACGCCACTGCCGAGATATCGACGCTGACGTTGTCCTGGGTGATGATGCCCTGTGACTGGATCGGCATTGTCACGATCCGCAGGCTCACAAGCTGAAGCCGGTCCACCACCGGGATGATGAACCGCAGGCCGGGCATCCGTACCGCGACCACCCGGCCCAGGCGGAACAGGACGCCCTGTTCGTACTGGCGCACAATCTTGATCGACATCTTGGCGAGAATAGCCACCAGGACGATGGCCAACAGCCAGATGATGATGGCGGTCCAGTTCATCGGGATCACTCTTCCTTGACTAGCAGGAACCCTGCTTAAATTCTCCCACCGGCAGCCCCGAAAGGCTGCGGTGCGGCTGTGCCGGCCGGGAGAACGTAGAATGGACAGCGGATGGGTTGACCAGGCGGCCGCGCGTCACGCAAGTGGCTCGAGGAACGTCCGGGCTCCGCAGAGCAGGGTGGTGGGTAACGCCCACTCGGGGTAACCCGCAGGCCAGTGCCACAGAGAACAGACCGCCTGCATGCGGCGTGTGCGTGCACAGGCCACAGGGCAGGTAAGGGTGAAACGGTGGTGTAAGAGACCACCAGCTTCCCGGGTGACCGGGAAGGCTAGGTAAACCCCACCCGGAGCAAGGCCAGACAGGACACGTTTGAGGGCTGCTCGCCCGAGTGTTCGGGTAGGCCGCTGGAGGGCGTCGGCAACGGCGTCCGTAGATGGATGGCCGCTACTCCCGCGCCGGCAACAGCGCGGGAACACAGAACCCGGCGTATCGGTCAACCCATCCACCCACTTGGCCCGGTCCGTTCCGCCGTGTGCCGCCTACCGGCGGCTGTGCACGCCAGCCCCGGATGCTTGACATCATGGCCGCGGAACTAACACACTTCAATCAACGCTTCAAGGAGCGGTAGCTTCGGCGATGGTTGAGGAGTCATAGTGCCGGACGATGCTGAGTACGACTATGTGATCGCCGGGGGTGGTACCGGCGGCAGCGTTCTGGCTGGCAGATTGAGTGAAGACCCCTCAGTCCGTGTGCTTCTGCTCGAGGCGGGCAGGTCCGACCGCCATCCCTTCATCCATATGCCCGCGGGCTTCCCGAGATTGAAGGGAGGACCGTACCAGTGGGCGTATAGCAGTGTTCCGCAAAAGCACAGCAACGGCCGGAGCATCCCGCTCCCTCAAGGCCGCGGGCTTGGCGGCGGCGGGTCCATCAACTCCCAGGTCTTCACCCGGGGAGTGGCTGGGGACTACGACGGGTGGGCCGGGGACTATGGATGTGAGGGCTGGTCCGCCGCCGAGGTGTCCAAGTATTTCATTCGCTCGGAGTCAAACACCAGGCTCTCCGGACCCCACCATGGAACCACCGGGCCGCTCGGCGTCTCTGACCTCCGGCGTCCGCACACGCTCTCGGCGGCATTCGTGCAGGCGGGCCAGGAGTTCGGGCTGCCCTACAACAGCGATTTTAATGGGGCGAAGCAGTTGGGCGTTGGCTTCTACCAGACCACCACCAGGAATGGGCGCCGGTGCAGCGCAGCCGTCGCGTATCTGAAACCCGCGCGCAGGCGGCCCAATCTCACTGTCCGCGTCAACGTGACCGTCTCCAAGGTGGTCATCAAGAATGGCCGCGCCGTCGGCATCCAGGCGATTGAAGGCGGAGTCGCGCGAACCTACGGTGCCCGGCGCGAGGTGCTGATCGCCAGCGGCGCGTTTGGCTCGCCCAAGTTGCTGCAGCTTTCAGGCATCGGCGACCCGGCAGACCTTGCTGCCGCCGGCATCGACGTGATCCACGCCCTGCCCGGGGTCGGGAAGAACCTGCAGGACCACCTTGACCTGGACATCATTTACGAACTCACCGATGACCACAGCCTGGACCGGTTCAATCGGGTGCGCCCGGCGACAATGCTGGCGGGCCTCGAGTATCTGGCTTTCCGCTCGGGACCGTTCGCGTCCAACCTCGTCGAGGCCGGTGGCTTCAGCTACGCCAACACAGATGAGAAGACCCCGGACCTGCAGTTCCACTTCCTGCCCGCGGCGAGGTCGGAGCCGGGCATTGCGTCGCTGCGGCCCGGATTCGGGGCGACGCTCAACTCGTACTTCCTGCGCCCCCGCAGCCGGGGGACAGTTCGCGTCGCGTCCTCAGATCCCACAATGACACCGCTCATCGATCCGAATTTCCTGGCGGATGACTACGATCTGGAGATGACGATCGCCGGGGTGCAGCAGAGCCGGCAGATCATGGAGCAGTCATCGATGGCGGCGTTCATTCAGAAGGAGCACATCGGCGACGGCTCCCGGGTGGCAACCCGCGACCAGTACGTGAATTTCGTGCGCTCCTACGGGCGGACCTCGTACCACCCGGTCGGCACTTGCGCCATGGGTACCACCGATGATTCCGTTGTCTCCCCGCGGCTGAAGGTCCACGGGCTGGAGGGATTGCGGGTCGTTGACTCCTCGATCATGCCCCGGCTGGTCAGTGCCAACACCCAGGCACCCACCATCATGATCGCGGAAAAGGCCGTCGACATGATCCTTGAGGACGCAGCGGGGCTGACGCCCGGCGCGGATGGTTTTGCCGACTTCGACGTGGCCCCGGACAGTGTGTGAGTCAATTCACGCGCAACAGGCACCCGACCCTGCCTGGCCGCCCGTAGAATTGATGGTGAACGTAGAAGTTCTGCCGCCGGGTCTGCGTTCGCAGCCGGCGGTTTTTCTTTGCGCTCGATGAGGCGCCCGGGGTGGACCGAATCCCCGCCGGTGCCCGGTACCGGACACCCTCCGGCGGCCGACTTCCCCCTACGAGGACGTAGGGGGTGGATTCTAGGAAGGTAGTTCTGTGAGCCAGACGTCAGATTCTTGTCTTGATACGTGGATGGGCCGTGAGGCACTCGCCGAGGCGATGATCCCCGTGATCGGCCGGCTGTACCGCGAGAACAACGTGGTGACCTCCATCCACGGACGCAGCCTGATCAACAAGTCCACCATGAATATCCTCAAGGCCCATCGCTTCGCCCGCCGGATGAGCAAGGAAGAACTGCGCCTCGAGGAGACCGCCCCGCTGCTGGAGGCCCTGACCAAGCTGGACCTCGGCGCCGCGGCGATCGACATTGCCCGCCTCACCGAGAAATACCGCGCCGAGGGCGACGGCGCCAGCCTGGATGAGTTCCTCCGCGCCGAACTCGCCGAGGTTGTCGGCAAGCGCGGCGGCGACGACCGCACCAGCACCGACGTCGTCCTCTACGGCTTCGGCCGCATCGGCCGGCTCCTGGCCCGGCTCCTGATCGAAAAGGCAGGCGGCGGCCACGGCCTGCGCCTGCGTGCCATCGTGGTCCGCCGCGGTTCAGACAACGACCTCAGCAAGCGCGCGAGCCTGCTGCGCCGCGACTCCGTCCACGGCTCCTTCGAAGGCACCATCAAGGTCGACCTCGAAAACGACACCATCACGGCCAACGGCGTCCAGATCCAGGTCATCTACTCGGACAACCCCTCCACGGTGGACTACACCGCCTACGGCATCCAGGACGCGCTCGTCGTGGACAACACGGGCCGCTGGCGCGACGCCGAGGGCCTGTCCCAGCACCTGTTGAGCAAGGGTGTTGCCCGCGTTCTCCTCACCGCACCGGGCAAGGGCGAGTTGAAGAACATCGTGCACGGCATCAACCACGGCACCATCGACGACTCGGACACGATCGTCTCGGCGGCGTCCTGCACCACGAACGCCATCACCCCTGTGCTCAAGGCGATCAACGACCGCTACGGCGTGGTGCACGGCCACGTGGAGACGGTCCACTCCTTCACGAACGACCAGAACCTGATCGACAACTTCCACAAGGGCGACCGCCGTGGACGCTCTGCCGCGCTGAACATGGTGATCACCGAGACCGGTGCCGCCAAGGCCGTGGCCAAGGCCCTGCCGGAACTGCTCGGCAAGCTCACGGGCAGCTCCATCCGCGTCCCCACCCCGGACGTCTCGCTGGCCATCCTGAACCTGAACCTGGAGAACGGCACCACCAAGGACGAGGTCAACGACTACCTGCGGGAAATGTCGCTGCACTCCGAGCTGCGCAAGCAGATCGATTACATCGATTCGCCCGAGGTTGTCTCCACGGACTTCGTCGGCTCACGCCGGGCAGGCATCGTCGACGGCCTGGCCACCATCTCCAACGAGAAGAACCTCGTCCTGTACGTCTGGTACGACAACGAGTTCGGCTACAGCTGCCAGGTGGTCCGCGTCATGGAGGAAATGGCCGGGGTCAACCCGCCGTCCTTCCCCGCCAAGGACGCTGCGTCCATCCTCGAGGCCGCAGGGCTGCCCGTCGAGGTCTAGTCAGGGCGAATGTCCCTGACCGGGACATGTTCCTCCTTTCCCGGCCGATGCACTGGAATCGGCCGGGAAAGGGAACCACAATGGAGCCATGGAACCGAACCCGGCTGTTGAACACGAGACCACCCTGGAACACGCGCTGGACGTCGCGCGGAGCAACGCGAAAGAAGCGAAGCGGCTGCTGGACGACGCCCTCGTCAAACGCCAGTCCGGTGAAGTCAACGACGACCGGGTGACCCAGCTCCAGGGCCTGCTGGATCTGGCCAACGAAGACCTGAAACGGGTCACACGGGAGCAATAGGCCCCCGCGTTCCGCCACCGGTCCCCAACACTGTGGACAACCGCCCGAGTGGCATGGCGTCCGCATAGGCTCAGGGCGTGCAGCCAGAACGCCGCGAGCGGCCGCCCACATGACCGTCACCTGGATGGATTTCCGCCGCGCCCGCCGCCACTCCCGCCAGGCCTGGATTCTCCTGGCCGCGGCCGGCCTGGCCGTCCTGGGCGGTCTGGTCTGGTTCTTCACGGCTGGCCAGTTTGCCGCCGCGGAGCCGCAAATCGCCGGCCCCCGCGAGGCCCCCGTCATTGCCCGAGGGTGGATGAACGCGGTGGACGCCGTCCGGGCCGTGCCGCAGGGAAGCGCTGCCGGCGTGCTCGACACCCTCGCGGTCAAGGGACGGTCGGCGAAGAACAACTATGACCGGGGCGCCTTCGGCCAGGCGTGGCTCGACGTCGACCGCAACGGCTGCGATACGCGCAACGACATCCTCCGCCGCGACCTGGCGGCCGCCGAATTCGTCAGTGGCTCCCGCTGCCAGGTGGCCGGCGGCACGTTCCAGGAACCGTACACCGGCCGCATGATCGCGTTCCGGCGCGGCGCCGAAACCAGTGCTGCGGTGCAGATCGACCACGTCGTGGCGCTGGGGGACGCGTGGCAAAAGGGCGCCCAGCAGCTCACCTCGCAGCAGCGTGAACACCTGGCCAACGATCCGCTCAACCTGATCGCCGTCGACGGTCCCGCCAACCAGGACAAGAGTGCCTCCGACGCCGCCACCTGGCTGCCGCCAAACAAGGCTTTCCGCTGCCACTACGTCGCCCGCCAAATTTCGGTTAAGGCGGCCTACCGGCTGTGGGTTACTGCGGCAGAGAAGGAGGCGATGAAACGGATCCTGGCCTCTTGCCCAGGGCAACAGACGATCGTGCCGCGCTGACGCGCCCGTCCCGGCTTCCGGGCTGGAGGACCCTTGCAGCCGTTCTGATGCACGGCGAGAATGGGCGCGGCGGGACAAACCGCGCGCCCCAAATGCTGGAACGGAAACCATGGCACATCGCACGGACAAATCAGGCAAGGGGCACGCCGGCCACAAGAAGGGCTCCGCACGGCGGCCGGCCCGGCTCGATGCCGGAATCTACGAGGCCGAACTTCTGCGGCTCCAGGCGGAACTGGTTGCCCTCCAGGAGTGGGTCCGGAGCACCGGGGCGCGGGTCCTCATTATCTTCGAGGGGCGGGATGCAGCCGGCAAGGGGAGTGCGATCAAGCGGGTCACCGAGTACCTGAATCCGCGGTTTGCCCGGATAGTCGCATTGCCGGCGCCGACTGAGCGCGAACGCGGTGAATGGTACTTCCAGCGCTATGTGGCGCATCTGCCGGCCGCCGGGGAAATCGTCCTGATGGACCGCTCCTGGTACAACCGCGCCGGCGTCGAACACGTGATGGGCTTTTGCACCCCGGCGGAGCACAAACGCTTCATGGCCCAGTGCCCGGTTTTTGAACGGCTCCTCATCCAGGACGGCATCCTCTTCTTCAAGTACTGGTTCTCGATCAGCCATGGGGAACAGGAGCGGCGGTTCAAATCCCGGATGGATGATCCCATGCGGCAATGGAAGCTCTCGCCGATGGACCGGGAGGCAATCCTGCGCTGGGAAGACTACTCAAGGGCCAAAGACGACATGTTCGTACAGACAGACACCGCGGAATCTCCCTGGTACGTGGTGGAAGCCGAAGACAAACGCCGGGCAAGGATCAACCTCATCGCCCACCTGCTCTCCAGCATCGACTACACCGACGTACGGACAGAACAGGTGACCTTGCCGGAGCGGCCGAAGGCCGTCAACTACACGCGCCCGCCGCGGGAACTGTTCCGCTACGTCCCGGACTTCGCGGCGAGCCTCGAAAGGCCGGCCAAGGACTGAGCAGGATCGATTGGCTCAGTAGACTGCAGCATGGACATTGTGAAATACGTGACACCGTTCCTTGGCGCCTGGCAGGGACAAAACCGCTTGCGGCTCATGCCCACGGACGACTACAAGGCTTCGGCGGCCACCGCCACGGTGACGGTGACCGCCGCACACTTCGCGAGTGTCGCCTACACCTGGTCAGACGGTGAGAGCCCGCAGGAAGGCCTCCTGATCCTGGCCGGCGGCGCGTCCGGCGCGGATCCCGCCACCGCTGTGTGGCTGGACTCCTGGCACACGGGCAAGGCGCTGATGCAGTTCTCCGGCACTGTGGGCGGCGACGGTGTCCTCCGGCTCAACGGCTCCTATGCGGCGCCGACCGGCCCGGACTGGGGCTGGCAGATCCACCTGCACCCGGCGGACGGCTCGGGCGGACGCATCACCATGCACAACCTGGTCCCGGGCGAGGACCCCTATCAGGTGGTGGAGCTGGTACTCGACCGGTAGGGTACCGGCATGGACATCATCCTCGTACCCGGATTCTGGTTGGACGCCTCGTCGTGGGCGGACGTCACCCCGCCGCTGACCGCGGCCGGGCACAAGGTCCATCCGTTGACCCTGCCGGGCCTGGAGTCGGCGGATGCGCCGCGCGCCGGGATCGGCCTGCGCACCCACATCGACGCCGTCGGGGCGAAGATCGATTCCTTCGACGCGCCGGTGGTCCTGGTGGGCCACTCCGGCGGCGGGGCCATCATCCACGGCGCCGTCGACGCCCGCCCGGACCGGGTGGCCCGGGCTGTCTACGTGGACAGCGGACCGCTGGGGGAGGGTGGGGTCATCAATGACGAACTCCCGGCCGACGGCGACGAGGTGCCGCTGCCGCCGTGGGAGCTCTTCGAGGACCAGGACCTCACCGACCTGACCGACGAGCTGCGCGCCATGTTCCGTGCCCGTGCCATCCCGCAGCCCCGCGGCGTGGCCCAGGACCGGCAGCAGCTCTCGGATGAACGCCGCTTCGAGGTTCCGGTCACCATCATCGCCTGCGAATTCCCGTCCTCGATGCTGACGGAAATGGTTGCCGGCGGCCACCCGTTCGTGGCGGAGCTCGGACGGATCCGCCAGGTCGACTATGTGGACCTGCCTACCGGACACTGGCCGCAGTTCACCAGGCCGGCCGAGCTCGGCGCCGCCATTCTGGCCGCCGTCGACCGCACCTAAAGGAACCGGCTGGCCGGGTCACTGCTGAACTGGGGAAATCCCGCCGAAATTCCCCACCTTTGGGACCCGCCGCCGGCGCGTCCCCCCAAACCGCCGGCGATTTCCTGCGCATCGGCGTCAAACGTGGGGAAATCCGCGTGCAGCAGCGCCCAGCCGCGGCCGTCAGTGGCCGAACGGGTCCGGGTCCACTCCCGGCATCCAGGTCAGGCCGGGAACGCCCCAGCCGCTGCGCTTGGCCTGCTTCATGGCCCGGCGGGCATAGCGGTCAATGAGCCGGTTGACGTAGAGCTTGCCGTCGAGGTGGTCGTACTCGTGCTGGATGACCCGGGCGAACCAGCCGGTCGCCTCGAATTCCACCGGCTTCCCGTCACCGTCGAAGCCCTGGACCCTCGCCCATTCGGCCCGCTTGAGCGGATACTGGCCGCCCGGGAAGGACAGGCAGCCTTCCTCTTCCTCGTCGGGGTCCGGCAGGGCGCCGGAGATCTTGGAAAGTGTCAGGACAGGGTTGACCACGACGCCGGTGGGCGCGGCGCCGTCGTCGTTGTCGTACTTGTACACGAAGAGCCGCTTGCCGACCCCCACCTGGGGGGCCGCCAGCCCGACGCCGTTCGCGGCGTCGTTGGTCTCGAACATGTCGGCGATCAGGCTGCGGAGCTCGTCGTCGAAGACTTCGACTTCCGCGGCCCGGCGGTGCAGCACGGGCTCGCCCCAGATCGTGATGGGCAGGACGGTCATATCAGGAATATTCCTCGGGTGCAGGTGGAGTCGCGGCGTCTCAGCCGGCGATGGTGCGGCCGACGACGTCGCGCATGATTTCGTTGGTGCCGCCGAAGATCGTCAGCAGCCGGGCGGCGAGGTAGGCCTGGGCCACCGGGTATTCCATGATGTAGCCGTACCCGCCGTGCAGCTGCAGGCAGCGGTCCGTGACGGACTTGGCGCGCTCGGACGCCCACAGTTTGGCACGGGCGGCGCCTGCGGCGTCGAGCTCTCCGGCGTTGAACGCCAGGATGGCCTGGTCCACATACGCTTCGGTGACCTCGACCTCCGTGAGGATGTCGGCGAGTTCGAAGCGGCTGTTCTGGAAATCGATGATCCGCTCGCCGAACGCGTTGCGGTCCTTCGTGTAGCGGACAGTCGCCTCGTAGGTGGCGCGCACGACGGCGGAGCTGGCCACGGCGATCGCCAGCCGGCCCTGGGGGAGCTGTTCGGCCGCGTACTGCAGGCCCTTGCCTTCCTCGCCGACGAGGTCCGCGTGCGGGACGCGGACGTTGTCGAAGAACAGTTCGGCCGTGTCGGAAGCCTTGAGGCCCATCTTGTCCAGCTGCTTGCCGGTGTTGTAGCCCTCGCCCTTCTGGACCATGAAAAGCGAGAACGAGTCGCGGTTTCCGCGTCCGGTGCCGCCGTCGGTGCGGGCAAGGACCAGGGAGGCGTCGCCGGAGATGCCGTTGCCGATAAACGTTTTCTGGCCAGTGATCAGCCAGTCGTCGCCGTCGCGGACCGCCTTGGTGCGGATGCCGCGCAGGTCGGAGCCGGCCCCCGGTTCGGTCCAGGCGACCGAGGTGACCTTTTCGCCCGAGACCATGCCCGGGAGCCAGCGGGCCTTGAGGTCATCGGAGCCGTAGGCCAGCAGGTGGGGGAGGACCATGTCATCGTGCAGGTGGAACGCCAGGCCGACCGCGAGGTGGTTGCTCTTGGCGAATTCTTCATCGAGCACTGTCCGGAAGCGGTAGTCGGACATCCCCATGCCGCCGAACTCTTCCGGCACGGCCAGGCCCAGCAGGCCCTGCTCGCCGGCAGCGGACCACAGTTCCCGGGGCATCATGTGGTCCTCGTCCCACTGGGTGTAGTGGGGAGCGACCGCGCGCGCGTTGAACTCGGCGGCCATCTCACGGAACATCTCGTGGTCTTCTTCAAACAGCTTGCGCTTCACTGCGATTCCTTCCCATACAGACAACAAAGGCCGCACCGGATAACCGGTGCGGCCTTTGGAAAAGGTCGGACAATCACTGCCGTCCTTCATGAGGGTGAGCGACGGGGGTTGAACCCGCGACCTCCTGGACCACAACCAGGCGCTCTGCCAACTGAGCTACGCCCACCATGTGCCATATCAGGCCCTCCGGCGAACCGGCTGGCTGGAAAGGCAACGACAAATAGCTTACCTGCTGTTTGGGGGTGGTTTTGCCACTTTTGCGATTTTCGCCGAAATTTCCGCGAAACGTGGCGCAGATTACTTTTCCGCGCCACGTCCCCGGCGACGTTTCACCGGCCCCGCTGCGCGGAGGGTAGGTGTGCGGCCGCTACTCCGCCGGGGTGGGCTCGGCTGGTTCGCCGCCCATGACGCGTTTGGCGATCCGCTGCGCCGTGGCACTGTCCGGGCCCGGCGCGGGGACAAACACGGCCTCGCGGTAATACCGGAGTTCGTCGATGGAGTCCTTGATGTCGCCGAGCGCCCGGTGGCCGCCCAGCTTGGCCGGGGACTGGAAGTAGGCCCGGGCAAACCAGCGGCGGGAGAGTTCCTTGATGGTGCTCACATCGATGACCCGGTAGTGCAGGTGCTCCACCACGTCGGGCATATCGCGGACAAGGAACACGCGGTCGGTGCCCACCGAGTTGCCGCCGAGCGGCGCCTTCCGGGGATCCGGCACCCATTTCTTGATGTAGGCGAGCACCGCTGCCTGCGCTTCGGCCATCGTCTTGCCGTGCGGAAGCTCCGCCAGCAGGCCGGAGCGTGTGTGCATGTCGCGGACAAAGTCGTTCATCTGGGCCAGCGCGGCGTCGTCGGGCTTGATCACGACGTCGACGCCGTCCCCCAGGATGTTGAGCTCCGAATCGGTCACCAGCGCGGCCACCTCGATAAGGGCGTCATTCTTGGTGTCCAGGCCGGTCATTTCGCAGTCGATCCAGACGATGCGTTCGTTAGTAATAGGCACCCGCCCAGCCTACCGTTCCGACGCCACAGAGCCGTCCGGTGCTAGGATTTCGAATACGCGGCCGCCGAATTATTTCGGCACTGATTTCTTCGACGCGGCGCCCCGGGCCGGACACTGCGGCCGGCTGTGGGCGGAATTGTGGCCCACAACAGATTGGACGATCCTGACATGACGGCGCCTGTGCCTGCGGCGGGGGAAACGGCTGCCGGTACGTCCCGCCCGTCCACGTCCCGCCCCTCCGCGTCCGGCCGGACCGCGCTCACCCCGGCTGTGTCCTCCACTGAGGGGGAAGGGGCCGTCGGCGACGTCGACAACCCGCGGTCCCCGATCCTTGCCGGGTTCCTGGGCTCGCTGTTCATGACGATCGGTTCGATCGGCGTCGGCTGGCTTGCCCCCGCGTCCGAACTCCGCCGCGTCCCGCTGTTCATCTTTATGCGCACCGAGGCCCTGGGCGTCGCCCTCTGCATTGTCCTGCTGGCCTTCGGCGGCATGCTGCTGGTCCGCGCCTGGCTGCGGCTCGGCCAGCGCGTCCGGGTCTGGGGGGCCGGCGCCCGCAAGGCCACGCTCCAGGCGACGGCGGCGTGGGGGCTGCCGCTGATGTTCTCTGTGCCGCTGTTCAGCCGCGACGTCTACGCGTATATCGGCCAGGGCCGGCTCATGGTGGAGGGCTTCAACCCCTACGAAAACGGCATTTCGGCGCTGTCCAACTACTTCCAGCTGGGCGCCGACAGAATGTGGACCGAAGCTCCCGTCCCCTACGGGCAACTGTTCCTGTGGATCGAACAGTTCGTGGTCTGGGCCACCAACGTGCACCCTGAAGGCAGCATCATGCTGTTCCGGATCGCGGCCCTGGTGGGCGTGGTCCTCTGCGTGATCTACGTGCCCAAACTGGCCGAACTGCACGGAGTGAACCCGAACCGGGCCCTGTGGCTGACGGCGGCCAACCCGCTGTTCCTCACCAACTTCATCGCCAGCGTCCACAACGATGCCCTCATGATCGGCCTGGCCCTGGCCGGCCTTTATTACTGCGCCACGCGCCGGGTCATCCTCGGAATCGTGCTGGTCACGCTCTCCATCTCGGTCAAGCCCATCACGGTGGTTTTCCTGCCGTTCATCGGCCTGCTCTGGGCGGGCAAGGGCGCCAGCTGGCCGCGCAAGTTCGTCTTCTGGGCCCTCACGGCCGGCATCAGCCTGGCCTTGCTGTATCTCATGAGCCGGGTCAATGGCTTCGGCTTCGGCTGGATCAACGGGTTGTCCGCCCCGGGCAGCATCTGGATCTGGTACGCGCCTGTTGGCCTGGTGGGCCTGATCGTGGCCTCCATCTCCAACGCCTTCGGGCTCGACGGTTGGGGACTGGCCAAGTGGGCGTTCGACGCCGGCAAGCTGCTCGCCGTCGGCATCGTCGCCTGGCAGATCTTCCGCGGCGACTACGACCGCCTGATGCGCCGGCTCACCCTGGCCTTCGCCGCCGTCGTACTGCTGTCCCCGATGATCCAGTCCTGGTACATCGTCTGGCTCATCCCGCTCTTCGCCGTCACGGGCATCCGCGACGACTGGCAGGTCAAGGCGCTCTACTTCATCGTGTCCTTCTTCATGGTGTACGCGATCTCGGACCAGCTCGACGTCTTCCCCTACCTGCAGACCGCGGATCTGGGCCTGGCCCTGGCGCTGGCCCGCAACGCCGCGGCGATCATTGCGTTGCTGTTCGCGCTGTACCTGATCTTCCTTGACCCGAAGACCAAGCTGCTGTTCACCAAGTCGGACGAGCCGGTCACGACGCGGCCGATCATCTAGGGCTGGTTCTGGCTAGGCCGCCAAGTTCCTGAGCGCTTCCTTGCGCGAGAGCGGACTGAGCTGGTCCGCATGCCGCCGCACGAACGCTTTCACCCAGGCCGGATCCGTCCTGGCGTACTGGCGCAGCGCCCACCCGATCGCCTTGCGGATGAAGAACTCCCGGTCCTCGAGATTGGCCTCGATCACAGCGGCCAGGAGCTCCGTGTCCGTGGCGCCCTTCGCCCCCAGCTGTGCGGTGATCGCGGCCCGCCGGACCCAGAAGTCCTCGTCCCGGCTCCAGCGTTCGAGCACCGGCGTCAGTTCTGCCCGGTGGGCCTGCAACAGGGCGCCCAGCCGGTGGGCCACCCCGTCCACCAGGTCCCACCAGGCTCCGGTGCGGATGATTTCCTCATAGAGGGCCAGCATGCTCAGTTCCCCGGCTGCGGGCTTGAGCCCCGTGAGCTCGATCGCGGCGTAGCGTTCCTCACGATGGCCGGCGTTGCGCCACAGCACAAGCACCGCGGACTGCAGTTCCGCCAGGCTGCCCGGCGGGTGGTCCGCGGCCGCGGCCCTGACAATGCTGCGAACCTCGGGAACCCGCACGCCCAGGGATGGCATCTGCGATTTCATGTAGGCCTGTGCCCCCGCGGCGCGGCCAGGATCGGCAGCAGCCTGGAGGCTGCCGCGGATCGCGTCTATGAGTTCCGTGGTGGTCATGAGGCCACTGTAGACACGCCGCGCCGGGCTTTAGAGTTGAAGCCAGCAAGCCGCGGCTCCGCGTCGGAAGGGAAAGCCATGTCCATGATCAAGAGTCCCGAAGAGATCGCACTGATGCGCGAGGCCGGCCGGGTGGTCGCCACCACCCTCGCCCGGGTCCGCGACGCGGCCGCCGTCGGCGTTTCGCTCAAGGAACTGGACGATGTCGCCGCGGCGTCAATCGCCGACGCGGGAGCCACTCCGGCGTTCCTGAACTACCGGCCGCGGTGGGCGTCAGTGCCGTTCCCGGGGGTCATCTGCACGTCCGTCAACGACGCCGTCGTGCACGGCATCCCCAATGAGTACCGGCTCCAGGACGGGGACCTCCTGAGCGTGGATTGCGGCGCGTTCCTGGCCGGGTGGTGCGGCGATGCGGCAGTCAGCTTCATCGTGGGGACCGTGGACCCGGTGGACCAGGCCCTCATCGACGCCACGGACGCCGCCCTGGCCAGGGGGATCGAAGCGGCAAGGATCGGGAACAAGATGGGGGATCTCGCCTACGCGATCGGCGGGGCAGCGCGCCGGGCAGGCTACGGGCTGCTCGCCGACCACGGCGGCCACGGGATCGGCCGGACCATGCACGCCGAGCCGCACGTGCCCAACGACGGACGTCCCGGTCGCGGCATCAAACTGACCGAGGGCCTGGTCATCGCCATCGAGCCAATGCTGATTCTCGGCCGCAAGGACGACTACTACCATGACGACGACGAATGGACCCTCCGCTCAGCGAACGGCCGCCGCGCCGCGCACAGCGAACACACCGTGGCCATCACCGCCGACGGGCCGGTGATCCTGACCCTGCCCTAGCGCCCGCGGTCCCTGCCGGGCCGGGGCACCGTCAGGCGGACGACGGCGCGTCCCGGCACCGCGCCGCTGACCACTTCGCCGCTGACTACTGTGAAGCCTGCCGCCAAAAAGAGTCCCAGCGTTCCGTGGTAGAGGTCTGCCGGGCCGGCCTTGGGCCGTTGCGCGGGGTCGACCGGATAACCCTCCACCACCGTGGCGCCGTGCGCGGCGGCGTGTTCGACGGCGGCGGCAAGCAACGCCCCCGCCACTCCGCTCCGTCGGTGGCCGGGGGAGACGACAAAGCAACTGACGGACCACACATGGTCCACGCCGGGATCCCGGGCGGCGTCAGGGGCCGACGCCAGCACCTTCGAGCGCAGGATCCTTGGGTAGCACCCGCGGGGCTCGACGGCGCACCAGCCCACCGGATTCCCGTCGCGGAAGGCCAGGACCCCGGGCGCCGGCTGGCCGCCGTCGAACTTGTCCCGCAACTGGTTCTTCCGCTCCTCCGGGGTGGACGCGGACCACTGCGGGCCGGTCAAGGCAAAGAACCGGCACCAGCATCGTGAGGGCTCGCCGCGGACGCCAAAGAGACGCTCGACGTCGGGCCAGTCCGCCGCGGCGGTGGTGATGGCTGCCTGGGCCCGGGGTTCTGCGTCGCGCATGGAAAGAGGGTAGCGCCTGGCGGTTTCCGCGTCAGCGCGTGCGCGTGCCCGGGCTGGCCTGGCGGCGGACGCGGTGCGCGGCGAGCCGGAGCTGGATGATGCGGGCGGCTCCGGCGATGGCGACCAGAACGCCGCCGCCGACGGCCGCGATGAACAAGGCGATGCCCAGCGGGACCGAGCCTTCGAGGCCAAAGAACTTCACCTGCACGTATTCCTGATTCTGCAGGATGAAAGCGATCAGCAGGATCAGCACCACGAGCGCGCAGGCAACCGCGGCCCAAACCATTCCCGCACGGGTGACCTGGCGCGTGTCCGGAGCGGGCGCCGGCGCGGGAGCCTGAGCCGTGGGTTCCTCGGGGCGGGAGGTTTCGGCGCGCCCCGCCGTCGTGGCGGCCACATCGGTGCCGGTCGCGGCCACGTCCGTGCTGAGGCCTTGCTCGGCGGACGAGGGCCCGGGCGTGGCGTCAGCGGACCCCGCGTACTGGGAGGTGGAGGCGTCGTCTGGATTGGTGGGGTCGAATCTGCGGGGTGTCTCGGTCATGGCGGCCGTACCTTTCGATTGCGGGCAGGGCGCACAGGCTATCCCTGCCGGCCTGCCAGTCCACTCAATACTAAGCGTGCTGAGGGCTGGCGGGGCTCAGGGCAGACGGTGTGCACGGTTCGGGCGATCTGCCCCAAGCCAGCATCTGTGCTTTGGAGCCCTGGCGGCGGCCGTCGGCGTCGTTCTTCCCGGCAGTCTTTCCGGGGAATGTTCCCGGAAAACCAGCGGCGCCCTCGGGGCAGTGCGGGCTGTTGGCACCGGCCCGGGGACGGTATAACGTCACAGCAAAGCGAATGCCTTGAAGAGGAGGCGCGGCCGTGACGATTATTGACAACGCCGTCTATGTGGACGGTCACCGGACCGCCGACCCGGAAGGGCTCGAGGAGACGTACTTTCTGCTGCGGCAGCGCCAGGGCATGGCCTGGATCGGGCTCTACCGGCCCGAAGCCGAGGAGCTGCGCTCCGTGGCCGAGGAATTTGACCTGAGCCACCTGGCCGTGGAGGACGCGCTCGCCGGCCACCAGCGGGCCAAGCTGGAGCACTATGGCGAGACGTTGTTCCTGGTGCTGCGGCCCGCGCGGTACCTGGACGATGTGGAGAAGGTCGAGTTCGGCGAGATCCATGTGTTTTCCGGCCCGGACTTTGTGGTGACTGTCCGCCGGGCGGAGTCTCCCGACCTGGCCCGGGTGCGCCGGCGGATGGAGTCCGAGCCGGAGTTCCTGGCACTTGGACCGGATGCGGTGTTGTACGCGATCCTGGACCAGGTGGTGGACGAGTACGAGCCGGTGGCGGCAGGGCTGGAAAACGATATCGATGAAATCGAAGACGACCTGTTCGCTGCCGACCCCGGCGTATCGCGCAGGATCTATGAACTCTCCCGCCAGGTCATCACGTTCCAGCGTGCCACGGCCCCGCTGGCCGGAATCCTGCAGAGCCTCATGGGCGGCGGACCGGACGGCGTACCGGACCCCGAACTGCAGGATCATTTCCGCGACGTCCTGGACCACGCCATCAGGCTGGGGGAGCGGGTGTCTGCCTTCCGGGCGTTGCTGCAGAACGCGCTGGCCGTCAACGCGGCCCTGGTTGCCCAGCGGCAGAACGACGAAATGCGGCTCCTGACGGAGTCGAGCTTCGCCCAGAACGAGCAGGTCAAGCGGATCTCGTCGTGGGCTGCCATCCTGTTTGCGCCGACGTTGATCGCGTCGATTTACGGCATGAACTTCCGCGACATGCCCGAGCTCGACTGGATCTTCGGCTATCCGATGGCACTCGCGCTCATGCTCGGCATGGGCGGGATCCTGTTCCTGACGTTCAAACACAACAAGTGGATCTGATGTTCTGGTTGAAATAGGAGTTGGCGTAGGAAGCGGCCCTGACCTTGCGTTGTCGCAGGTCAGAGCCGCTCTCTTGTGCCCCAGGAGGGAATCGAACCCCCGACCGGCGGATTAGAAGGCCGCTGCTCTATCCCCTGAGCTACTGGGGCGCGCTGGCGCCCACCGGCTGCTGCCGGTGACGCCTCAAAAAGTTTACAGTGCCGGACGGCCGGTGGAGGTCAACGCCGTCCGGTTGGCTGGCCCTGCCGGCCCTGACTTCTCCCCAACACGGTCCCTACACCGTCGCCGGCAGCCGGTTATCCACATGGCACAGCCGGGTCCTCCCCGGCCACGGTCCACGGCGGGATGCTGGAACTGCCCGGCAGGGCACGACAATTCGAGACAGGACATGAGAATGAGCGACAACATTACGGTCCGTGGCTTCGTCGCCTCGGAGATCAGAAGCTCGACCACACCCGGTGGCGTGGCCACGGCGTCCTTCCGGTTCGGCGCCACCGAGCGCCGGTACGACCGCGGCTCCAGCACCTGGGTGGATGGCAACACCAACTGGTTCACCGTCCAGGGATACCGGCAGCTGGCCGGCAACATTGGCTGCAGCATCAAGAAGGGCCAGCGGGTCATCGTGGTTGGCAGGCTGAAGATGCGGAGCTGGGAGAAGGACGGCAGGGTCTACCACGTCGCCGAAATTGACGCGGAGTCAGTTGGCCACGACCTCATGTGGGGCTCTGCCAACTTCACCCGCTCAGCCGCAGCCGGAAGCCAGGCGGCCGCCGGCCCCGGTTCCCCAGATGCGCCCGGTAGCGGTGACGGCGACGGCGGCGGACCGCAGAGCCAGCCAGGGGACGACGACGGGGACGGCGACCACGGTGCCGACCACCACGACCACGGGACCTTCATCCATGACGAGAGCGGTGAGGAGGAGGAGGTGGACCAGGAAACCGGAGAACTGAAAGGGGCCGCAGCCTGAATCCGCGGGGACCGGCGGGCAGCGCCGTGGAGGCCGGGACTGGGCACCGGAACGCCGGAACGCGGCACTGCCGCGTGGCAGAATTGCCCGATGCAACACGCCAGGATCGCTGCGGGACGGGCGGACCCCACCCGAACCGCGGGAGGGGACGCCCGTCGCGGCGGCTGGGCCGTTCCGGCCGCCGCAACCTTGGTGCTCCTGCTTTCGGCCTCCGCCTGTGCGACGCCGGCCGGCAGCAGCGGAGCCATGGCCTCTGAAGCCGCGGATTCTCAGGGGACACCTTTCGCAACGTCCCCGGCACCGGCACCGACAGCCACTGCGTCGCCGCTGGCGAAACCCGGCCTGAAACCCGACAGGGAATCCGCCATGAAGTCCACGGTCGAGGCGGTCCTGAACGCCGCCATCCGCGCCGGCGGTCAGCCCGAAACGGCGGGCATCCGCGCGTCGTTGCTTAACGCAGGGATTCCGGCCGACGCTGTGGAAGTCACAGCCGGGCGGACGCCCACCGGCCTGGCTGTCGACGCCGTCGAGGCCGGAGTGCGCGACGGCAGCGACTGCATCGTGGCCCAGATCCGCACCGGCACCGTCACCGTCGCTGTGCTGCCGGGTCTGGCCTCCGGCGGCTGCCTCGTGGGCGTCCGGGACTGAGCCGAACCCCCGGACGCCGTTAAGTGGCCGATCCGGGCTCACGGAATGTGAGTTATCCCGCCCGAACCACTAGATTTGTAGGCATGGCGGAATTTATCTACACAATGACCAAGGCCCGTAAGGCTGTCGGCGAAAAACTCATCCTCGATGACGTAAGCATGTCCTTCTTCCCGGGGGCCAAGATTGGCGTTGTCGGCCCGAATGGTGCCGGTAAGTCCACCATTCTCAAGATCATGGCCGGCCTGGACACTCCCTCCAACGGTGAGGCCCGGCTCAGCCCCGGCTACACGGTAGGCATCCTGCTGCAGGAGCCGCCGCTGAACGAAGACAAGACCGTCCTGGGCAACGTCCAGGAAGGCGTCGGCGAAATCTACGGCAAGATCCAGCGCTTCAACGCGATCTCCGAGGAAATGGCCAGCCCCGACGCTGACTACGATGCCCTCCTCGAGGAAATGGGACAGCTGCAGGAAGCGATCGACGCGGCCGACGCCTGGGACATCGATTCCCAGCTGGAACAGGCTATGGACGCACTGCGCTGCCCGCCCGCCGACGCCGACGTCACCCTGCTCTCCGGTGGTGAGCGCCGCCGCGTCGCGCTGTGCAAGCTCCTGCTGCAGAAGCCGGACCTGTTGCTCCTCGACGAGCCCACCAACCACCTTGACGCCGAGAGCGTGCTGTGGCTGGAGCAGCACCTCTCCAGCTACTCCGGTGCCGTCCTTGCCGTCACCCACGACCGGTACTTCCTCGACCACGTGGCCGAGTGGATCGCCGAAGTCGACCGCGGCCACCTGTACCCGTACGAGGGCAACTACTCCACGTACCTGGAGAAGAAGCGCGCCCGTCTGGAGGTCCAGGGCAAGAAGGACGCCAAGCAGGCCAAGCGCCTGACCGAGGAACTCGAATGGGTCCGGTCCAACGCCAAGGGACGCCAGACCAAGTCCAAGGCCCGTCTGGCCCGCTACGAGGAAATGGCTGCCGAGGCAGACCGTACCCGCAAGCTCGACTTCGAAGAGATCCAGATCCCGCCGGGCCCGCGCCTGGGCGGACTCGTGCTGGAGGCCAAGGGGCTCCAGAAGGGCTTTGATGACCGCACCCTGATCGACGGACTGTCCTTCAGCCTGCCCCGCAACGGCATCGTCGGCGTCATCGGCCCCAACGGCGTCGGCAAATCGACCCTCTTCAAGACCATCGTGGGCCTGGAACCGCTCGACGGCGGCGAACTGAAGATCGGCGATTCCGTCAAGATCTCCTACGCCGACCAGAGCCGCGGCGGCATTGACCCGAACAAGACCCTGTGGGAAGTCGTCTCCGACGGCCTCGACTACATCCAGGTCGGCCACGTCGAAATGCCGTCCCGCGCCTACGTGGCCGCTTTCGGCTTCAAGGGCCCGGACCAGCAGAAGAAGGCCGGGGTGCTCTCCGGTGGTGAGCGCAACCGCCTCAACCTGGCGCTGACCCTCAAGCAGGGTGGCAACCTGCTGCTCCTCGACGAACCGACCAACGACCTCGACGTCGAAACCCTCAGCAGCCTCGAAAACGCCCTGCTCGAATTCCCGGGCTGCGCCGTCGTCGTCTCGCACGACCGCTGGTTCCTGGACCGGGTGGCCACCCACATCCTCGCCTACGAAGGCGACGAGGAGAACCCGTCCAAGTGGTACTGGTTCGAGGGCAACTTCGAGTCCTACGAGGAGAACAAGGTCGAGCGCCTGGGCCCGGATGCGGCCAAGCCGCACCGCGTAACCCACCGCCGCCTCACCCGCGACTAAGCCCGCAAGGCTTACAGCGCCACGAAAAAGCCGGCTCCCGCCTGAACTGTTTCAGGGGGAGCCGGCTTTTTGTGTGCAGTGGACCTGTGTGCGGTGGGCCTGTGTGCCGTTGACGCCGTGTGCCAGCCGCTGCTGGGGAGTACTGGCAGCCCTCGGCCTTGCGGATCTGGTGCTGCAGCGCCCTCGATCAGACGGCGGCCTGCACGGCGCCCTTCTCGGTGTTCTTCAGGTCGGTGTTCTTGAAGTCGTTCGGGACGCGGATCATGCCCTCCTGGGCCACCGTCGCCACGTGCCGGCCGTCCCGGCTGAAGATTTTGCCCGTCGCGAGGCCCCGTGCGCCCTGGGCGCTGGGCGATTCCTGGACGTACAGGAGCCACTCGTCGACCCTGACCGGCCGGTGCCACCACATGGCGTGGTCAAGGCTTGCCACGGACATCCCCGGCGTAATCCAGCTCATGCCGTGCTTGCGGAGGATGGATTCGAGCAAGGTGTAGTCGCTCGCGTAGGCCAGGGCCGCCCGGTGCAGGCCGGCGTCGTCGGGCATCGGACCGAAAGTCTTCATCCACACGGCATTGCGGGCTTCCCGGGGTCCCTTGGCCGAGACATACAGCGCCGGATCGACGTGGCGGATGTCGAACGGCCGCTCGTAGGCCCAGTGCCGGGCCACGGGGTGATCGAACTTGCCCAGCAGGTCGGCCGTGCTCGGCAACGATTCGGGGTCCGGGATCCCGGCGGGCATCTCGGACTGGTGCTCGATCCCCTCGTCCTCGGCCTGGAAGGACGCGATCATCGACAGGATGGGCATGCCCTCCTGATAGGCGTGGACCCGGCGGGCCGAGAAGGACCGCCCGTCGCGCAGTCGCTGCACACCGAAGGTGATCGGCTTGTTGGCGTCTCCGGGCCGGAGGAAGTAACCGTGCATGGAGTGCACGCTGCGGTCCGGATCGACGGTGCGGCTGCCGGCTATCAGGGACTGCGCCAGCACCTGGCCGCCAAAGACGCGCTGCTTGGGCTGTTGCTGGGACGGACCCATGAAGATGTCCTCGTCCGTCCGGGCGCCCTCGAGCTCGCCGAGGTTGAGAAGTTGGATGAGCGAGGAGGTGGGGTCCTGGGTCGGGAGCCCCAGCAGTCCGGCTTCGGCTTCAGTCATGGTCTGACTCTAGACGGCGTCCAGCGCCGCTCCAAAGAAGCGCAGCCGGTAGAGTCAGTAGTGTGTCTGATGTCCTAACCCAGCCCCTGCAGTTCACCGATCCCCGCGACCTCGACGACCTGCGCACCTTCGCGACGCGCGCCAGGTCCATTGACGACGGCGCCATCCGGCTCCAGGCCGCGGGCCCCGTCCTGGCCGCCTACGTCTGCGTCCTGCGGCCCCGGCTCCTGGGCGAATCCACCCCCACCATCCTGGGCCTGCGGACCATGGCGCTGGCACAGCCGGCGGACACTGACGTGACAGTGCCGCTGTCCGCCGTGCTGGACCGCCTGGCACGGGCGGGGGAGCACGACGTCGAACTTCCCGTCCCGCCGGTGACCGTCAGCGAGTCGTGGGCCGGGATCGGCGCACCGCGCGCCGGCTGGGAACTGCTCGGCACCGTCCAGGACACCGCCCTGCGGACCGCAGCGGAGGCCGGGATCAGGGAGATCGCCGCGATCATCCCGGACAAGCCCGGTGCGTTGATCGTCAACAACGCCAGGGCAACGGTCTGGGGCCGGGAACTGCCCGACGCCGGCGGCCTGCCGGCCGGGGCCGCGTTCGCCGCGCTCACCCTGGGCTTCCTGGCAGAGAGCGAACAACGGCTCTACCGCGCCGGGCGCTGGTTCCGGCTCAGCGGCACCCGCGGCCACGTGCTGGTCCGGACCGGCACCGGGCTCTAGGAAGCTCCGGCGCCCTCCGCGCTCAGGCCTCCGACGGGCTGTTCACCATGGACAGGGCTGCCCGCTCCATGTAATCCCAGAGCGTTCCCTCATACAGCGGCGGCAGTTCCAGGGCATCCACCGCGGCACGCATGTGGAACAGCCAGCGCTCCTTGGCCTCCGGCGTCACCCGGAACGGCATGTGGCGCATCCGCAGCCGCGGATGCCCGCGCTCCTCGCCGTACGTCGTCGGCCCGCCCCAGTACTGTTCCAGGAACATCAGGAAGCGGCGCTTGGCCGGGCCAAGGTCCTCTTCCGGGTACATGGCGCGCAACAGCGGATCTGTTGCGACGCCGTCGTAGAAGACGTCGATGAGCTTCACAAAGGTCTCGTGGCCGCCCACGGCGTCATAGAAGTTGTCCGTGTAGCCGGGCTGGCTGAACGGATCGTTCTGCAGCAGCTGCCTGGGCTGGCTGGGTTCGCTGGCGCTGGGAATCGTCATTTCACTATTCTCCGGCCTTCTGCTGGGGTGCGCTGTCGGCCTCGTCCGCCGGGGACGTCTCGGGCGGAATGTACGTGCCCTGGGAGCGGTTGCCCACGCGCAGGATTTCGCCGTTGCGCAGGTACCAGATGGTGCCGTCGTCGGCCCGGACCCGGGTGATCCGCAGGTTCATGGCCTCGACCGTGCCCACCACCTCGGAAGTCTCGATAATGTCGCCAATGCCGTACTGGTCCTCGAAGGTAATGAAGATGCCGGCGAGGAAGTCGCGGATCAACTGCTGGGCCCCGAAGCCGATCGCCACACCGAGGATCCCGACGCTCGTCAGGATGGGAGCCACGTCCACGTTCAGGTACTTGAGCACGTACACGATGGTGAGGACGGCGATCAGGACGCCGACCACGCTGCGGAGCAGTGCGCCGATTGTCTCTGCCCGCTGGACGCGGCGTTCGTGGTCCAGGGCGCGGAACGCCGGAGCCACCCAGCGGAAGTGCGACTTCTTGAAGAGTGTGCTGCCCGCCGCGACCCGTTTGGTGATTCCGGTGATCACGAAGGATGCCACCAGCCACACGGCGACGCCGATGCCCAGGCTGATGAGGCCACCTGGCAGGTTGACAGCCGAGATGTCCGGTGCGGTGATGGGTTCGATGGTGGTCAGGCTGATCATCGGTGAGGGAAAACTCCTTGTTTACTGCAACCCTGCTGCCGGCCGGCAGCAGGGCTGGGCGTCCGGAAAGGCAGCTGGCGTTCGCCGGGCGCATAACGCTCTGGTCTACTTCAACATTAGCGCCGTAGCGTGGCCCCATGCGCATCCTGGTCCTTGGCGGCACCGTCTTCCTGTCAGCTGAAATAGCCCGGCAGGCCCTCGCTGCCGGTCACGACGTTACATGCCTGGCCCGCGGTACCGCCGCCGCGCCGCCCGACGGCGCCACCTGGCTGCGCGGGGACCGCGCGCAGGGGAAGGCCGCGTACCAAGGGGCCGCCGGCAGCGGCGGGTGGGACGCCGTCGTCGACGTCTCGCGGGATCCCGCCCAGGCGCGGGAGGCCCTCGAGACGCTGGCCGGCTCGGCCCGGCACTGGACCTTCATCTCCAGTTGCTCGGTCTACGCTGACCACTCAGTGGCCGGCGAGGCCGAAGACGCCCAGATGCTCCCGCCGCTGGCCCCGGGCACGGAACTGACCATGGATAACTACGGCGAGGCCAAGTCCGCGATCGAGCACCTGACCCGGGAACTGGCAGGGGGCAAGGCGCACCTGTGCCGCGCCGGCCTGATCGGCGGCCCCGGGGACGGCTCCGACCGCTACGGGTACTGGCCGGCCCGATTCGCCCGGGACAACGATCCCGTCCTGGTCCCGGACATCCCCGCCGACGCCACCCAGATCATCGACGTCCGCGACCTCGCGGCCTGGATCCTCACCGCCGCCGAAAACGGAACCACAGGGGCGCTGAACGCCGTCGGTGAGCCGGTGCCCTTTGCCGCCTACCTGGAGGAAGCCCGCCAGCTGGCCGACGCCGACTCAGAGGTGGTTGTCGCCCCCGAGGACTGGCTGGCGTCGCACGGTGCGAACTACTGGGCCGGCCCGGACTCGCTGCCGCTGTGGCTGCCGCCAGGCCACGAGGGCTTCGCGACCCGCAGCAACGACGCTGCCCGGACAGCAGGGCTGCGGCTCCGGCCCTGGATGGACACGCTGCGGGACACCCTGGCGGATGAACGCCGCCGCGGACTCGGCCGTGAACGCAAGGCCGGAATGAGCCCGGAGACGGAGCGCCGGCTGGTGTCCGAGTACCGGACAGAGGCCTCGGCCGACCCGGCTGACGGCGCCGCCTGAAAACTATTCAGTCAGCCTGGCCCTCCACCACAGCCGTCGGCTCGTGCAACACCGGGAAGTTCACGCTGCGGGCGATGAAACAGACCTTGTTGGCCTCCACGTGGAGTTCCTCGAGGACATCCGGTGCCGCCGCTTCCGCCACCGTCACCCGGGGCTTCAGCGTGACGGATTCGATCTGCCCGCTGCCGTCCCTGTTGGTCCGCATCAGGCCCTCGGCCCGGTCCTCGTAGGCCGTCACCACAACGCCGTGCTTCACGGCCACGTGCAGGAAGGAGAGCATGTGGCACTGCGAGAGCGCGGCCAGCAGGAGCTGTTCGGGGTTGTAGCGCTCCCGGTCCCCGTGGAAGGTCGGATCGGCCGAGCCGCGCAGCACCGGCAGCCCGGGGATCTCGACGTCGTGGTCCCGTGAGTAACCGCGGTACGAGGACGTACCGGCCCCGCGGTTCCCGGTCCAGCGGACGGTCAGCGCATAGTGATGTTCGTCAAGGCTCATGACTCCAGCCTAGAACGACAGAACCCCGGCGCCGCACAGGGGCGGCGCCGGGGTTCCAGGCTTTCGGGGGTCCGGTGCCTTGGCCGTTAGCCGACGTCGGCCTGGCGGGCGCGCAGGGCGCGGGCAACGCCGTCGCGGTTCTCCAGCATCATCCGGCGCAGCGCCGCACTGCCCTCCGGCAGCGAGGCCAGGAACTCATCCGTGCGGTCCACCGTGGCCTGCGTGGTCAGCTGGGCCGGGTAGAGCCCGACGACGATCTGCGAGGCCAGCGCGTGGGTGCGGCTTGCCATGATGCCGGGGACGGCCTCGAAGTACTTCTCGGCGTACGGCTCGAGCAGGGACGTGTCCAGGACCCGGGTAAAGCCGGTCACCGCGGAGCCCTGCAGGGCGTTGGACAGATCGCCCTTGACCACAATCGATTCCCAGGCCGCGGCCTTGGCCTCCGGGGTGGGGATGGCGGCCGTGGCCAGGGCCGCCGCGTTCTGGCCGTTGGAGGTGTTGTCGTGCTCCAGTTCCTCGTCGATCCGCTCCTGCCCGGCGCGGCCGCCTGCCACGAGGGAGGCCAGCAGCTCCCACCGCAGGTCCTGGTCCACGCTCAGCCCATCGAGGGAAAGTGAGCCGTCCAGGAGCCCGGAGACGGTGTCCAGCTGCCCGGCGCTGCGGGCCAGCAGGGCGTAGGACTTCACGAACTGCAGCTGGGCGTCCGAGCCGGCAGGCACCGCCGAGGCGAGCTCCCAGAGCTTGTCGGCCGCGGCCACGGCGGTCGCCTCCTGGTGCTCCTCGGCCACGTAGAAGGTCAGCGTGGTGGCCAGCTGCCGGAGCTGGACCAGGATCACGGAGGAATCGGATTCCTCGGCAATGTTGGCGAGGATCAGCTCCACGTACCCGCGGGCCGGGGACTCGCCGTCGCGCGCCGCATCCCAGGCCGAGCCCCACACGAGCGTGCGGGGGAGGCTCTGGCTGAAGTCCTTCAGGTGCGCCGTTGCGGTGGCGAGGGACTTCGGATCCAGGCGCACCTTGGCATAGGCGAGGTCGTCGTCATTGAGCAGGATCAGGTCCGGCTGGGCCAGGCCGGCCAGGGCCGGAACTTCGGTGCGCTCGCCGTCGACGTCGAGCTCCTCGCGGTGCACCCGCTCCAGCTTGCCGGCTCCGTTGAGGTTGTAGAAGCCGACCGCGAGGCGGTGCGGGCGCAGGGTCGGTTCGCTCTCGATCGCCGACTGCACGATGGCGAAGGAGTTGATGGTGCCGTCCGCGGCCGCCGAGATTTCCGGTGTCAGGGTGTTCACGCCGGCGGTCTCCAGCCAGAGCTGCCCCCACCGTTCCAGGTCGCGGCCGCTGGCCTTCTCGAGTTCGGCCATGAGGTCGCTGAGCTCGGTGTTCTGCCAGGCGTGCTTGCTGAAGTACTCCCGCACCCCGGACATGAATTGCTCCGGGCCCACCCAGGCGACGAGCTGGCGCAGCACCGACGCGCCCTTGGCGTAGGTGATCCCGTCGAAGTTCACCTCGACGTCCTGGAGGTCGTTGATCTCGGCGAAGATCGGGTGCGTGGTGGGCAGCTGATCCTGCCGGTAGGCCCAGGACTTCTCCACGGAGGCGAACGTGGTCCAGGCGTGGCCGAACTCGGTGTTCTCGACGGCGGCCAGGTGGGACATGTATTCGGCGAAGGACTCGTTGAGCCAGAGGTCGTTCCACCAGCGCATGGTGACGAGGTCGCCGAACCACATGTGCGCGAGCTCGTGCAGCACGGTGATCGCGCGGCGTTCCACCTGGGCGTCGGTGACCTTGCCGCGGAAGACGTAGCCTTCCAGGATCGTGACGGCCCCGGCGTTCTCCATGGCGCCGGCGTTGAACTCCGGCACGAAGAGCTGGTCGTACTTCTCGAACGGGTACGGGCAGCCGAACTGGGCCTCGAAGAACTCGAAGCCCTGCCGGGTGAGCTCGAAGATGTTGTCCGCATCGAGGTACTGCATGAGCGACTTGCGGGCGAAGATGCCCAGCGGGGTGACCTTGCCCGCCGCCGACGTGACCTCGCTGCGCACCGACTGGTACGGCCCGGCGATCAGCGCGGTGACATAGGAGGACAGCCGCGGTGTCGGCGTGAACTCCCAGACAGAGCGGGCGCCCCCATCCGCGCCGGGGATGGTCTCCACCGGCACCGGGGTGGGGGAGTTGGACACGACATCCCAGTGCGAGGGGGCGGTGACGGTGAACGTGAAGCTGGCCTTCAGGTCGGGCTGTTCGAAGACGGCGAACATGCGCCGCGAATCCGGGACCTCGAACTGGGTGTACAGGTAGACCTCGTTGTCCACCGGATCCACGAAGCGGTGCAGGCCTTCACCGGTGTTCATGTACGGGGCGTCGGCGACGACCAGCAGGTGGTTCTCGGCCTCGAGGTCCGGGAGCTGGATCCGGACGCCGTCGGAGACCTCGGCCGGATCCAGTTCACGGCCGTTGAGGCTCACGCTGTGCACGGCGTGGGTGACGGCGTCGATGAAGGTCGACGAGCCCGGCTTGGCCCGGAACTTCACGGCCGTGGTGGAGCCGAAGACCTTCTCGCCGCGGGTCAGGTCCAGGCTGACCTCGTAGGAGTCGACGTCGATCAGGGCGGCGCGCTCGCGGGCTTCGGCGCGGGTCAGGTTCATACCGGGCAAAGGGGCCTCCAGAAGAAGATGGATACTGCCGGCCGGCCGCGGCCGCGGCCGCCGGCGATACTGTGAAATTATTCTTTCACGTTAGCGGCCCTTGGCAAGTTAGCCCGGTCACAACCGGCCCCAAGGCCTCGGCATCCAGCCCACGATTTGCCACGAATGGCCGCTAAGCCGATGCCCTTAGCGGCCATTCGTGTCAGATGGGTGCGGTTGGGGCGGCCACGTTGACGTTGCCCCGGCGGTCTCTTCTTGCTCGTGGCGAGGTCCGGGCGCCGGACTACGTGCCTGATCCCACATTTGCTTCCCGTCCACCTCCTGACCTGCGCGCACGTCCCCAGATCCATCAAGGTGCGTCCGCGGTAGCGTTGGATCATGGGAAAGATCCGTGACTCCGTCGATGCCAGGGCGCTGCGCTTTGCCATCGGTTTCCCCCTGATGCTGGCGGCAGGATTCGTTGTGTGTGCGCTTCTGGTACGCCCGGATCTGCCCGAGCCGCTGGCCGTCCGCTGGACCGCCGCCGGTGCCGCCGACTTCGCGCCGTTCGTGACAGTCGCGGGAGCCGGAGCCTCGCTGATCGTGGTGATCGGCTGGGCCGTGCTGCTGCAGGCCGTGCCGCTGTCGCGCCCCGCGATGATGCGCCGCATCATGATGGGCGCCGGCCTGTCCATGAGCCTGTTCGTCACCACAGTCCTTGCCGCGGTGCTCGTGGGCCAGCTGGGCCTGCCCGATGCGCGGGGATCCCATGTGGACGCCTCGGTCCTGGCCCTCGGCAGCGGCGCGGCCCTCGGCCTGGGCATCGTGATGGGTTTTGTCTTCAAGGCCGACGAGCGCTGGTCCGTCGATGACGACGTCGCCGTCCGACAGGCGCTCGAGCGCGAACAGGATCCGGATTTGGCCAGGGACCGGGTCAGCCTCTGGGTCCACGCCCGCAGCTCCATCTTCGTCATGCTCGGCATCGCAACGCTTCTGCCGGCCGCCCTCCTGACCGTTGCCGTGCCGTGGCTGTCTGTCCTCCTGGTGGCGGCGGCCCTGGTGGCCGCGGCGTTCCTGGTGGCCCGGATCCGGGTTGACCGCGGCGGCCTGCACGTCTTCGCGGCAGGCTTCGTCCGGGTCATGGAGGTTCCGGCCGCGGCCATCGACGCCGCGACGCCCAGGGACGTCATGGCGGCGGACTATGGCGGGTGGGGTTACCGGACCCATGGCAACACCACCGCGATGCTGGTCAGCAGCGGCCCCGCGGTGGTCATCGACCGCTCGGACGGGCGCCGGCTGGCGGTGAGCGGCGGCAGTGCCACCGCGGCGGACAATATCGCCCAAACGCTGTCCCGGGTGGCGGACAGGGCCCGGCGGAACGGCGGGACCACCGCCGTGTAGCACGGCGGTGTCGGTCCGCGGTGTCGGTCCCCGGTGGAGTAGGACGGTGGAGTAGGGCGGCGGAGCAGGACGGTGGAGTACGACGGCGTGCCGGGCCTGTGTAACACGACCGTCCAGTGAGGGGTCCGGCGGCCTGCAGCAAGGTCCCGGGAGGCCCGGCCTAGTAGGCTTGGACCAGACCCCAACCGCCCCGGCCGCCGCCCGGCGCCGCAATCGAACGGAACAGCCGTGACCATTTCTGACCTGCCCCGCGTGCACATTGCCACCGACCACGCCGGAATGGAGCTCAGCGCCCACCTGGTCAGCCACCTCAGCGCCAAGGGCTATGAGGTGGTGGACCACGGACCGAAGGTCTACGACGCCCTGGATGACTACCCGTCGTTCTGCATCAACGCCGCCCTCGCCGTCGTCGCGGACCAGGAGGCCGGAACCCACGCCCTCGGCATAGTCCTCGGCGGCTCTGGCAATGGCGAGCAGATCGCCGCCAACAAGGTCAAGGGCGTCCGTGCCGCGCTGGCCTGGAACCTGTCCACCGCCCAGCTGGCACGTGAGCACAACGACGCCAACGTCGTCGCCGTCGGCGGCCGCCAGCACAGCGTCGACGAGGCCACGGAAATCATCGAGGCGTTCCTGGCCGAACCCTTCAGCAACGATGAGCGCCACGTCCGCCGGATCGGCAAGATCGCCACGTACGAGCGCACCGGCGAGGTCATCGACTAGTGCCGGAGGGGCATTCCGTCCACCGGCTGGCCCGCCAGTTCGGGGACGTCTTCGCGGGGGAGCGGCTCGCGGTCTCCAGTCCGCAGGGCCGGTTTGCCCAGGGCGCGGCGCTGCTGGACGGCCACACCCTCGTCAGTTCCGTGGCGCACGGGAAGCACCTCTTCCTGGAGTTCGGGCACGGGCTTCTCCTGCACGTACACCTGGGCCTCTATGGCGCCTGGGATTTCGGCGGTGACGCCACCTTCCGCGGCGCCTCCAGCATTGGCGCGCCCCGGAAGGTGGGGGAGCGGGAAGTCTACGACGACGCTGAGGCGGCCGGGCTGGCCGCATATGAGGGCCCGCCCGCGCCGGTCGGTGCCGTCCGCGTCCGGCTCGCCGGCGCGCACGGCTGGGCCGATCTCCGCGGCGCGACCACGTGCGAGGCGATCACGGACGCGGAAGCGGCGGCCGTAATGGCGCGGCTCGGCCCGGACCCGTTGCGGAACCTTCCGGGAGACCGGGACGCCTTCAGTGCCACCGTGGCAGCCAAACGCACACCGCTGGCGGCCCTGCTGATGGACCAAAAGGTGATTGCCGGCGTCGGGAACGTCTACCGGGCCGAACTCCTGTTCCGGCAGCGGCTCAACCCCTGGCTGCCCGGCGCCGAACTGTCACCGGACGCGGCCCGCCGGCTCTGGGACGACACCGCGGCCATGATGACCGACGGCGTCCGGGACGGCCGGATCATCACGACGCCGCCGCAGTACTGGAACGGGGCCGGAGCCGGCATATCCCGCGGCGTCCTGCCGGCCCCGGAGGAGGCACACTTCGTCTACCGGCGGCACGGACTCGGCTGCAGGGACTGCGGAACGCCGGTGGCGCTCACGGAGTTGGGCGCGCGGAAACTGTACTGGTGCCCGCGGTGCCAGCAGGCCTGATCGGGCAGACTTCCGCAAGGCGGGAAGCGGGCATCCGCGGGCATGCAGCAGCCACGAAAAAAGCCCCTCCGGAGAGGGGCTTTTTCGTCATATTTCTGAGGGGACGACGGGAATCGAACCCGCGTAATCAGTTTGGAAGACTGAGGCTTTACCATTAAGCTACGTCCCCGGGGATCTCACTGGAACTCCAGCAAAACTTCCGGGCGGCTGTTCAAGCCGGATACAACTAAACCCAATTCAAGGCCCCGGTGTCAAATGTGCAAATCGGCACAGTATGACCGTAGACTGTTCTGTGCACTTACGGGGTGTAGCTCAGCTTGGCTAGAGCGCCTGCTTTGGGAGCAGGAAGTCGCAGGTTCAAATCCTGTCACCCCGACTCTGCAAGCACTGCCAGCACGTGGCAATGCAGAACCCCATACCCCCCACACCAGGAGTACTTAGACTGTGAAGAGCGCTGTCGAGAACCTCACCCCCACGCGGGTCAAGCTCAATGTTGAGGTCCCCTTTGAGGAATTGAAGCCCAGCATCGCAGAGGCATACAAGACTGTTGCTTCGCAGATCCAGGTCCCCGGTTTCCGCAAGGGCAAGGTCCCCTCCAAGCTCATTGACCAGCGCGTTGGCCGCGGCTACGTCCTGGAGACGGCCATCAACGAAGGCCTCAACGGCTGGTACCAGGCCGCCGTGCAGGAAACCGGCATCCGCCCGCTGAGCCGTCCCGAGGTCGAGATCACCGAGGTTCCGGACCCGTCCGCCACCGACGGCGAGCTCAAGTTCCACGCCGAGGTTGACATCCGCCCCGAAATCGAACTGCCCGACTACGCCGGCATCAAGGTTGAGGTCGCCGCCGCCGAGTCCTCCGACGCCGACGTCGACAAGGCCCTGGACGAGCTCCGCGGCCGCTTCGGCACGCTGAAGTCCGTGGACCGCCCGGCCGCCGATGGCGACTTCCTGACGATCGACATCGCAGCCTCGATCGACGGCGCCGATGTTGACTCCGCTTCCGGCCTGTCCTACCAGGTTGGCGCCGGCACCATGCTCGAAGGCCTCGACGAGGCCGTCACCGGCCTCAGCGCCGACGAGGACGCCATCTTTGACACCACGCTGGTCGGCGGCGAGCACGCCGGCGAGTCCGCTCAGGTCAAGGTCACCGTCAAGGCCGTCAAGGAGCGCGAGCTCCCCGTCGCCGACGACGACTTCGCCCAGCTCGCCAGCGAATTCGACACCCTCGCCGAACTCCGTGAGGACCTCGCCAAGCAGGCCGCCGAGTCCAAGATTGTTGACCAAGGCGTCGAGGCCCGCGACAAGGTCCTGGACAAGCTCGTTGAGCTCGTCGAGGTTCCCGTCCCGGCGTCGATCGTCGAAGAGCAGCTCGAGCAGCACTTCAACGCCGAAAACGCCCACGGTGAAGGCGAGCACGACACCGAGGAGCACCGCGCCGAGGTCAAGGCCAACACCGAGCGCGCCTTCCAGAACGAGATCATCCTCGACGCCATCGCGGAGAAGGAAGAAGTCAACGTCAGCCAGAACGAGCTGATCGACTACATCGTCACCACCGCCAGCCAGTACGGCATGGATCCGAACCAGTTCGCCCAGATCATCGATCAGAGCGGCCAGGTGCCCATGATGGTTTCCGAGGTCCGCCGCCGCAAGGCACTGGCCGTCGTGCTGGGCCAGGCCGAGGTCACCGACTCCGAGGGCAACAAGGTTGACCTGAGCGACTTCGTCCGCCCCGGCGACGAAGCCGCCCCGGCCGCCGAGACCGTTGAGGACGAAGCGGCTTCGGCAGAAGCCAGCACCGAGGCCACGCCGAGCGATGACCCCGCAGCAGTGAAGTTCTAGCAGTCACTGAGACTTAGAACAGACGGCCCCCGGATCACCGATCCGGGGGCCGTCTGTTTTAAGCCCCCGCCTGCGGCCATGCCCGGCCGGCACGGTCTGTTCGGGAGCCGGGAAGGGCCCGCATCCAGGACCCGGCGCGCGGGGTCCCGGCAATCGTGCGCCGTCAGCGAACAGCCCGGCGCCAGCGAACAAAGCGGGCGTGAAAACGGTTAGTGTCGCTGTAGGAAAGTTCAGTGATGTCGTCCAGTGGCGTCACCGTCGCCAGCGAGAGGTAAGTACATATGTCACAGCAAGCAGGGACACCCCGGATGGCCACGGTCGATCCGGCAGCCCAGGATAACTACATTTACAACCGCCTGCTGAAAGAGCGCATCATCTGGCTCGGCTCCGAGGTCCGCGACGATAACGCCAACGCGATCTGCTCCCAGCTGCTGCTGCTCTCGGCGGAGAATCCTGAAAGGGACATCTACCTTTACATCAACTCACCCGGCGGCTCCGTCACCGCCGGCATGGCCATCTACGACACCATGCAGTTCATCCCGAACGATGTTGTCACGGTCGCCACCGGCCTCGCCGCGTCCATGGGCCAGTTCCTGCTCTCCTCCGGCACCAAGGGCAAGCGCTACGCCACCCCCAACGCCCGCATCCTCATGCACCAGCCCTCCGGCGGCATCGGCGGCACGGCGTCGGACATCAAGATCCAGGCCGAGCTGATCCTGCACATGAAGAAAGTCATGGCCGAGCTGACCGCGGACCAGACCGGCCAGAGTGTGGACACCATCCTCAAGGACAACGACCGCGACAAGTGGTTCACGGCCCCGGAAGCCCTCGAATACGGCTTCTTCGACAAGATCGCCGCACACGCCGGATCCGTGGCAGGCGGCGGCGGAACCAACGCCAACGGCTCCGGGAACAGCGGCGGCGCTGCGACAGCCACCGAGAACTGACCGGCAGGTAGACAGCAATGAATTCAGGAGCAATGAACATGAACTACAACTTCGGTTCGACTGCCGGCAACCTGCCGAGCAGCCGCTACGTGCTGCCCCAGTTCGAAGAGCGCACCCCCTACGGCTTCAAGCGCCAGGACCCGTACACCAAGCTGTTCGAGGACCGCATCATCTTCCTCGGCGTCCAGGTCGACGACGCCTCGGCCGACGACGTCATGGCCCAGCTGCTGGTGCTCGAGTCCACCGACCCGGACCGCGACATCACGCTCTACATCAACTCGCCTGGCGGTTCCTTCACCGCCATGACCGCGATCTACGACACCATGACGTACATCCGGCCCGAGATCCAGACCGTCTGCCTCGGCCAGGCGGCCAGCGCCGCCGCCGTGCTGCTCGCGGCCGGCACGCCGGGCAAGCGCCTCGCACTGCCGAACGCCCGCGTACTGATCCACCAGCCTTCGCTGTCCGGCGGACAGGGCGGGCAGGCCTCGGACCTCGAGATCCAGGCCGCCGAGGTCATGCGCATGCGCTCCTGGCTCGAGGACACGCTGGCCAAGCACTCCGGCCGGACGCCGGAACAGGTCAACAACGACATCGAGCGGGACAAGATCCTCACGGCCGCCGAGGCCATGCAGTACGGCCTCATTGACCAGGTCCTCGATTCCCGCAAGATCAAGCCCCAGGCAATCGCGCGCTAATCAGCAATCCGCGGCGCCGGTGCGGCATTTTTACTTGGCCGCACCGGCGTCCGCTTTCCACCCAACGGGCCCAAAGTGACCTAGAGTGGAACATGTCACAGCCAGCAGCAAGCTACTAAAGGGGTTCACACATGGCTCGGATTGGCGAGAGCACAGATCTGCTGAAGTGTTCTTTCTGCGGAAAGAGCCAGAAGCAGGTCCGCAAGCTCATTGCCGGGCCCGGCGTCTACATCTGCGACGAGTGCATCGAACTCTGCAACGAGATCATCGAAGAGGAACTCGCGGAAGTAGCTGACCTGGGCAGTTTCGAGTTGCCCAAGCCCCGCGAAATCTTTGATTTCCTGCAGGAATACGTGATTGGCCAGGAACCCGCCAAGCGTTCGCTCGCCGTCGCGGTGTACAACCACTACAAGCGGATCCAGGCCGGCCACGCGCCGAAGAGCGGCAGCCTCGCCGACGGCGTGCACCACGACGACGTCGAGATCGCCAAGTCCAACATCCTGCTGATCGGACCCACCGGCTGCGGCAAGACCTATCTGGCCCAAACCCTCGCCCGCCGCCTCAACGTCCCGTTCGCCGTCGCCGACGCCACGGCCCTGACCGAAGCCGGCTACGTCGGTGAGGACGTTGAGAACATCCTCCTCAAACTCATCCAGGCCGCCGACTATGACGTCAAGAAGGCCGAGCAGGGCATCATCTACATCGATGAGATCGACAAGATCTCACGCAAGAGCGAGAATCCGTCCATCACCCGGGACGTCTCGGGCGAGGGCGTGCAGCAGGCGCTCCTGAAAATCCTCGAGGGCACGGTGGCCTCGGTCCCGCCGCAGGGCGGACGCAAGCACCCGCACCAGGAATTCATCCAGATCGACACCACCAACGTGCTCTTCATCGTGGCCGGCGCCTTCGCGGGGCTCGAGGACATCATCGGTTCGCGGTCCGGGCGCAAGGGCATCGGATTCGGCGCCCCGCTCAACGAGGTCAAGAACACCACGGATTCCTACGGCGAGGTCATGCCGGAAGACCTGCTCAAGTTCGGGCTGATCCCGGAGTTCATCGGCCGGTTGCCCGTCATCACCACCGTCTCCAACCTGGACCGCGCTGCGCTCATCCAGATCCTCTCGACGCCGAAGAATGCCCTCGTCAAGCAGTACCAGAAGATGTTCCAGCTCGACGGCGTCGAGCTCATCTTCGAGGACGAGGCCCTCAACACCATTGCCGACCAGGCGCTGGAGCGCGGCACCGGGGCCCGGGGGCTGCGCGCCATCATGGAGGAAGTCCTGCTCCCGGTCATGTTCGACCTCCCCAGCCGCGACGACGTCGCCAGCGTCGTGATCACCGAAGAGGTCGTGACCAAGAAGGCGACGCCCACGATGATCGCCCACGACGAGGTCAAACGGCGCAAATCCGCCTGATCCGGAATATTAACGCGGCCAAGGTCGCTGTAATTTTTAGCGCGCCGTGTGCGTGATCCGCGCCGGCGCTTTCCCCGCAGACTTCCCTAAGGAGAACACCTGTGTCTGAAACCATGACCAACAAAGCCGACTTCTGGTTCGACCCGATGTGCCCCTTCGCCTGGGTCACTTCCCGCTGGATCGGTGAAGTCGAAGAAGTCCGCGACATCAAGACCGAGTGGCATGTCATGAGCCTCGCCGTGCTCAATGAGGGCCGCGAGGAACTGCCCGAGCAGTACCGCGAGTTCATGAAGAAGGCGTGGGCTCCGGTCCGCGTCATCACCGCCGCCGCTGAACAGCACGGTGCCGAATTCATCAAGGCGCTCTATGACTCCATGGGCACCAAGATCCACAACGAAGGCATCAAGGACATTGACGAGGTCATCGCCAAGTCGCTGGCCGAGGCCGGACTGCCGGCCGAGCTTGCCGCCGCGGGCCAGAGCGACGAATTCGATGCAAAGCTGCGCGCCAGCCACGAGGCAGGCATCTCGCTGGTCGGACAGGACGTGGGCACACCCGTCGTCGCCTTCAACGGCACGGCCTTCTTCGGCCCGGTCCTGACGCGCATCCCGCGCGGCGAGGAAGCAGGACAGATCTGGGACGCCACGGTGACCCTGGCATCCTTCCCGTACTTCTTCGAAATCAAGCGCAGCCGTACCGAAAGCCCGGTCTTTAACTAGGCCTGAACACGCCGGGCCGGGCCGCTGCCCGGCCTCCCGGGAGCCCCGGCAGAACTACTCCGATGTAGTT
Organism: Arthrobacter sp. 05T45; assembly: GCF_056395875.1. Taxonomy (NCBI): domain Bacteria; kingdom Bacillati; phylum Actinomycetota; class Actinomycetes; order Micrococcales; family Micrococcaceae; genus Arthrobacter; species Arthrobacter sp. 05T45. The sequence continues at coordinate 65,267 of NZ_JBFTKI010000010.1, read as the reverse complement.
CTGCCGGGGCTCTTGTGCACAGCAGGCCGGAGGACAACAATGGAACTTACCCACTTCGAAAGAAGAGGGACGCAGGAACCAAAGATTCAGTGACACTCATCCGACGCAGCCTTCGGCAAAGTCAGATGATGGCTACCAGTGACGAGGTAGGAAGACCTGAAAGTCTAAGGATCCCGCCAGATTGTCTATGACGTCACGTGACAATCGAAAAGTCGAAGCCCCACCAACGGCTAACGCTGATGGGGCTTCCCCTTTGCCCAAAAACACCTTGCCCAAAAACACCTTGCCCAAAAACACCTTGCCCAAAAACAGTGCGGCCCAAAGCAGTGTGACCAAATTCGTCAGATCGCCGTCCAGGGGCGCTTCCGGGGTGCAGAGCGGGCATTGTTCAGGTGCGCACGACCCGGGAGGAGTCATGCGCACCTGCGGGTGCCCGGGGCCGGCTCCGCGTTGTCAGTCGCGGGGGTCAGCCGCGGGTGTTAGTCGCGGCGGTCTTCCCGGCGGTCGCCGCGGTCGTCACGGCGGTCTTCCCGCCGGTCGCCGCGACGGTTGATCCCGTGGGCGACGACAACGGCCCCGCCGACGGCGGCTGCGGTCCTGCGTCTGCGTCGTGCTGCCAGTGGCATGTCAGGCTCCTTCTATCGCTTCTTCAGGGGACTGGTCTTCGGCGTCGGCCTGGAAGGCGGCGATGACGGCCTGGGTCGGGATCCGGCCGCTGGCCACGAGTTGGCCGCCGGCCTTGCGGACTGCCGTGCCGAACGGGGCCGCCCACAGGTTCTCCCAGACGAGCACCGCGGCGGAGTGGCCGGGCGCGATCGTCTCGGCCAGGTCCATGACATCCTGCTCAGAGAGCACCATGGCCAGGTCGGCCTCGGCCGTGCGCACCTCGCCGAGCTCGCTCGGGTCCAGGTCGGAGATCTCCGCCGTCTCGAGCGTGCCGTCCTCCATCTTCCTCAGGAACACCATGTCGAGCACCCTGACGAGGTCACGCTGGACCAGGTCCTCCAGGAACGGGGCGATCTGGCCCTTGCCGAAATCGGGTCCGGGGAATTCAACGACGATCCAGTCGACCGGCCCCAGTTCATCGAGTGTCTCAGTCATGCGTATGACCTCCGCTTCTTCTTGGGGTTCGAGGCGATCCGACGGACCGCTGCACCTTCATTCTGTGCCCCCGGTGAGGTGCGGCGCCTCACCCGTGCCGGGTGACCTCACGCCTCAGCGGTAGGACTTGCTTGTGCTGCCCCGGTTTCCGGGCCGAAGGAACAAGCCCGGCGGCCCGGCTGTTGCTTCCAATGACGGGGCAGCGGTCCCTGTGCCGTGATCTCCGGGCAACCCGCCCGGTTGTACCCGGTTTTGTCCTGTCCCCACCTGCGAACATTGGAGCGCCATGCCTGTTACAGCCCATCTCGACTTGAACGTCAAAGCCGAAGCCCTGCCCACGGCGCCCGCGGTGCTCCGCGATATTCTCTCCGATACGCGCGCCTTTGACGGCTGCCTCGGCGTCGACGTGCTGGTCGACAGCGCGGATCCGGCGCATTTTCTCGTGGTCGAACAGTGGGTATCGATGGAACACGACGCCGCCTATCGCGCCTGGCGCGCAGGCGACGGCGCTAGCGGGCTGGCAGAACTCCTGGCCGCCCCGCCGGTGCTGACGCACTTCGAGACGTCCTTCGCGGTCTGAGCCTCCCCGCGACGCCGAGGGGGCCCCGCCGGATCAGAATTGCTTCTCTGAACCGGGCCGAGGGCCCCTTCGTGTTGTTTCCGCCGGAGACTACGCCTGGACGGGCGGCTCGGCAGGTGCCAGCACGACGTCGCTGACGGCCAGTTCACCCTCGCCGGCGACAAGCGCCAGTTCACGGGCGTTGGCCGCGGCCTTGAGGTCGGCGAGGCCGGCCTTGAGCTGGGTCGTGAGGGATTCCGAGGCCGTGATCGTCGCGGACAGCACCTCGGTGCGCTGCTTGACCTTGGCCTCGGACTTGGCCTTGCGAATGCCGCTGAGCGCGGTGCCCACCGTGGCCAGGAGGGTAGTGTCGCCGTCGACCGCGATGGCGGAGGGCCACTGGGCGCGGTGCACGGAACCGGTGCGCCACCAGCTCCAGACTTCCTCCGTGGCAAACGGCAGGAACGGCGCGAAGAGCCGCAGGAGGGTGTCCAGGCTCGTCGCGAGGGCGGCCAGCACGGATGCCTGCTGCTCCTCGCCTGCCGCACCGTAGGCACGGTCCTTGATGAGTTCCACATAGTCGTCGGTGAAGTTCCAGAAGAAGCTCTCGGTGATCTGCAGCGCCCGGGCGTAGTCGTAGCCCTCGAATGCCTTGGTCGCCTGCTCGACGACGTCGGCGAGCTGGGCCAGGACGGCCCGGTCTAAGGGGTTGCTCAGCACGGACAGGTCGCCGGAGACGACCGAGTCCTCGGTGGCGCCCAGGTTCAGGACGAACTTGGAGGCGTTGAGCAGCTTGATGGCCAGGCGGCGGCCGATCTTCATCTGCGCGATCTCGTAGGCGGTGTCCGCGCCGAGCTTGGCCGAGGCAGCCCAGTAGCGCACGGCGTCGGAGCCGTACTCCTCCAGCACATCCGTGGGCACAATGACGTTGCCCTTGGACTTGGACATCTTCTTCCGGTCCGGGTCCAGGATCCAGCCGGAGATGGCCGCGTGCTTCCACGGTGCGGTCTTCTGCAGCGCGTCGGCGCGGACGGCGGAGGAGAACAGCCAGGTCCGGATGATGTCATGGCCCTGCGGGCGCACGTCGAAGGGGTAGACCTTGGCGAAGAGCGCCTCGTCGGTGCTCCAGCCGCCCACAATCTGGGGGGTCAGGGAGGACGTGGCCCAGGTGTCGAGGACGTCCGCGTCGCCGGTGAAGCCGCCGGGCACGTCGCGCTGGGCTTCCTCGTAGCCGGGGGCCGCATCTGCCGCGGGGTCCACGGGCAGCTGCGCGTCCGACGGGACGATCGGTGCGTCGTATTCGGGGTTGCCGTCGGCATCCAGGGGGTACCAGACCGGTACCGGCACGCCGAAGAAGCGCTGGCGGGACACGAGCCAGTCGCCGTTGAGCCCCGAGATCCAGTTCTCGTAGCGGGAGCGCATGAAGGCGGGGTGGAACTCGATCTCGTTGCCGCGGCCGATCAGCCGTTCGCGCCGGTCCTCGTCGCGTCCGCCGTTGCGGATGTACCACTGGCGTGAGGTGACGACCTCGAGGGGCTTGTCGCCCTTCTCGAAGAAGTTCACCGGGTGCATGATCTTCTTGGGCTCGCCGTCAAGCAGTTCCGCGGCGGCCAGGAGCTCCACCACGGACTCCTTGGCACTGAACACCGTCTTGCCGGCGATGGCCGCGAAGTTGGCGCGGCCTTCTTCGGTGGTGATCCACTCCGGGGTCTCGCCGATGATGCGGCCGTCGCGGCCCACGATCGCGCGGGTGGGCAGCTGCAGTTCGCGCCACCAGGTGACGTCGGTGAGGTCGCCGAAGGTGCAGACCATGGCGACGCCGGAGCCCTTGTCTGCCTTGGCCAGCGGGTGGGCCTTGACCTCTACCTCGACACCGAACAGGGGAGAGGTGACCTTCTTGCCGAACAGCGGCTTGTAGCGCTCGTCGTCGGGGTTGGCCACGAGCGCGGCGCAGGCGGCCAGCAGCTCGGGGCGGGTGGTTTCGATGAAGATCTTTTCGCCGTCTTCGGTGAAGAAGGGGTAGCGGTAGTAGGCGCCAGCGACTTCGCGGTCTTCGAGCTCGGCCTGGGCCACGGCGGTGCGGAACGTGACATCCCACAGGGTGGGGGCCTCTGCCATGTACGCGTCGCCTGCGGCCAGGTTGGCCAGGAAGGCGCGCTGCGAGATGGCGCGGGACTTGTCATCGATCGTCCGGTAGGTCAGATCCCAGTCCACGGACAGGCCCAGGGTCTGGAACAGGTGCTCGAAGACCTTCTCGTCCTCGACCGCGAGCTCCTCGCACAGCTCGATGAAGTTCTTGCGGGAGATGACGTCGAAGTCGCGCTGGTTCTTGGCGGGCTCGGCCGGGGGGCGGTAGCCGGCGTCGTAGGCGATCGCGGGATCGCAGCGCACCCCGTAGTAGTTCTGCACGCGGCGCTCGGTGGGCAGGCCGTTGTCGTCCCAGCCCATGGGGTAGAAGACGTTCTTGCCGGTCATGCGCTGATAGCGCGCCAGGACGTCGGTCTGGGTGTAGGAGAACATGTGTCCCACGTGGAGGGATCCCGATGCCGTGGGCGGGGGAGTGTCGATCGAGTAGACCTGCTCCCGGGTGGTGTCCGGGTTGAACTTGTAGGTCCCTTCGCCAAGCCAGCGCTGCGTAAGCGCCTCTTCCAGCCCCTCCAGGGCGGGCTTGTCCGGAACGTTGATGGGGGCGGTGGTGGGCGTGTCTGTACCCTGATTGTCTTCAGCCATGGGCCAATTCTTCCACTAACTCCCATCCCCTGATGTACGGGATGCGGCCGGCGGCGGGATCTCCGGGTGTGGGCGCCGCCCAAGTAACGTGAAGTAGCATGCGCAGATGGGCAATTCTCAGGGTAATTCTGCCGGAACCTTCGTGATCAAGCGCATCTACGACGACCCTTCCGACGACGACGGCTGCCGGGTCCTGGTGGACCGGCTCTGGCCCCGCGGAGTCAGCAAGGAACGGGCCCACCTGGAGCTCTGGCTCAAGGACGTGGCACCGTCTGCACCGCTGCGCAAGGAATTCGGGCACATGCAGGAACGGTTCGCGGACTTCCGGGCGGCCTACGAAGCCGAGCTCGAGGGCAACCCGGCCGTGCAGACGCTGTACGGACTCGCGGCGGAGCACGGGAAAGTGACGCTGCTGTTCGGTGCACGGGACCCGGAGACCAACCATGCCCGGGTGCTGCAGGAGTTCCTGGAGCACGGCAGCAGCAGCAGGAAATGAGCCCGGCATTGCCGTTACTGTGGTGCCATGACTGAGGGAATCGACAACAACACACAAGAATTCACTGCAGCAGGAGCCAAAGCAGCAGTAGTCACCGGCGCCAGCACCGGAATCGGCGAGGCCACGGTGCGTGCGCTCCGCAAGGAAGGCTGGACCGTGTTCGCCGTCGCCCGCCGTGCCGACCGGCTCGAAGCGCTCGCCGCCGAAACCGGCGCCGTCGCCCTTCCCGCCGATGTGACCGACGACGCCGATGTGGCCCGGCTGCTCGATGAGGTGACCCGCGCCGGCGGCATCGACACGCTGATCAACATCGCCGGTGGTGCCCGCGGCGCCGACAAGGTCGCCGGGGCCAAAACCGAGGACTGGGAATGGATGTTCCAGGTCAACGTGCTGGGCAGCATGAAGCTGATCCGCGCGTTCCTGCCCATGCTGCGTGCCTGCGGCGAGGGAACCGTGCTGAACCTGACCTCCACGGCCGGGCTCGCGGCCTATGAGGGCGGCGGCGGCTACAACGCGGCCAAGTTCGCCCAGCACGCCCTGACCGGCGCCCTGCGGCTCGAAGAGGCCGAGCACAACCTCCGCGTGATCGAGGTGGCCCCCGGGCTGGTGCAGACCGAGGAATTCGCCCTGAACCGCCTCGGCGACCAGGACGCGGCGGCCAAGGTGTACCAGGGAGTCGAGAAGCCACTGACCGCCGAGGACGTGGCCGATGTGGTCCGCTACGCCGTCGTCGCGCCGCACCACATCAACCTGGACCAGATCGTGATCCGCCCGGTGGCGCAGGCGGCCAACTACAAGCTGATCCGCAAGAACCAGTAGGGCGGGGCCAGGAGCGGGGCCAAGGGCGGGGCAAGGGGCCGGGACATCCGGCTGCGACACCTGACGTTCACCGAGGCGTGGGGCGCAGGTCAGGCTGCGCTGGTCCGGAGTTGGCCGGGGTTGGGCAAGGTGGCGCATGCAACTGCACACCACCAGAGTGGAGAACTTTCCCATGCGAACCCCGACGAAGCTCGGCGCTGCCGTACTCAGCGCAGCCCTGCTCCTCGCCGCCGCTGCCCAGGCAAACGCTGCCCAGGCAAACGCTGCCCAGGCAAACGCCGCCGAGGCCCACGCGGCCGACACGAACCCCAACAGCCAGGGCAACCACTTTGACCTCGAGGCCCATCGAGGCGGCATCGGCTTGACTGTCGAGTCAACCCTGGCGTCCTTCGCCAAGGGGATCGAGACCGGCGTTTCCACCCTCGAACTGGACCTCCAGATCACCAAGGACGGCCACGAGGTCATCACCCACGACCGCAAGATCAGCGGCCAGAAGTGCCTGGATACGGCTCCTGTCACTCCGAACGACCCACAGTTCCCCTACGTGGGCAAATACATCAAGGACCTGACGTTCGCGCAGGTCCGCAGCCTGGACTGCGGCACCCTCACGCTGCCCCAGTTCCCGGGCCAGGTGGCCTCGCCGGGCGCCAAGATGCCCACGCTGGCCGAGGTCTTCGCCCTGGCGGACTCGCACCGCGCCAGCCAGGTGAAGTTCAACATCGAAACCAAGGTCGAGGCAGGGGCGCCGCAGGAAACGGCCCCGCGGGAGCAGTTCGTCGACGTCGCGCTCCGCGAAATCAAGGCCGCCCACATGCAGAGCCGAGTCTCAATCGAGAGTTTCGACTGGGGCTCACTGCGCCTGGTCCAGCAGCGCGATCCCCAGATCCGCACCGTGGCCCTGACCAACAAGGACTTCCTCCAGGCAGGCCAGCCCGGCAAGTCGCCGTGGCTGGGCGGTATCGACGCCGATGACTTCGGCGGTGACCTCGTCGCCGCAGCCTCGTCCCTGGGCTTCGACGCCATCTCTCCCGTGCACGGCACGCCGCAGGACGGCGCCGTGACGGATCCGGGCTATGTTCCCTACGTCACCGCCGACATGGTCCGCCGTGCCCATGCGGCAGGCATGCAGGTCATTCCGTGGACCGTTGATGACAAGCCCACCATGCGGGCGCTCATCGGTGCCGGCGTGGACGGGCTGATCACGGATTACCCGGACCGGCTCCGGGACGTGATGGCCGAGTCCGGCATGAAACTGCCGCGCAGCTAGTCCGCCGCGGGGACGGACAACGTGGCCAGGACCGCCGCGTGGTCCGTCCCGGCCACCGGCAGCACGGCATAGCCGCTGCTGCCCACCTGCGGGCTGGTCACGATGTGGTCGATCACCACGCCCGGCAGCGGGGGCCCGGCCATCGGCCAGGTCGGAACCAGCCGTGCCAGGGCGGCGGCGCCCGCGTCGACGCGGGGGCCGCCGGGCCCGGTGCCGTCAGGGCCCTGAAGGATCTGGCGGAACTCGGCGTGGTCGAGGGTGGCGTTGAAGTCGCCCAGCAGCAGCATGCTGCCGGGACGGGCGGCAAGGCGGCCCAGGGCAGCCAATTCACTCCGCCACTGCCCGGCCCGGCCCCACACCGGAGCCTTGGTGTGCACGTTGGTCACGGTGAGGGGGGCCGGCCGGCCGCCGGCGTCGAGCTCCAGCTGCACCGTTGGCATGTGGAAGGCGGAACCGTCCACGGAGTCCACCGGAATGATCGGGCGTGAGGAGTACACGGCGCCGCCGCCCGCGCCGTCCCTCGAGCGGCTGATCCGGTGCGGAAGCAGCGCGTCCAGCCCCTCCGCGTCCAGCCATTTTTCCAGGTCCGGGGAGAGTTCCTGGACGGCAAGGAGCCCGACACCGTTTTCACGCACCAGCCGGACAACTTCCGCGGCGTCCGCCTGGCCTTTCCAGGCGTTGAGGCTCATGACCGTCAGTTCCGCCGTCGGCGCCGGGGCTGTGGACCGTGCCTGCCCCGTGCTCCGTTGCTCGCCAGGCAGCGAATCCGCCTGCCGGGGCAGAAGCCTGTCCGCCACCCGGTCCGGCGGGAACAGCCACAGCAGCTGGAGGGCCAGGAGGGCGCCGGCCGGGAGGGCCGCCCAGGGACGCCGCCCCGGCAGCGCGAGCAGGAGGGCCGCGCCCGCAGGGAGCGCGAACCAGGGCGTGAAGGCCACGAGCTGGACCACCGGGGCCGGCCAGGGCCCCGGGACCGCCCGGAAGATGGATACCACCGCAACGGGCGCGGCGCAGAGGACAGAGGACACCTGCCACCGGCGGCTGGCGCTGCGGCGCTTCACGGGTAGGCCCGGGGCGGCCGGGGGACGGTCATGGCATGAGTCTATGCAGTCGGACCGCCGGCGTCGCCCCTCACAGCGGAGTTAGTAGCTGTGAAATGCAGTCGCACTGCCCGTCACTGCAGCGGGGCAGTGAAACGCACTATTTTCTCCGGTACCATCGACGTAGCAGCTTTGACCCGGCCATCACCGGTGAGCTTCCGGAAGAACACCCTCGCGTGAGGTGGAGATTTAGTCGCCACGGTGCGTGCACGGGCCAGTAGAACCGGACGGGTAAGCCCGTCACAGCAGTAATGAGCGGCCGACGCCGGTGCAGAACCCTTCGCGAAGGGGAGCGGACCGGTGGCGGTAAGTGAGGTGGTACCGCGGTCCGTGGTGTCGGAAGACAACAGGGCCGTCCTCGCATCCTGAATGCATGTGTTCACCAGCTCAACCCAGGATGTCGAGATGACTTATTACCCCAAGGCCTCCGCCACAGGCGCCGGCTCCACCACCTCTGCGTCAAACGCGGCTTCCAACGCAGTTTCCAACACCTCCGGTGTGTCTGCCTCCGTGAAGTTCCCGGAGATCGAAGAGCGCATCCTCAAATACTGGGACCAGGACGGCACCTTCCAGGCGAGCATCGACCAGCGGGATGCTGGTCAGGACGGGTCCAACGAGTTCGTCTTCTACGACGGCCCGCCCTTCGCCAACGGCCTGCCGCACTACGGCCACCTCCTGACCGGCTACGCCAAAGACCTCGTGGGCCGCTACCAGACCCAGCGCGGCCGCCGCGTGGAGCGCCGCTTCGGCTGGGACACCCACGGCCTGCCCGCCGAGCTGGAAGCCATGAAGCAGCTGGGCATGACGGACAAGACCCAGATCGAGGCCATGGGCATCGACAAGTTCAACGACGCCTGCCGCGCCTCCGTCATGAAGTACGCCGACGAATGGAAGAGCTACGTCACCCGCCAGGCGCGCTGGGTGGACTTCGAAAACGACTACAAGACGCTCAACGTCGAGTACATGGAGTCCGTGCTCTGGGCCTTCAAGCAGCTGCACGAAAAAGGCCTGACCTACAACGGCTACCGCGTCCTGCCGTACTGCTGGAAGGACGAGACGCCGCTGTCCAACCATGAGCTGCGCATGGACGACGACGTCTACAAGAACCGCCAGGACCAGACCGTCACGGTCACGTTCCCCATCACGGCAGGGGACTCGGAGCTGTCCAGGCAGCTCGCCGGGGTACAGGCACTTGCCTGGACCACCACGCCCTGGACGCTGCCCACCAACCTGGCTCTCGCCGTCGGGCCCGACATCAGCTACGTGGTCCTGCCGGCCGGCCCGCACGGGATCAAGGCCGCCGCGGCCGACGCCCCCGTCACGGGCAGCTTCCTGCTCGCCGCGGACCTCCTGGCCGCCTACGCCAAGGACCTCGGCTACGGCGACGGGGCCGAGGGCGCCGCCGCCGCGGAAGCCGCCATCACCTCCCGCCACACAGGCGCCGAGCTCAACGGCCTGAGCTACGAGCCGCTCTGGGACTACTTCCACGACGCCGAAAAGTACGGCACCGAGAACGCCTGGCGCTTCCTCGTGGCCGACTATGTCACCACCACCGACGGCACCGGCATCGTCCACCAGGCTCCCGCTTACGGCGAAGACGACCAGAAGATCTGTGAAGAGGCCGGCATCCCCGTTGTCCTCTCGGTCGACGAAGGCGCAAAGTTCCTGCCGCTCTTCGGCCACGGCGACCTCGCCGAAATCGCCGGGCTGCAGGTATTCGAGGCCAACAAGCCCATCACCCAGGTGCTCCGCGCCCAGGGCCGCCTGGTCCGCCAGGCCAGCTACGAGCACAGCTACCCGCACTGCTGGCGCTGCCGCAACCCGCTGATCTACCGCGCCGTGTCCTCCTGGTACGTCGAGGTCACCAAGTTCAAGGACCGCATGTCCGAGCTCAACCAGGACATCAACTGGATCCCGGGCAACGTCAAGGACGGCCAGTTCGGCAAGTGGCTCGCCAACGCCCGCGACTGGTCCATCAGCCGCAACCGCTACTGGGGCAGCCCCATCCCCGTCTGGCAGTCCACCGACCCGGACTACCCGCGCACCGACGTCTACGGCTCCCTGGCCGAGATCGAGGCCGACTTCGGCCGCCTGCCGCTGAACAAGGCCGGCCAGGTGGACCTGCACCGGCCGTTCATCGACGAGCTCACCCGCCCGAACCCGGATGACCCCCGCACTCCGGAAGAAGGCCAGTCCGTGATGCGCCGCGTCGAGGACGTCCTGGACGTCTGGTTCGACTCCGGTTCCATGCCCTACGGCCAGGTCCACTACCCGTTCCAGAACGAGGAATGGTTCGACACGCACAACCCGGCGGACTTCATCGTCGAGTACATCGGCCAGACACGCGGCTGGTTCTACATGCTGCACATCCTTTCCACCGCGCTGTTCGACCGTCCGGCCTTCCGCAACGTCATCAGCCACGGCATCGTGCTGGGTTCGGACGGGCAGAAGATGTCCAAGAGCCTGCGCAACTACCCGGACGTCTCCGAGGTCCTGGACCGCGACGGCTCCGACGCCATGCGCTGGTTCCTGATGTCCAGCCCGATCCTGCGCGGCGGCAACCTCGTGGTCACCGAGCAGGGCATCCGCGACGGCGTCCGCCAGGTCATACTGCCGCTGTGGAACGTTTACAGTTTCTTCACGCTGTACACGAACGCGGCAGATGGCGGGCGCGGGTACGACGCGAAGCTCCGCTACGACGGCTACGCCGACACCCTGGACCAGTACCTCATGGCCAACACCGGGGACCTGGTCCGGAACATGACCGCCCAGCTGGACAGCTACGACATCTCCGGCGCCTGCGACGAGCTGCGCAGCTACCTGGACATGCTCACCAACTGGTACGTCCGCCGCAGCCGCCAGCGCTTCTTCGACGAGAGTGTGGACGCCTTCGACGCGCTCTACACCGCGCTGGAGACCGTCACCCGCGTGGCCGCCTCTCTGCTGCCGCTGATCTCCGAGGAGATCTGGCGCGGCCTCACCGGCGGGCGTTCCGTGCACCTGGCCGACTGGCCGGATGCCGGACTGTTCCCGGCCAACCCGGGCCTGGTCGAGGCGATGGACCGGGTGCAGCAGATCTGCTCCACCGGCTCCTCGCTGCGCAAGGCCGCGAACCTGCGCGTGCGCCTGCCGCTGCAGGAACTCACGGTCGTGGCACCGGGCGCGGACGCGCTGGGCGGCTTCGCCGCCGTCGTCGCCGATGAACTGAACCTGCGCTCGGTCCGCCTGCTGGACGCCGAGAGCGCCTCCCCGGAGGAGTTCGGCATCGAGCAGAAGCTCGTGGTCAATGCCCGGGCCGCCGGCCCGCGCCTGGGCAAGAACGTCCAGCAGGCCATCAAGGGCTCCAAGTCCGGCGACTGGTCGGTCAGCGACGCCGGGGTGGTCACCGCCGGCGGCCTCGACCTCGAACCGCAGGAGTACACCCTGGAAACCGTCGTGGCCGAGGCCGCGGAAGGCGAAGGCTCACGCGCGGCCGCCGTGCTTCCCGGCGGCGGCTTCGTGGTCCTCAACACCGAGGTCACCCCGGAACTGGAGGCCGAGGGCCTGGCCCGTGACATGGTCCGCGCCATCCAGCAGGCCCGCAAGGACGCCGGACTCAATGTCAGCGACCGGATCAGCACGTCCGTCACGGCGAAGCAGGACGTCGTCGAGGCGCTGCTGGCCAACGCGGAGCTGGTCAAGACCGAAACCCTGACCGTCGAGCTGGAAACCCTGGCGGCCGACATCAAGGACCCACAGGTCAGCGTTGCCAAGAAAGTTGGAGCCTAAACCATGACCGATGAATTCTCCGTTGAAAGCGTCTACGCCGAGCTCCTGGGCCGGGCGCCGGAAAACAAAATGGAGCCGCGGCTCGCCCCGCTGCACCGGGCCATGGAAATCCTGGGGGAGCCCAACAAGGCGTTCCCGATCATCCACGTCACCGGCACCAACGGCAAGACCTCCACGGCCCGGATGATCGAGGCCGGGCTGCGCGCCCACGGCCTGAGCACCGGCCGCTACACGAGCCCGCACCTGTCCAAGGTCACCGAGCGGATCAGCATCGACGGCGCCCCGGTGCCGGATGAGACGTTCGTCCGGATCTGGGACGAGATCCGTCCCTACCTGCAGATCGTGGACGGCGAACTCGAGGCGGCGGGCCAGCCCCGGCTGACCTACTTCGAGTGCCTGACCATCCTGGGCTTCGCGGTCTTCGCTGACCAGCCGGTCAACGTCGCCGTGATCGAAGTGGGCCTGGGCGGCATCACCGACGCCACGAACGTCGGCGATGGCCAGGTGGCCGTCGTCACCCCGATCTCGCTGGACCACACCGATCTGCTGGGCGACACCACCGGGGACATCGCCTACGAGAAGGCCGGCATCATCAAGCCCGGCAGCTTCCTCATCAGCGCGGCGCAGCCGGTCGACGCGGCCCAGGTCCTGCTGGAAAAGGCCAAAGAGGTCAACGTGCCGTTCCGCTTCGAGGGCGTGGAGTTCGGCGTCGAATCCCGCACCGTCGCGGTCGGCGGCCAGATGGTCACCATCCAGGGCATCGCCGGACGCTACGAGGACCTGCTGGTGCCGCTGCACGGCGCGCACCAGGCCGAGAACGCCGCCGTCGCCATTGCTGCGCTGGAAGCGTTCTTTGGCGGGGAAAAGGCGATCGACGCCGAGATCCTGCAGGAGGCCTTCGCCTCCGTCACCTCCCCGGGTCGGCTTGAGGTGGTCCGCACCGCGCCGACCATCATCGTGGACGCGGCCCACAACCCGGAGGGCATCCGGGTCTCCGCCGAGGCCATCCACGAGGCCTTCAACTTCACCAAGCTGGTGGTGGTGGTCGGCGTGCTGCGGGAGAAGGATGCCGAGGAGATCCTGCGCCAGCTCAAGGAATCCCTGGGCGGCCTCGCCACCGAATACTGCTTCACCCAGTCCAACTCGCCCCGGGCCGTCCCGGCCGAGGACCTGGCCGAAATCGCGGTTGACCTGGGCTTCGGCGAGGAGAACATCCACGTCGCCGGGAAGCTCGATGATGCCCTCGAATGGGCCGTGGAACGGTCCGAAGCCGATGACGAGCCCGCCGGCGGGGTCCTCGTGACCGGTTCCATCACGCTCGTCGCGGACGCCCGGATCCTGCTCGGAAAGGCGGACGCTTAAGCGATGGCGAAGCTCACCAAAGCCCAGCGCGAATGGCGCCCGGGCATGCCCAAAAAACGACGGTCGACGAAGGTCATGTTCGCCTCCACGGTCCTGCTGCTGGAAGCGTTCGTGGTGCTCTTCGGCACACTGGCCGTCTTTGGACTGCACCGGAACGAATACCCTGCGGCCCTGGTCTTCTCGGTCGGGATCGGCCTGTGCCTGGTCTTCGTCTTCACCTGCGCTGTCCTCTCGAAGCCGTGGGGAGTGGCCCTGGGCTGGGTCCTGCAGCTCGTGCTGATCCTGGGCGGCATCGTGGAACCGGCGATGTACCTCGTCGGCGCGCTCTTCGCCGTCGCGTGGTGGTACGGGATCCGGACCGGCATCCGGATTGACCGGGAAGCTGCCCAGCGGGAGCGCGAGCAGGCCGACTGGGATGCCGCCCACCCCCAGGGCCCCGCGCCGGGAAAGAGCGCCTGAACCTCCATCCCGGGCACCTGGCCCGAACCCCGTAGACTTGACCCAAATCCCACCCCAACACATTGGAGCAGCTGTGAGCATTGAGCGCACCCTCGTCCTGATCAAGCCCGACGGCGTCGCCCGCAACCTGTCCGGCGCCATCCTGAGCCGGATCGAAGCCAAGGGCTACACCCTGGCCGAGCTCAAGAAAGTCGATGCAAGCCGCGAACTGCTGGAGCAGCACTACGAGGAGCACGTCGGCAAGCCGTTCTACGAGCCGCTGGTTGAGTTCATGCTCAGCGGCCCCGTGGTCGCCGCGATCTTCGAGGGCCACCGCGTGATCGAGGGCTTCCGCACCCTCGCCGGCACCACGGACCCGACGACGGCGGCGCCCGGTACCATCCGCGGCGACTTCGGCCGCGACTGGGGCCTGAAGGTCCAGCAAAACCTGGTCCACGGCTCGGATTCGGCGGAATCCGCCGAGCGCGAGATCAAGATCTGGTTCTAGCCCGAATTTCGGGACGCCCTCCGCCAGCGAGGGGACGGTTAAGGCCAATGTTCGTACCGGACATTGGCCTTAACCGTCCCCTCGCCGTTTGGGACCTCGCGGCGGGTGGGGCTTCGCTGCGTGCTCCGGGTCCGGAGACCTCTCATCGGCTGGCGAGGCGCACTAGATTCGAGAACTGACGGGTCTGCATGACCCAGTGCGCGGGCTCCAGCATGGCAATGCTCATGATAGGTTGCAGCCATTGTGGCCGTAGCGACCAGTACCCGCTGACCACCAGCCGGGTGCGCTCACCCGCGGCCTCCCGCAGCTCGAAGCCCCAGAGCGAGTCGGTGCAATAGCGCGGCCGGGTTCGTGCCGGGTCGAAGGGACGCCCGCGGAGATCGACCGACATACGCAGGCCCAGGAACCTCTCGGGTTCAAGCGCCGCGACCGCCCACCACTCGCTGCCGTCGGGCTTCGCCGCCAGACGGTCACCGATGGCGATGTCCTGCCACTCCGGATGGATGCGCCCTGCGCTGCGGCGCCCGAAATTATCGAGACGGTCCCAGCTGTACCAGCCGGCGCGATCCGTTCCCATCTGCACCAGCCAGGGCCACACGCGGGAAGGGGGCGCATCGATGGTCACCGCCATGGTCGCGCTTCGGGTGCTGCCCGGAATCAACCCGGCGCCCGGGTAAGGTCCCCGCGCTTCGTCAACGGTCGCACCCCAGCGAAGCAGGCGTGGCCGCGCAACGGCCAGGTATCCGGTGGTGAAAACGGCCACGGCACCCGCTGCCAGCAGGGATCCCCTCGGTGCAGGGTGCATCATCGCGCTTCCCCCTCAGTGATCAGGTGTTCCCGGAAGAACCCGAGGATGCGCAGGCGCGCGTCCTCGGCGGAGGGCTCGTGGTAACCGGCAGCGACCAGCTTCGCGAGCAACTTGTCCCCGAACGTGAGGTCCGACGGGCCATGCCTGTTGAGGAAGCCGTGACCGGCGTCGGGATAGACCTTGATGTCATGCTCTATTCCGGCCTCGGCGAGCAGCGGCTCCAGACGCGCCGGCACCTTGCGCACTCCGGGCCAGCGGTCCCTGGCGCCGTAGCTGCCAACGATGGGACAGGCGCGGGGCATTGCGCGGGCGGTCTCGTCATCCAGTCCGCCGTAGTTGACGCTTGCCGCGGCGAAGTCATGGTCCGGGGCCAGCATGAGGGCGAACCCGCCGCCCATACAGAAACCGATCACGCCGATCCGGCCGGTGCAGCCGTCCTGTCCGGCCAGCCAGGCGCGGGTGACGTCCAGGTCACCGAGGGGCCGCCAGCCGCGGATGAGGGACCACAAGCAGGCCGTCCTGGTGCCCCAGTAAAACAGGTCAGGTGCCACGGCGAGGAACCCCTCGCCGGCCAGCCAGTCGGCCTGGTCTCTGGTGTCACGGCTCAGGCCGAGTGCGTCGTGGATGACGACGACGCCGGGCCACGGACCGGTACCGGCCGGCGTCGCCGCGTAGGCAGGCATGTCCCCTCGTTCGGCGTGAATGCTCACAACGGTCATGGGTCCTCCCGTGCACGCCCCACCGAGCCGGGCGCCGCGGCCGGGATGCGCAGTCCCGACGGCATTAGCCTGTGATGCTGCCTGAAGACGTGGACGAAGCAGGTTTAGCGAGTTGGGCCGTAATCTGATCCGTCCATTCGTCGACTGCCGCCCAGTCCCGCAAATCCCCAAATCGGCCGCCGGTGAGCCGGAACAACACCCGGAGCGGTGCCGGCATCTGGCCTGCCTGGTAGACGCCGGAGAAGAGTTTGTGGCCTCGAAGTGGAACTTCTTTGATCAGGACTTCTGCCAGACGTTCCTGTTGCAGTGCCGCGCCGCGCCGGCGTATGGGCTTGGGCAGCGCATCCGCCATCCCTACACTGAAGGCCCAGACGGGCCGACTGGCCAACTCGCGGGCGTGGTGTTTGAAGAACAGCAAAGCCGGGGGCAGCCAGGCCTGGTTGTGGACGGCGCTGCCGACGACGACAGCCTCATAGCGGGAGAGGGCCCCGACGTCCTCCACGGACCGGCACTCTACCTCGCCCAGTGCACCCGCCATGCGGGATGCCATATGTTGTGCCATCTCCCGGGTGGAGCCCAGGGCGCTTGCGTAGGCAATTAGAACAGTCATCAAGAGGCCTCCGGTCTTCCTTCCTCCAGCCTTATGTAACCTGCGCGCGCGGGGTCGTGCCATAAGTCCCGACATGGGCCCGGACCCTCTCACCGAAGAGACGGCTAAGGCCAATGCCCAGCGCGAGCATTGGCCTTAACTGTCTCTTCGATGCGGTTGGGCCGTTTAGTAGCCGGAGGTTCCGATGAAAACCTGGATGAAGGCGAAGAAGATCGTCGCGACGACGGCGACGTACAGCAGCGCCGTAATGATCCAGCCGGAGTCGCCGATCACCTTGGTGGGACCGGCGGGCAGGGCAATCACGCCGTGGGAGATGTTCCGGACGCTCACCCAGACGAACAGCGGGATCATCACGGCCCAGACGATCATGCAGAACGGGCAGAGGATGTGGATGGCGTACAGGGCCTGGGACCAGAGCCAGACCACGAACGCGAAGCCCAGCGTCACGCCCGCCTGGAGCCCCAGCCAATACCACCGGGAAAACCGGGCGCCGGCGAGGATACCCATGGCCGTGGTGATGATCACGGCGAAGGCGACGATTCCGATGAACATATTGGGGAAGCCGAACACGGAACTCTGCGGTGTCTGCATGACCTGGCCGCAGGAGATCCACGGGTTCACGTCGCAGACCGTGACGTGGTTCGGGTCCTTCAGGACCTCCAGCTTCTCCAGCACCAGGGCCCCGGATGCGAGCCAGCCGATGACGCCGGTGATCAGCAGGAGCCAGGCGAACGGGCGGTCGCGGGTCATCGTGGGAAGGGGCCGCGCCGCGGGGGCCGGGCCGGAACCCGGTTGGTGCACGGTCGCGTCGCCGGCGGTGCTGGAGATGCTGGGCATGGAAATTGAGTCCTTTTTTAGTCGTCTTGACCGGGTGCTTCTTGCCCCGATTGTAACGCCGGAGGCTGAGCAGCGCCGGAGAACGGCCCCGGCCGCCGCGCCCGGCCGCACCTGTTGCACTTCCGGCCCCGCCTGCCCCTGCTTTCACGGCTCCTGTGAGACAATGATCGTGGCTGGAACCCGATCCACATCCGGATTCCGGTCCGGCGATTTTGTTTCAAGACCGCCAATGATGAGCAGGGAGCTGCGGATCCTCTGATTCCAGCTGTCCCGCAATGCCATTGGACGGCACCTGGTTGTGGCGTGTAGGTCAACGGGTTCCAAAACAATCTCGCCGGCCCTCCAGGGCTGCCGCACCCCACTGCCGGTGCGAACCTGAGGGTATCCAATTGACTTCTGTCAATGCCTGCGGGTGTTGACGCATATTTGCCCCAAGGGGCGCCGAATGTGGCGGCGCATCAGGGGCAGGAGTGTCGCCACATATGGATAATGACCAGGTAGTAGCCGGAAACGAAGAACTAGTAGTCACCGGGGAAGCGCAGGGAACTGCTGAAGCAGAGGCTCCGGTAGCGCCGAAGAGGGCCGTACGGACCCGCCGGAAGGCGCCCGTCGCCAAGGTCAACGCCGCGGAGGCGGCCGAGGCTGTCGCCGAAGCCGCGGCCCTGGCCGACGCGGCCGGTTCAGATGAGCCCGTCCGGGGCCGCCGTAAGCCGGCCAACGTCGAAGCAGCCGGATCTGAAACTGTTGAACCCGAAACTGCTGTATCTGAAACTGCTGCCGCCGGGACTGCGGCCAAGGCGCCCGCGCGGCGCACCCGGACCCGGAAAGCTGTAGCAGCCCCGGAACCGTTGCCTGCCTTCGCCGGCGATGCCGAAACCGGCGCACCTGCCGCGGCTGAGGGCCCCGCAGCAGCTGGCACTGACGCAACTGCCGCCGCAGAAGCCGCACAAACGGCCGCAGAGACGGTTGCAGAGAAGCCGGTCCGCCGCCGTGCCAGCCGTGCCAAGGCCGCCCCGAAGGCCGAAGAAGCACCCGCGGCAGTACTCCCGGCCGAAGAAGCCGCCGCTGCGGAAGCACCCACCGCGGAAGCCGCCGCAGCCCAGCCCGAAGAGCTGGAAGCCCGGCCCGAGGAAAGCCCGGCCGCGTCGCTGTTCATGGAACCGGGTGCCCTCACTTCCGTCATCTTCCAGGCCCCGGACCTGAGCACTGTGGTGCGTCCGGCCCCCGTTGCCGCCGCAGCAGCTGAGCCCGAGGACGAGGAAGGCGACGAGGACGAGGACGCCGGCAACCGCCGTCGGCGCCGCAGCCGCGGCCGGCGCGGCCGCACCCGCACCTCTGCCGAGTCCGACACCGAGTCGGAAGGCACCGAAGAAGAGGGCGACGAAGGCTCCGAGATAATCCTCGAAGACGGTGTGACCTCCCGCCGCCGCCGCCGCCGTCGCCGCGGGGACCAGGACCTGGAGCTGACCGGCGGGGAAGGCGACGATCCGCCCAACACGGTGACCCGCGTCCGTGCGCCGCGTGCGATGGCCGAGGCGCCGGTGAACAACCGCGTCACATCCGTCAAGGGCTCCACCCGCCTGGAAGCCAAGAAGCAGCGCCGCCGCGAATCCCGCGACACCGGCCGCCGCCGTACCGTCATCACCGAGGCCGAGTTCCTGGCCCGCCGCGAGTCCGTGGACCGTCAGATGATCGTCCGCCAGCGCGACGACAGAATCCAGATCGGTGTCCTTGAAGACGGCGTCCTGGCCGAGCACTTCGTGTCCAAGACCCAGCAGGACTCCCTGATCGGCAACGTCTACCTGGGCAAGGTCCAGAACGTGCTGCCCTCCATGGAGGCCGCTTTCGTGGACATCGGCCGCGGCCGCAACGCCGTGCTCTACGCCGGTGAAGTGAACTGGGAGTCCGTCAACCTCGAGGGCAAGCAGCGCCGCATCGAGAACGCGCTGAAGTCCGGCGACTCCGTGCTGGTCCAGGTCACCAAGGACCCGGTCGGCCACAAGGGCGCCCGTCTCACCAGCCAGATCTCGCTGCCCGGCCGGTACCTCGTGTACGTGCCCGGCGGTTCCATGACCGGCATCTCCCGCAAGCTGCCCGACGTCGAACGCAACCGCCTCAAGCGGATCCTCAAGGACCGCCTGCCCGAGGACGCGGGCGTCATTGTCCGCACCGCGGCCGAGGGAGCTTCCGAGGAAGAGCTGACGCACGACATCAACCGCCTCCGCGCGCAGTGGGAAGGCATCGAGAGCCAGTCGACGTCCACCAAGATCCTCGCCCCCGAGCTGCTCTACGGCGAACCTGACCTGACCATCAAGGTGGTCCGGGACGTCTTCAACGAGGACTTCTCCAAGCTGATCGTCTCCGGCGAGGAAGCCTGGGACACCATCGAGGCCTACGTCACCTACGTCGCACCGGACCTCGTGGGCCGGCTCGAGAAGTGGACCAAGGACACGGACATCTTCGCGGCCTGGCGCATCGACGAGCAGATCCACAAGGCCCTGGACCGGAAGGTCTTCCTGCCCTCGGGCGGTTCGCTCGTGATCGACCGCACCGAAGCCATGACCGTGGTGGACGTCAACACCGGCAAATTCACCGGCTCCGGCGGCAACCTCGAGGAAACCGTCACCAAGAACAACCTGGAAGCGGCCGAGGAAGTCGTCCGGCAGCTGCGCCTGCGCGACATTGGCGGCATCATCGTGATCGACTTCATCGACATGGTGCTCGAATCCAACCGCGACCTCGTGCTGCGCCGCATGGTGGAGTGCCTGGGCCGGGACCGGACCAAGCACCAGGTGGCCGAGGTGACCTCGCTGGGCCTCGTGCAGATGACCCGCAAGCGGATGGGCACCGGGCTGCTGGAAGTCTTCGGCGAACAGTGCGAAACATGTGCGGGCCGCGGCATCGTCACCCACGACGAGCCGGTGGAGCACCGCCGCGCCAACACGGTCGCCGCGGAGCACTATGTGCCGCGCACCGAGGCGCAGCCTGCTGCCCGCCCGGAACGCAAGAGCCGTCGCCGCGGCCGGGGAGGCCAGGGCGGAGAGACCGCGCCGGCCGCACCCGCGCCCGTCCACGCCGAACCCACCGAGGCCGAACGCCACGCCAAGGCCGAGGCCACCCGTGCCGCGCTGGCCAACATCGCTGCCGCAGCGCACGCCGCGCACCTGCACGACGGGGAGGCCGCCGCAGCCAGCGATGCCGGGGCCCGCCAGGCCGCCGTCGACGCCGTCACGCAGCTCGCAGCCGCCGACGAGGCAGCCGGCCGCCCCGCAACGGTGCTGACGTTTGGCGGCGAGCAGGTGGCCCTGCCCTTCGTCGAGCACGCGGAGGACGCGCCGTCACCGGCCCTGACCCTGGACCTGCTGACCGAGGCCTTCGCAAACCTGGGCGAAGCCGAGGCCGGCAAGCCGGACCAGGCCGCCGGCCTGGCGGCCGGTCAGGCAGCAGCTGTTGCCGCACCGGAAGCCACGGCGCCCGAGGCGCCGTCGGCCGTCCGCGCTGCGGAGGCGCCGGCGTCACGCACAGCTGACACCACGACGCTGCGCGGCCGCCGCGGGCGCCGCAACCGGAGTGCCAGCCGCGCCCAGGGCGCAGCCAACGAAACCTCCGTGGAGCACCGCGAGGCAACCCGGCCGGCCGCGGCCGGATCGGTCCACGAGGCCAAGGCTCCCGCTGCGGCCGGGCCTGCGTCCATCCCGGCCGGCAACGAGCCGATCATCCTCGGCGTCGGCGTGCCGGCGTCGGAGCTGTAGTCCTCCGCGACTGACCACGTCCCCGTCCGGTCATTATTTCGACTGGTCGGGCCGCGGGTCCGGGTCATGGCAGACGTAACATACGTCCGCCCGGGCCCGGGCCCGCTCGTGCGTTAACGGGTCCTCCGGGTGGCAAGGGCTAGGCTGGAACACTGACACGGGGTGCCGGGCATCGGGCCGGCTGAGATCCAGACCCGTTGAACCTGTCCGGTTAGCACCGGCGAAGGGATGTCTTCCTTGTCCGCGAAATCGAATCCGTCCGAGTTCCTCCCGCCCAATTTTCTGCACAACGAGTCTCTGCCGGCCCCGCCGCGCATTCCCCGCGTGCTGGCCATCGCCGGCTCCGATCCCTCCGGCGGGGCCGGAATCCAGGCCGACCTGAAGAGCATCGCGGCGAACGGCGGCTACGGCATGGCCGCCATCACCGCCCTGACAGCGCAGAACACGCAGGGCGTGCGCGCCGTCCACGTCCCCCCGGCGGCGTTCCTCACGGCGCAGCTGGACGCCATCAGCGACGACATCGGCATCGACGCCGTCAAGATCGGCATGCTCGGTGACGCCGCCGTGATCGACGCCGTCCGCGGCTGGCTGGAAAAGGTGCGCCCCGCCGTCGTGGTCCTGGACCCGGTGATGGTCGCCACCAGTGGTGACCGGCTCCTGCAGGAATCGGCCGAGGCCGCCCTGCAGGCCCTCCTGCCGCTGGCGGACCTCATCACGCCCAACCTCGCCGAACTCGCCATCCTGCTCAAGGAACCCGTCGCTGCCGACTGGTCCGAGGCCCTGGCGCAGGGCAAGAGGCTGGCCGCCCTGACCGGCACCACCGTCCTGGTTAAGGGCGGACACCTCCAGGGCGCCGAGCCGGGGGACGGGTATGCCCACGACGCCGCCGCCGGCACCGGCGCCGGCGACGGCGCCGCGGACGGCTGCCCGGATGCCCTGGTCAACACCGGCGGCCTGCTCGGCCAGGAAACGGTGGTGGTGCCGGGGGAGCGGATCGCGACGCGCAACAGCCACGGCACCGGATGCTCCCTGTCCTCGGCCATGGCCACCGTGCAGGCCCGGGTGGGGGACTGGGAAGCGACGCTGCGCGAAGTCAAGCCGTGGCTGCTGGGCGCGCTACGCGAAGCCTCGGCCCTGGACGTCGGCTCCGGCAACGGCCCGGTCCACCACTTCCACCACCTGCAGCACCTCCAGGGCAGGCAGGGTCCGGCGGCGGGGGAGTTCGCCGCAGCCCTGCGCGCAGGAGCCGCGGGCGATCTTGAGGCGATCTACGCCCTGGACTTCGTCCGCGGGCTGGCCGACGGCACCTTGCCCGAGCACGAGTTCGCGTACTACCTCGCCCAGGACGCCATCTACCTCAACGGCTACTCGCGGGTCCTGGCCCGGGCCGCGGCGATTGCCCCCACCGAGGCCGAGCAGCTGTTCTGGGCCCGTTCGGCGCAGACCTGCCTGGAAGTCGAATCCGAGCTGCACCGTTCCTGGCTCAGCACCCGCCCCACGGCCTCCACCCTGGGCCCGGTCACGAAAGCGTATGTGGACCACCTGCTGGCCGCCTCGGTCTCCGGCAGCTATGGCGTCCTCGTGGCGGCGGCGCTGCCCTGCTTCTGGCTCTACGCCGAGGTCGGTTCCACGCTGCACCGGGAGTTCCTGGCCGGTGGCGCCCCCGGGGAGCACCCCTACGCCGGCTGGCTGCGGACCTACGCCGACGAGGACTTCGCCGCCGCGACCCGGCAGGCCATCGCGTACACGGACACGGCGGCCGGGCGGGCATCGGAGAGCGAGCGGCAGGCCATGGCCCTGGCTTTCCGGCAGTCTTCGCGCTACGAAGTGGACTTCTTCGACGCGCCGCGGCTGTACGCCTGACGCGAGCTGGTCCGGACTACCGGTACGATGGTGGGGCGCGGTTCCGGAAGTCGTTGCGGCAACACAGCTCAAGATGGTCAAGATCCCGGCCAAGAACATTGGCAGGGACTTTGCATCAAGATGTTGTGGCGCCTATCACGGACTACCCGCCGGAACCAGCCTCATTTGCGGCCGAAGGCAAAATTAGCGTATTCTAGATCTTCGGTGCTTACGCCAACACTTGGGTTATGACCCTGAGAACGGTCCGCTTGGAATTCCAAATGGATTTGTTCCGGGGATAGCTCATGGGTTCCCCCGGGGAATCCACCGGCGTTGAGGCACAGCGTGAGCCGGTCCAAACAATTTGGCCCCTGGTTCCGCACGCAAATCTAGTAATAAACGTCGAGAGAAGTGAGTTCCCCAGTGGTGTACGCGATTGTCCGCGCAGGCGGCCGCCAAGAGAAGGTTTCCGTTGGAGACTTCGTTACCCTGAACCGCGTCCCCGGTGGAGCCGGCAGCACCTTTGAGTTGCCCGCACTGCTCCTGGTGGACGGTGACAAAGTCACGTCTGCTGCTGCGGACCTGGCCAAGGTAACGGTTACGGCTGAGATCCTCGAAGACCTCCGTGGTCCGAAGATCGTCATCCAGAAGTTCAAGAACAAGACCGGTTACAAGAAGCGTCAGGGCCACCGTCAGGAACTGACCAAGGTCAAGATCACCGGTATCAAGTAACTCTTCGTTACTGTTCAGGTTCCAGCAGATTCCCCAGAATTTTTGAAGGCAGGCATTTCAAATGGCACATAAAAAAGGCGCGAGTTCCACTCGCAACGGTCGTGACTCCAACGCCCAGTACCTCGGCGTCAAGCGCTTCGGTGGCCAGGTAGTTTCCGCAGGCGAGATCATCGTCCGCCAGCGCGGCACCCACTTCCACCCGGGCGCCGGCGTAGGCCGCGGCGGGGACGACACCCTGTTCGCCCTGACCCCCGGTGCTGTCGAGTTCGGCACCCGCCGTGGTCGCCGCGTTGTGAACATCGTGGCTGCTGCAGCTGCAGAGTAACAATAAGTTCTAAATCGGTGGGGCGGGCCATTAGGTCCGCTCCACCGGTGTTTTAACCGCATTACAATCATCTTGGGCCTCTTTGGGGGTCCGGGGAACAGCACTGAGGAGATCCACGTGGCGAGCTTTGTAGACCGGGTAGTACTGCACGTATCCGGCGGTACCGGCGGTCACGGCTGTGTCTCCGTCCACCGTGAGAAGTTCAAGCCCCTCGGCGGTCCCGACGGCGGCAACGGCGGCAACGGCGGCGACGTCATCCTGCGCGTGGACCCCCAGACCACCACCCTGCTCGACTACCACCACGCGCCCCACCGGCACGCCACCAACGGCGGCCCCGGCATGGGCGACTGGCGCGGCGGCAAAAACGGCGAAACCCTGATCCTTCCGGTGCCGGTGGGCACCGTGGTGAAGTCCAAGTCCGGCGAAGTCATCGCCGACCTCGTGGCCGAAGGCGACGAATACATCGCCGCCGCCGGCGGGATTGGCGGCCTCGGCAACGCCTCACTGTCCTCCCAGAAGCGCCGCGCGCCCGGCTTCGCGCTGCTTGGCATCGAAGGCGAATCCAGCGACGTCGTCCTGGAACTGAAGTCCATCGCCGACATCGCCCTCGTCGGCTTCCCCTCCGCCGGTAAGTCCAGCCTGATCGCCGCGATGTCCGCCGCCCGGCCCAAGATCGCGGACTATCCCTTCACAACCCTCATCCCCAACCTCGGTGTCGTCCAGGCCGGTGAAGTCCGCTTCACCATTGCCGACGTCCCCGGCCTGATCGAGGGCGCCAGCGAGGGCAAGGGTCTCGGCCACCACTTCCTGCGCCACGTCGAGCGGTGCGCCGCCCTGGTGCATGTGCTGGACTGCGGCACGCTCGAATCGGACCGCGATCCGCTCTCCGATCTCGCCATCATCGAGGCCGAGCTGGAGAAGTACGCCGTCGACATGAGCTACAGCGGGTCCGACGGCGAAGTCGTTCCGCTGAACCACCGCCCCCGCCTCGTGGCCCTGAACAAGGTTGACCTGCCGGACGGCAAGGACATGGCCGAGTTCGTCCGCCCGGAGCTCGAATCCCGGGGCTACAAGGTCTTCGAAATCTCGGCGACGAGCCACGAAGGCCTGCGCCAGCTTGGCTTCGCCATGGCCGAAATCGTCAAGGCCGCCCGCGACGCCGTCGCCGCGACCCCGCCGAAGGTACACGCCCCCGTGCTGCGCCCCCGCGCCGTCAACGAGACCGGCTTCACGATCCGCCGCGAGGAAAAGAACCTTGAGCCGCTCTTCCGCGTCCTCGGCGACAAGCCCGTGCGCTGGGTCAAGCAGACAGACTTCACCAACGAGGAAGCGATCGGCTACCTCGCCGACCGCCTGGCCAAGCTCGGCGTCGAAAATGAACTGTTCAAGCAGGGCGCCAAGCCGGGCGACATGGTGGTCATCGGCGAGGACGACGGCGTCGTCTTCGACTGGGAGCCGACCATGATGGCCGGTGCTGAGCTGCTCGCCTCGCCCCGCGGCACCGACGTGCGCTTCGCCGACATCGGCGACCGCCCGACGCGTGGCCAGAAGCGCGACGAACAGCAGGAACGCCGCGACGCCAAGGCCGCCGCCCGCGCCGAGCTCGAAGCCGAACGCAAGGCCGGCATCTGGACCGAATCCGTCAGCAGCCGCCGCGCGCGGCAGCCGCTCAAGGAGAGTGGACTGGGCGAAGCCGATGACGAGTAAGGCCGTCGTCGAGCACCGGTCCCAGCCGCTCAGCGCTCAAAACCTCAAGGCCCAGGCCATCAACGCCCCGGACCGCACCGCGCTGTCCGGGGCGCGCCGGATCGTCGTCAAGGTCGGCTCGTCCTCGCTGACGTCCATCAAGGGCGGGATCTCCGAAGAGGCCCTGACCGGGCTCGCCGACGCCCTGGCGCACAAGCGCAACGCGGGCGCGGAGATCATCCTGGTGTCCTCCGGTGCGATCGCCGCCGGCCTCGCCCCGCTCGGCCTCGAGAAGCGCCCCCGCGACCTCGCCACCCAGCAGGCCGCCGCCAGTGTGGGCCAGGGCCTGCTGATGGCCCGCTACACCCACGCCTTCGGCGCGCACGGGGTTACCGTCAGCCAGGTGCTGCTGACCGCCGATGACTTCATGCGCCGCAGCCAGCACACCAACGCGTTCCGCGCGCTGGACCGGTTGCTGAACCTCGGCGTTGTCCCGGTGGTCAACGAAAATGACACCGTAGCCACCCACGAGATCCGCTTTGGCGACAACGACCGCCTCGCTGCCCTGGTGGCACACCTGGTCCGCGCCGACGCGCTCGTGCTGCTATCCGACGTCGACTCCCTGTACGACGGTCCGCCGTCGCACGGCGCCAAGCGGATTCCGCACGTCTCCGGCCCCCACGACCTCGACGGCGTCTCGATCGGCAGCACCGGCAAGGCCGGTGTGGGCACGGGCGGCATGGTCACCAAGGTCGAAGCCGCCAGCATCGCCGCGGGGTCGGGTATCCACGCCCTCGTAACATCCACGGCCAATGCGGCCGCCGCGCTGGCCGGCGAGGACGTGGGCACATGGTTCTCCGTCAACGGCGCGCGCAAGCCGATCCGGCTCCTGTGGCTGGCCCACCTGGCATCCGTGCGCGGCACCCTAGTGCTCGACGACGGCGCGGTCAAGGCCGTCCGCGACCGCCGCACCTCGCTTCTGCCGGCCGGAATCGCCGCGGTGAAGGGCGACTTCGAGGCCGGCGACGCCGTGGAGATGGTGTCCGTGGACAACACGGTGATTGCCCGCGGGCTGGTCAATTATTCGGCCGCCGAGCTGCCCCAGATGCTGGGCCGCTCCACCCATGAGCTCGGCAAGGCACTGGGCCGCGGATATGACCGCGAAGTTGTTCATGTTGACGACCTGGTGCTGGTCTAGGTTCCCCCGACGCCTAAACTGGAAGCATGACTGAGGCCCTGACTTCCGCTGCCGTGACTGATGTGCCTGCCGGCACCGTTCCCGCCGGTAACGCCGCGCCCGCCCAAGGGTTCGCGGCGGCGCCGGATCCGACAGCGGCCCCTGGCACGGCAACGGAGACCGAAGCAGCCGTCCACGCGGTCGCAGACCGCTCACGCCACGCTGCCCACAGGATGGCACGCGCCAACCGGGCCTGGAAGGACCGGGGCCTGCGCGCCGTCGGCAAGGCGCTTGTGGATCACAAGCACCAGATCCTGGCCGCCAACGCCAAGGACGTCGCGGCCGGCCGGGCCGCCGGCACCAGCGCCGCCCTGCTGGACCGCCTGACGCTGACCGAGTCACGCATCACCGCCCTCGCCGGGGCACTGGAAAACCTCGCTACCCTGCCCGATCCCGTCGGAAACGTCGTGCGGGGCCAGACCCTCCCCAATGGGCTGCGCCTGCGCCAGATCAACGTACCCATGGGCGTGGTGGCCGCGATCTATGAGGCCCGCCCGAACGTCACCGTCGACATCGCCGGACTGGCCCTCAAGAGCGGCAACGCCGTCATCCTGCGCGGCGGATCCGCCGCCGCTGCCACCAACGCCGCCCTGATCACCATCCTCCGGGATGCGCTGGAATCGGTGGGCCTGCCCGCAGACGCCGTCCAATCCGTGGACCAATACGGCCGCGACGGCGCCAACGCGCTCATGCGGGCGCGCGGCCGGGTGGACGTGCTCATTCCCCGCGGCGGGCGCGAGCTGATCCAGGCCGTCGTGACGAACTCTTCCGTGCCGGTCATCGAGACCGGTGAAGGCAACGTCCATATCTTCCTGGACGCTTCCGCCAGCGAGGAAATGGCCGTGGACATCCTCCTCAACGCCAAGACCCAGCGGCCCAGCGTCTGCAACACCGTCGAAACGCTCCTGGTGCACTCCAAGTCCACTGTCCTTCCCGCGGTAGCCGCCGCATTGCGGGCTGCCGGGGTCACCCTGCACGTGGACCAGCGCATCCGCGCCGCCCTGCCGGCCTCGGTCCAGTCCGTGCCGGCCACGGAAGACGACTGGGCCACCGAATACATGAACCTGGACCTGGCCGTGGCCATGGTGGACAGCCTGGACGAGGCCGTCAGGCACATCCGCAAGTGGTCCACCGGCCACACCGAAGCGATCCTGACCAACGACCTCGCCAACGCCGAGCGCTTCATCGCCGAGGTCGATTCGGCGGCCGTGATCGTGAACGCCTCCACCCGCTTCACCGACGGCGGCGAGCTCGGCCTCGGCGCCGAAGTGGGCATTTCCACCCAAAAACTCCATGCCCGCGGCCCCATGGGACTGACCGAGCTGACCACGACCAAGTGGATCGTGCAGGGCGAGGGCCAGATCCGGGGCTAGCAACGCTGTAACATGGAACGGAAGACCGGAACGGCGGACACCTCCGCCGTCGTCAAATTTTGAACTCACTAGGGGAGAACATGCTGTCGCAGCAGATCGCCACTTTCGTCGCCGCCGCCGGCGAATCGGGCCACGAGGAACTCGCACCGCTCATTGCACCGCCGTTTGTCATTGGCGGCACCATGTTCGCGATCCTGGTGGTCCTGCTGCTGATCACCCTGTCCTACTCCAACCTGGGACGGCGCCACGTGGCTGTCGAGGAGCACTCGGACCCGCACCGCCAGCACCCGAACAAGCACGATCACGGCCAAGGTCACTAATATTTCCGCCCCCACGAAGCAGCGCGGCGCCCAGCGCCGCCTGCGTCTGGGTGTGATGGGCGGCACGTTTGACCCCATCCACCACGGACACCTTGTCGCGGCCAGTGAGGTCGCGGCCAAGTTCGACCTCGACGAAGTCGTTTTTGTGCCCACCGGCCAGCCCTGGCAGAAGATGGCCAAGAAGGTCAGCGAAGCCGAGCACCGGTATCTCATGACAGTCATCGCCACGGCCTCGAACCCGCGCTTCACCGTGAGCCGGGTGGACGTGGACCGTCCGGGACCGACCTACACGATCGACACGCTGCGTGACCTGCGGACCCTGCGTCCGGACGCCGATCTGTTCTTCATCACCGGCGCGGACGCCCTGGCCCAGATTTTGTCCTGGAAAGACATCGATGAACTCTGGTCCCTCGCGCACTTCGTGGGTGTAACCCGGCCGGGCCACGTCCTGGACGGCATGGGCCGCAAAGACGTCAGCCTCCTGGAGGTCCCGGCCATGGCCATTTCCTCCACGGATTGCCGCACGAGGGTGGCCGAAGGCAACCCGGTCTGGTACCTCGTGCCGGACGGGGTGGTCCAGTACATCGCCAAGTATGGCCTGTACCACGCCAGCCCCGACGCCGATCGCCTCGAAGCCGGACACGCCGGGACCGCCAACGCCGGAAACGGCGCGGCGGGGACTGCCCCAGCACAGCACGATCCAGCCTTTGAGATAACCCAACCAGCCAGCACTGAATGAGTTTGCCATGAGTCAGGAACAGCCTCCCATCCGCAGCCGCCGCGAATTGCGGCAGGCCAGAGATGAACGTCTGGACACTCCGGGCCCGGGCGAGCCGACGGAGGCCGAAATCACCGGCCGGAGCCGTCGCGTTGCCGACGCCCCGGTTGACTCTGTGCGTGCTGATTCTGTGGCCGCCGATTCTGTGCCCGCTGGCACGGAGCGGTCTTCCCAGGTCCGGGCACGGGACCGCGCCGCGCTGCGGACCATCAAGGAACTCGCCGAGAAGGAAGGCCAGCTGGCCGGCGGAGGGCCGCCCACGCGACGCCAGTTGAGGCTTTTGGAGCTGGCGACCGAAACGGCCCCGGCCACCCAGGCCAACACCATTGTCCCGGTGTCGCCGCGGACCCGGGCCACCCCGGTGGTTCCCCCGGCCCCGAAGGATGCCGCCTCCAAGGACGCCGCCCCGAAGGACGCGGCCCCGAAGGACGCTGCCCCGGCTGGGGCGGCCGCCCCGGCGCCCAAGGCCGCCGCTGCGCCCAAGGCTCCCGCGGCCGACGGCGCCGGACCGGGCGGGGCGACGCCCGAGGGCATGACCGTGGAGCAGGCGCTGGCCGCCCGCGAACTCCTCGCGGAGCAGGCCAAGAACCAAGTGGCCAAGATGGAACACATTGCGGCCACGGATCCGGATGCCGTTGATCCGGCCGTCCTGGCCGAGCAGATCGCCCTCGCCGAGCGTGCCGCGATCCTGAACCGCCGCGCCGCCGCCAAGCAAAAGCTTGCCGAACAAAACAGCCAGCCGGCGGCGCCCCGCAACGATCCGACCACGGCCAACAACCTGGCCATGGTCACACCCTTGGAATTCGAGAAGGTTCCCGGCGTGGAGCGGCCCGTCATGAAGCGCCCTGCCACGTCGTACGTTCCGGTTGTCACCAACCCGGGTCCGCGCGTGGACGCGCCACGGAAACCCGGCCTGCGGCGGCCGGGCATCTCCCGCCAGAAGGCCGCAGGTCCCGCGACGGGTTCTGCCGCTGGCAGGGCCGGCGTCCTGGCCCGTGCGGAAGCAGCCGCGAAAGCCGGAAGGGCAGGGTCGGCAAACGCGGCAAAGGCTGCAAACGCGGCAAACGCGGGAAATTCGGCGGGGGAGGCCGAGGAAAGACTCGTGGGCGGGGAACCCGTAGCCGCGAATGCCGCCTACGGGCTCGAACCCCTGGATGCCGCTACCGCCGGACTTGGCCGGGCGCGCCGCCTGCGCATGCTCCAGCTCGGCGTCCTGGCGGTGGGGATCGTTGCCCTCATCGCCGGCATCACGCTGATCGTCACCGGGCTGGCCCACTAGGTCTCAGGCCGCCACTGGCGCCACATTTTCATCACCATAATTTTTCATCACTACAAGGAGTCCCGTGACTGCAACCGATTCATCCATCACTACCGCCCGCCACGCAGCCCGCGCTGCCTCGGAGAAGCTTGCCGAGGACATCGTGGCCCTGGACGTCAGCGAACGGCTGGCCCTGGCCGACGTCTTCCTGATTGCCTCGGCCCCGAGCGAACGCCAGGTCAACGCGATCGTGGACGGCATCGAGGACGAGCTCTCCAAGTTTGACCAGAAGCCCGTCCGCCGCGAGGGCCGCTCCGGCGGCCGCTGGGTGCTGCTGGACTACTCCAACGTCGTCATCCACGTCCAGCACGAGGAAGACCGCGTGTTCTACGCCCTCGAACGCCTGTGGAAGGATTGCCCCGTCGTCGATCTGCAGCTCGGCGACGACGCCTCCGCCAAGGCCACCGCCGGCACCGACACGGAGTAGCGCCCGCGTTCAGGCCACCTCCGGACGCCAAACCGGGCCGAATATGCCCGATTTGGAATTTTCCGGAGGGCTGGTCTAAGATATTTGAGTTGCTTCGGAGAAATCCGGACGAAAAACCGGAACATCGCACGTCGGCAGACATGCTCGGAGCAGCGAAAATTCGGGGCTGTGGCGCAGCTGGTAGCGCACCTGCATGGCATGCAGGGGGTCAGGGGTTCGAGTCCCCTCAGCTCCACCGGATAATCCGCCGGAATCGAAAGATTCCGGCGGATTTTTTTGTGCCCGCTTCCATGCTGGATTTTGTGCCCCGTTCCGCACCCCTGTTCCATGAGTCAGCGCGCCGATTAGCGCGAACGCGATTTGTGGTTTAGGCTATTCAGGTTGCTTCAGGGAGGACGAAACTTCCAGGCAAATGAGGGGCTGTGGCGCAGCTGGTAGCGCACCTGCATGGCATGCAGGGGGTCAGGGGTTCGAGTCCCCTCAGCTCCACCAGAAAGGGAATCATCGCTAAGCGGTGGTTCCCTTTTTCGTACCCTCCACAGCTATGCGGGACTTCGAAAGTCGCATCCGTCAAGACCGTCTCATGACCGGACGTCATAAACTGTCATTTAGGCTCTCCACCCTGAGCTGGACCTTGCTATCGTCGCTAGGAGACAGCCGCCATGCGGCTTAGCTGGAAGGCCATTTCCGGCTCCACGACTAAGGAACATCATGAAGCGCACACGACTTTCCGTTATTGGCCTCATCGCCGCTGCAGGGCTCGCCCTGGCAGGCTGCGGGTCGGCGTCCACCACCCCGGCCAGCTCAGCGCCGGCAGCCGGTGCGGACACCTCCCTCAGCGACGTCAAGAGCGCAGGCGTGCTCAAGGTCGGTACGGAAGGCACCTACAAGCCGTTCACGTTCCATGCCAACGGCAGCGGTGAGCTGACGGGCTACGACGTGGAGATCATGAACGCCGTCGCCGCGAAGCTGGGCGTCAAGCCCTCCTACCAGGAGACGCAGTTCGACGCCATCTTCGCCGGCCTCGACGCCAAACGGTTCGACGTCGTCGCCAACCAGGTTTCCATCACCGACGAGCGCAAGGCGAAGTACGACTTCTCCACCCCGTACACGGTGAGCACCGGCGTGATCGTCACCAAGTCGGACAACGACAGCATCCACTCCTTTGACGACCTTAAGGGCAAGACCACGGCGCAGTCCCTGACGAGCAACTGGTACAAGCTGGCGCAGCAGAGCGGCGCCAACGTCGAGGCCGTCGAGGGCTGGGCGCAGGCAATCACGCTGCTCAAGCAGGGCCGCGTCGATGCCACCATCAACGACAAGCTGACCTACCTGGACTCCCAGAAGACCGACCACGACGCCGACATCAAGATTGCCGCCGAGACCACCGACAAGTCGCTGAGCGCGTTCACCCTGCGCAAGGGATCCACCAGCCTGACCGATGCCATCAACAAGGCCCTCGGCGAGCTGGCGGCCGACGGCACCCTGACGAAGATCTCCCAGAAGTACTTCGACGCCGACGTCTCGAAGTAGCCCTGTGCAAGCCGCAGAGAAACGCCGCGTCCGGGCATGAGCATCAACTGGGAACTCGTGTGGTCATCGCTGGGCCCGCTCCTGACGGGTGCGATCTTCGGCACCATTCCCTTGGCGCTGGCCTCGTTCAGCCTGGGCCTGCTGCTGGCTCTGGTGGTGGCCCTCATGCGGCTGAGCCGCAACCGCCTGGTTTCGGCGGTGGCGCGGACCTACATCTCCGTCATCCGCGGAACCCCGCTTTTGGTCCAGCTGTTCGTCATTTTCTACGGGCTCCCTTCCGTCGGAATCACCATCAGCCCTTGGCCCAGCGCCATCATCGCGTTCTCCCTGAACGTCGGCGGCTATGCCGCGGAGGTCATCCGGGCGGCCATCCTGTCGGTTCCGAAGGGCCAGTGGGAGGCCGGCCACACCATCGGAATGTCGCGCCGGCAGACGCTCGTGCGGATCATCCTGCCGCAGGCCGCCCGGGTCTCGGTTCCGCCGCTGTCGAACACCTTCATCAGCCTGGTCAAGGACACGTCGCTGGCGTCGCTGATCCTCGTCACCGAACTGTTCCGCGTGGCGCAGCAGGTGGCGGCCTTCAGCCAGGAGTTCATGCTGCTGTATCTGGAGGCGGCCGTGATCTACTGGGTCATCTGCCTCGTTCTCGCCAGCGGACAGTCCGTCCTGGAGAAGAGATTGGACCGCTATGTCGCCCACTGAACCGCAACCCTCTGACGTTCCTGTCCCGGACGAGCCGCTCCTGACCGTCACGGGCCTGCGCAAGTCGTTCGGCCACCATGTTGTGCTCAAATCCATCGACCTTGAAGTCCGCCGCGGCGAAGTGGTCACGTTGATCGGGCCGTCCGGATCAGGAAAAACGACAGTCCTGCGCTGCCTGAACGGCCTCGAAGTGCCCGACGCCGGCGTCGCCGAATTCGCGGGGCAACTGACCGTGGACTTCGCCACACCGGTGGCGAAGAAGCAGGTGCTGGCCTTGCGGGACCGCAGCGCCATGGTGTTCCAGCACTACAACCTCTTCCCGCACAAGACCGTCCTGGAGAACGTGATCGAGGGCCCGGTCCAGGTGCAGAAGCGGCCCAAGGCGGACGCGATCCAGGAGGCCCGGGACCTGTTGGCCCGCGTCGGCCTGACCGGCAAGGAGAACAGCTACCCGTTCGAGCTCTCCGGCGGGCAGCAGCAGCGCGTCGGCATTGTGCGTGCCCTCGCCCTGCGCCCGCAACTGCTGCTCTTCGACGAGCCCACCTCTGCGCTGGACCCCGAGCTCGTGGGCGAGGTCCTGACCGTCATCAAGGAACTCGCTGACGAAGGCTGGACCATGGTGGTGGTCACCCACGAGCTCGCGTTCGCCCGTCAGGTGGCCGACGAGGTCATCTTCATGGACGGCGGCGTGGTGGTCGAACGCGGCCACCCTGACACCGTTCTGCGGGACCCGCGGGAGGAACGCACTCGGCAGTTCGTGGACCGCCTGCTGAACCCGTTCTAGGGCGCCCCGCCAGCGGCGAGAAAAAGCGGCGGGAATAAGCGGCAAGAATTCGGGCGGGCACAGGCGGCGACTAAACTTGGTCGGGTGAACGACTCCCTGCCCCCGTGCCCCGAATGCTCCAGCGAATACACCTACGAAATGGGGGCGCTCCTGGTCTGCCCGGAGTGCGCGCACGAATGGTCCGCATCCGCGGAGACTGACACAAAGGCCGACACCCCCCCGGCCGCGGTCATCAAGGACGCGGTGGGCAACGTCCTCGCCGACGGCGACGCCGTCACCGTGGTCAAGGACCTGAAAATCAAGGGCAGCTCCACCGTCATCAAGGTCGGTACGAAAGTCCGCGGCATCCGCCTGGTCAACGGTGTTGGAGACCACGACATCGACTGCAAGGTGGACGGCGTGGGCCCCATGCAGCTCAAGTCCAGCGTCGTCAAGAAGATCTGACCGGGGACACGACCGTGACCGCAGAGACGGTGCGGGCGGCCGACGTCGTCGTGGTCGGCGCCGGCCAGGCGGGCCTGTCGGCGGCCTACCACCTTCAGCGCCGCGGCTTCGTCCCGGCCGGCGCTGACCCGGCCGGCCCGGCCGCGGCCGGGACGTACATCGTGCTCGACGCCGAGGACGGGCCCGGCGGAGCCTGGCGGCACCGCTGGAAGAGCCTGCTCATGGCCACGGTGAACGGTATCAGCGACCTCCCGGGAATCCCGCAGCCCGATGTGGACCCCGCCGAGGCCAGCTCCAGTTTCCTCACCCGCTATTTTGGCGGGTACGAGCACGACCTCGGCCTCGCGATTGAGCGGCCGGTCAAAGTGCAGTCGGTGAGCCGCGAGGACGATGACCCCGCCGGGCGGCTGAGCATCGCAACCTCCCGCGGCCGGTTCTCTGCCCGCGCCCTCATCAACGCAACCGGCACCTGGACCCGGCCATTCTGGCCCATCTATCCGGGCCAGGCCAGCTTCCGCGGCCGGCAGCTGCACGTCGCCGACTACGTATCCGCCGACGAATTCCGCGGGCAGCACGTCATCGTCGTCGGCGGCGGGATCTCGGCCGTCGGGCTGCTCGATGAGATCTCCAAGGTCACCACCACCACATGGTTCACGCGCCGGGTACCGGTCTGGCGCGAGGCCGCGTTCGACCGGCAGGCCGGCCACGACGCCGTCGCCCTGGTCGAGGAGCGGGTGCGCCAGGGCCTGCCGCCGCAGAGCGTCGTCTCCGTGACGGGCCTGATCTGGACCCCGGCCCTGCGCGCCGCCGCCGCGCGCGGCGCCCTGGACCGGCACCCCATGTTCACCGCGATCGAACCCGACGGGGTCCGGATGACTGACGGCAGCTTCCTGGCCGCCGGGGCCATCCTGTGGGCCACGGGATTCCGGGCCGAACTCGAACACCTCGCCCCGCTGCACCTGCGCGGACCCGGCGGCGGCATCGCGATGAACGGCACCCAGGTCGCGGGCGAGCCGCGGGTGCACCTCGTCGGCTACGGGCCTTCCTCGTCCACCATCGGCGCCAACCGGGCCGGCCGGGCCGCCGTCGCCGGAATCGTCACCCTGCTGGCCCGGTCCGGTATAACGTAAAACGTAAGACCTGCAGAGCAGCGCCGGGGGAGGCCTCACACCCGGCTCCGACTGCCAGCACCATACCCAAGCCCGAGAAGAAACGGCGGCACAACGCGCGTGGCGGACAACAGCTTCGAATCCCTCTTTGCCCGGCTGAGAAGATTCCCGGACGTCGAGGCCGACAACCTGCAGGCCTGGGACGCCACGGACAGGCTCCTGCTGGACTCTGCCCTTGAGATGCCCGCGGCCGGCCTGCTGCAGCCCGGCGGCCGGCTCGCGGTGGTGGGGGACCGGTACGGTGCCCTCACCCTCGGCGCACTGAACCTCGGGGCGGACGCTGTGCGCGTCCAGCAGGACCTCATCACCGGTGAACGGGCACTGCGGGCGAACGCCGAGGCCCTGGGCATCGACGGCGGCTTCAAGCACCTCCCGTTGGGCGCCGAACTGCTGGAGGGAGCCTCCCTGGTCTTGCTGCAGTTGCCCCGGTCCCTGGCGGAACTTGAGGAAATCGCCGACGCCGTGGCCCGCTATGCGGCGCCCGAAGTGGTGCTGGTCGCGGGCGGACGCGTCAAACACATGAGCCTGGGCATGAACGCCGTCCTGGCGCGCTATTTCGAGGATGTCCAGCCCCAGCTGGCGCGGCAGAAATCACGGCTCCTGCTGGCCCGGAGCCCCAGGCCGGTCCCGGCCGCGCTACCCTTCCCGGTCACTGAGGTCAACGACGAACTGGGCCTCACGGTCTGCGCCCGGGGCGCCGTCTTTGCCGGCACCGGGCTGGACATCGGGACCAGGTTCCTGCTGGACTTCCTGCCCCGGATGCCGCACGCCACCCATGCCGTCGACCTTGGCTGCGGCACCGGAATCCTCGCCGCGATGTACGCCCGCGCCAACCCCGGCGCCCGCGTCACCGCGACCGACCGTTCCGCCGCAGCTGTCGACTCAGCCCTGGCCACCTCCCGGGCCAACGGCCTGGACGGTCGGATCGACGTGCTTCAGGACGACGCCATGAGCTCCCTCCCGGACGCCAGCGCGGACCTGGTGCTGCTCAACCCGCCCTTCCACCTGGAAGCGGCGGTCCACTCCGGCGCGGGGATCAAGCTGATCGAAGCGGCCGGCAGGGTGCTTGCCCCGGGCGGGGAGCTCTGGACCGTGTTCAACAGCCACCTGCACTACCGGCCGGCCCTGGAACGGCTGATCGGTCCCACCCGCGAGGCCGGCAGGAATCCAAAATTCACGGTCACGGCCAGCACCCGGCGGCCTTGACGCAAGAAACTTTGTGTCGGTAAAGCGCAAGTGTGGGCGCACGCCTGCACGTAACGTACGATTCTGACAACTGCTGTGCGTGGCCAAAACGTTTAGAGGTATCAGTGACCGAGTTCCGGCAACCCTCGCCGAGGCGAGGGACCAACCTACCGAAGATGGGCGACTTCAACCTCACAGTCATCCTCGACGCCATCCGCCGCACACCCGGCGGGCTGAGCCGGGTGGAACTGGCCCAGATTGTCGGACTCTCGCCGCAGACCATCTCCAACATTTCCCGCCGCCTGCTCGACCAGCACCTGATCGTCGAAGCAGGCAAGGAAGGCACCGGGCCGGGCAAGCCCAGGACCATGCTCCGGCTGAATCCCGCCGGGATGTACGCCGTGGGCGTCCACCTGGACCCGGCCGTCCTCACGTTCGTCGTGCTGGACCTCCTCGGCGCCGTCGTCCGGCACTCACGGATCACCACCCCGCCCGGCACCGACCCCAGGGCTGTCATTGACACCATCGCGGGCGAAATCAAGAGGCTCATCCTGGACTCCGGGGTGGACCCGGACCGGATCGCCGGGCTCGGGGTTGCGTCGCCGGGGCCCATCGACCTCAACGAAGGCGCCGTCGTGGACCCGCCGCTGCTGCCGGGCTGGGACCACGTGGGGCTGCGGGATGCCCTCGCGGAAGCCACGGGCCTGTCGACACTCATGGACAAGGACGTCACCAGCGCAGCCGTGGCCGAAACCTGGGCCGGGGGCCCCAGCGGCGAGGGCAGCTTCGTCTTCATGTACATGGGGACCGGGATCGGCTGCGGGATCGTGCTCAACGACGAAGTCGTCCGCGGGACCTCGGGCAACGCCGGAGAAATCGGGCACATCATCGTCGACCCGGGCGGTGCCCTCTGCGACTGCGGGCAACACGGCTGCGTGAAGTCCTCCGCCATTCCGCAGGTCCTCGTGGCGCAGGCTGAGGCGGCCGGGATATTGAATGGTTCACTCCAGGACAGGAGCGCGCCGGCAGTTCAGGAACGTTTCGCCGAGTTGTGCGCGATCGCCGAAGCCGGCAACGACGCAGCCAAGGAAATCATTCGTGGGTCCGCAGTGCTCGTGGCCCGTGCGGTGTCGGTCGTCACCAACGCCCTGGACGTGGACCGGGTAGTGTTCGGCGGCCCGTTCTGGACCTGCCTCTCAGCGGCTTACCTCGAGCTGGTCCCCGGACTGGTTGAGGCGAACAGTGCCACCCGGAGGATTCATGGGATCGAAGTCGTGGGCACGGGGGTAGGCGAGGACGTCGGCGCCGTCGGTGCGGCCTGCCTGGTGCTCGAACACACGCTGGCTCCGCGTTCCCAGCGCCTGCTCCTGGGCGACTAGACAGGGGCTAACCGGGCGTCAGTCGATGTCCTCAACCACCGTCCCATACGGGATGGTGTCATCCAGATGCGCCTGGTGGCCATGCGGAAGCACGAGAATCCGGACCCCGTGCAACCTCTCTGCGGCCGACTGCATGAGGACTGGCCGGACCGTGTTGATGAAGCTCTCGCTCTTGCCGGCGAGGTACTGCTGATAGCTGGCTGGAAGCTGAATCATGGCAACAGGATAGTCCTGCCCGGATGCGTTGGGGAGAGCGGGCCGCGTGGGGCGAAAATGGCGCCTTGGGCGAACATTGTTCTGCCCGGCGCCGCAAACGGCCGTAAAGGTGCGTCTTAATTCGGGGACCGACTTGAAGGGCCCCACGGCCCGGCCTTAGAGTTCTATACAAGTTACCTCAGTAACGTGTCAGCGATCCTCCGCTGAAAGCTGCCCCCGGGCGGCCCAGGAGGGTGTGGGTGCCCCCATGTGGGCCTGACATTTGCTCACGGACAACTTCGTATCAGGCGTAACAGTCGCGACTGCGCCCTGCTGAAGTTCCCTCCGTGTTCCCCAAACTCAATTCACTGACGACGGCGTTTCCGTTTCTGGTTCCGGTCCTTCGGGGCTTCCGGATCTCCCGGCGGCAGTGTTCAAAGCCAAGGACGCAAATGTCACCACCAAGCCTTATCGATACCCATCCCAATCTTGCCGGCGCGGCCCCTGTTGCGCTGTCCTATGAGCTGTTCCCGCCGCGGTCGCCCGCAGCCGCGGAATCCCTTTGGACCACCATCGGCGAACTGGAAGCCACGGACCCGGACTACGTGTCCGTGACCTACGGCTCCAACGGCTCCAACCGCAGCACCGCCGTCGATCTCGTCAACCGGCTCGTGCAGGAAACGACGCTCCGGCCCCTGGCCCACCTGACCTGTGTGGGGAATTCACCGCAGGAACTGGCGGAGATCATCGGCGAACTGCTCGACGTCGGCGTCCGCGGCATCCTCGCCCTCCGCGGCGACCGGCCCAAGGATGGAGAAACCCCGCCGCCGGGATCGCTCCGGTACGCCCAGGACCTGATCGAACTCATCCGCCGCGTGGAGCAGCGCCGTTCGGCGCTGTTGTGCGCCGGCAGGGTCGCGGTCGGCGTCGCCGCCTACCCGACCCGGCACCCGGAATCCCCGAGCGAGGCGCACGACGTCGAGGTCCTGCTGGCCAAGCAGCGCTCCGGCGCCGACTTCGCCATCACCCAGGTCTTCTTCCACACCGAGCAGTACGCCGACCTCCTGGCCCGGGCACGCCGGGCCGGGGTGACCATCCCGATCATTCCCGGGGTCATGCCGCTCACCAGCCTCCGGCGGCTCGCCCGGCTCGGGGAACTGACCGGCGTCGAACCGGCCCCGGAACTCATCGAAAGCCTCGCGGCTGCCGACACCGACGCCGAACGGACACGGATCGGGGTCAGCGCCACCGTTGATCTCGCCAACGCAGCCCTGGACGCCGGAGCCCCCGGCATCCACCTCTACACGTTCAATGAGCACGCCGCGGCCCTGGACGTGCTGGACAAACTCGCGCTGCCCCGCCCGCGAAGCGGCAACAAGAACAGCGGCAACCGGCACACGGCCAGCCGCCGCCAGTTCGCCAGCTGACCGCGCCAGGAAAACACAACTTCCCTCCGCACCACACCACCAACACTTAGGACTTCCCATGACTGCAGTGAACACACTCAACCCCACTCCGTTCCCGGCCGCCTCGATCCTGGGCTACCCGCGCATCGGCCGCCGCCGCGAACTCAAGAAGGCCGTCGAGGCCTACTGGGCCGGCAAGATCGACGCCGCAGCCCTGGACGCGGCCGCCAAGGAAATCCAGCTCGGCAGCGCCAAGCGGCTCCAGGGCCTGGGCCTGACCGAAGCCGCCGCGGTGCCCGGCACCTTCTCCTACTACGACCAGGTACTCGACGCCGCCGCCCACCTCGGCGCCGTGCCGGCCCGCTTCGGGAACCTCCTCAACGCGCAGGGCCAGCTCGACATCGACGGCTACTTCACCCTGGCCCGCGGCAACAAGGACCAGCAGCCGCTGGAAATGACCAAGTGGTTCGACACCAACTACCACTACCTCGTGCCGGAAATCGGGCCGGAGACCAACTTCGCGCTGACCTCGAACCGGATCGTCGAGGAATTCGAATACGCCCTCGCCAACGGCGTCGAGACCCGCCCGTACATCGTCGGCCCGGTCACGTTCCTGCTGCTGAGCAAGGCCTCCGACGACGCCCCGGCCGGCTTCAGCCCGCTGTCCCGCCTGGAGGACGTCCTCCCGGTCTACACGGCGCTGCTTCAGAAGCTCGCCGCCGCCGGCGCCAGCTGGGTCCAGCTCGACGAGCCCGCCCTCGTGGTGGACCAGGACACCCCGGCCGTGGAAATCCAGGCCGCCGTCGCCCGCTCCTACGAGGCCCTGGCCGCCGCGGCCCGGCGCCCGCAGCTTTTCGTCTCCACCCCGTACGGCGCGCTCAACGGCCAGCTCGGCACCCTCGCCGCCACCGGCATCGACGCCCTGCACCTGGACGTCTTCAAGGGCGAGGTCCCGTCCGCCGCTGCCCTGGCCGCGCTGGGCAACAAGACCCTCGTCGCCGGCGTCGTGGACGGCCACAACATCTGGCGCAACGACCTCGCCGCCTCCGCGAAGAAGATCGCCGAACTGAAGAAGTCGGTGGCCAAGCTGGCCATCAGCACCTCCACGTCCACGCAGCACGTCCCGCACGACGTCGACGAGGAAGTCCAACTCTCCGAGCAGCTGCGCAGCTGGCTGGCCTTCGCCGACCAGAAGGCCGTTGAAGTCGTCACCCTCGCCGGTCTGCTGACCGACGCGGCAGCCGTCCAGCCCGCCATCGACGAGGCCACCCGCGTCATCGCCTCCCGCGCCGAGGCCGAAGGCGTCCGCCGCAGCGACGTCCGGGCCCGCACCGCCGCCCTGACCGGCGCCGACTTCAACCGCTCCGCCTACGCTGTCCGCGAGGCAGCCCAGGACAAGGCGCTGCACCTGCCTCCGCTGCCCACCACCACCATCGGCTCCTTCCCGCAGACCGGCGAAATCCGCACCGCCAGGGCCCGCGCCAACCGCGGCGACCTCACCACGGAGCAGTACGAGCAGCTCATGAAGGACGAGATCAAGCGCGTCGTTCAGCTGCAGGAAGAGCTCGGCTTCGACGTCCTGGTCCACGGCGAGCCCGAACGCAACGATATGGTCCAGTACTTCGCCGAGAACCTCGAAGGCTTCGACGTCACCGTCCACGGCTGGGTCCAGTCCTACGGCTCGCGCTGCACCCGACCGTCCATCCTGTGGGGCGACGTCACCCGCAGCGCCCCGATCACGGTGAAGTGGGCCGAGTACGCGCAGTCCCTGACCAGCAAGCCGATGAAGGGCATGCTCACCGGCCCGGTCACCATCCTGGCCTGGTCCTTCGTCCGCGATGACCAGCCGCTTGGCGAGACCGCCAACCAGGTGGCGCTGGCCCTCCGCGACGAGATCGCCGACCTCGAGGCCGCCGGCATCAAGGTCATCCAGGTGGACGAGCCCGCCCTGCGCGAGCTCCTGCCGCTGCGCAAGGCCGACCAGGCCGCGTACCTGGACTGGTCCGTGAAGTCCTTCCGGCTCTCCACCGCAGGTGCCGCGGACGCCACCCAGGTCCACACACACCTGTGCTACTCCGAGTTCGGCGCCATCATCGACGCGATCGACGGCCTCGACGCCGACGTCACCTCGATCGAGGCCGCCCGCTCCCGCATGGAGGTCGTCCACGACCTCGAGTCCCACGGCTTCGGCCGCGGCGTTGGCCCGGGCGTCTACGACATCCACTCGCCCCGCGTCCCGGGCGAACAGGAAGTCACCGAACTGC
The DNA here is from genome assembly GCF_056395875.1 of Arthrobacter sp. 05T45. Taxonomy (NCBI): domain Bacteria; kingdom Bacillati; phylum Actinomycetota; class Actinomycetes; order Micrococcales; family Micrococcaceae; genus Arthrobacter; species Arthrobacter sp. 05T45. The sequence goes on along the minus strand of NZ_JBFTKI010000010.1, from coordinate 23,297 downwards.
TCAGCACAGCCGTCAAGCACGTCCCGTCCCGCCAGCTCTGGGTCAACCCGGACTGCGGCCTGAAGACCCGCGGCTACGCCGAGACTGAAGAGTCCCTGCGCAACCTCGTCACGGCCACCAGGACGGTCCGCGCCGAACTGCTCTCAGCCGCCAAGTAACAGGCCACCAGGCAAGCAGCCGTCAAGGAGCCCGCTCCACGCACAAACGACGCCGGCCGGTCACCCTCCAAGGTGACCGGCCGGCGTCGTACGTTCTTGATCATCGATTGCTGGGCAGCCGCCGTTTTGAGCGCCCGGAAAGGCATCTACGGAGCAGTCGATGCAGGACTACCAGCGACTCAGGATGCCCGGGTCAGGACTCCCAGAGGATTTCGTCGTCGACGACGCCGTCCTCATCCGCGGAAGCGACGAGGACCTCGTCGGTGAAGTGCTGGCCCAGCGTGAAATCGAGGACGAAGTAGCGTTCCGGCTGGCCGGGGTAGATGCCCACGTGGCCGAGCTTGAGCGCCTTGAGGAAGACCTCGTCGGTCAGCTGGCTCTTGTCCTCGACGCCGAAGACCTTCTTGAGGTGTTCGTCCTTGATCGCGTTGCAATGGAAGTGGCGGTACTCCTGCGGACTGGTGCCTTCCTGGTCCAGTTCCTCGGCGATCATTTCGCGGACCTGGTCCACGAGTTCGGGCAGGAAGCGCAGGCGGTAGTCAACTTTATGCATGGCCGCTTCATCGAAATGGTCATGCGCGTTGACATTCAGGTCAAGCTCCACGGTCTGGCCCGCCAGCTCATGCGTGGCGGTGAGATTATGCTCCCGTCCGTGGTTGAGCTCGACCTCGCCGAAGTGCTTGCTCGCTACCTTGTTCATATCTTCAACATAGTCCTGAAAACCGGACCATTCCAGCGTTGGCAGGGTTTTCCGTACCGGAGTCACCGGTACCGGACCGGCGGACGGCCGCATGACTGTACATTGATCGGATGCAGCATGTAATCTCACCCGTCGGCCGTGCCCGGGCCGCGTTCGACGCCGGGACCACCCGCCCGCTCACCTGGCGGCTGGATCAGCTGCGCCGGCTGCGGCGCATGCTCGCGGAGCGGCACGCGGACTTCGCCGAAGCCCTCGCCCGCGACCTGGGCAAGCACCACACCGAGGCGCAGCTCGCAGAGATCGGGTTCGTGGACGCCGAGGCGGCGCACCTGGAGCGGCACCTCGAAGGCTGGCTGCGGCCCCGGCGCGTGCCGGTGCCGCTGGCAGTGCGGCCGGCCCGCGCCTGGACCGAACTCACCCCGCTGGGCGTGGTGCTGGTGATCGGGCCGTGGAACTACCCGCTGCAACTGCTGCTCGCCCCGCTCGCCGGCGCCCTGGCCGCGGGAAACACCGTGGTCCTCAAGCCGAGCGAACATGCCCCGGCCACCTCGGCCGTACTGGCCCGCTGGATTCCCGAATACCTGGCCGGCGCCGCCGAACTGGTTGAGGGCGGCATCCCGGAGACCACCGCCCTCCTGGCCGAACGCTTCGACCACATCTTCTTCACCGGGGGAGAAGCCGCGGCCAAGGTGGTCATGCGCGCGGCGGCCGAGCACCTGACCCCGGTGACGCTGGAGCTCGGCGGCAAGTCCCCGGCCTACGTCGATACATCCACGGACCTGGCCACGGCGGCCAAACGCATCGCCTGGGGCCGGTTCATGAACGCCGGGCAGACGTGCGTCGCACCCGACTACGTCCTGGCCCGGGAGGAGGTCCTGGAGCCGCTGCAGGCCGAGCTGATCAAGGCCGTTACGGCGCTCTTCGGACCGGACCCGGCGGCGAGCCCGTCGTACGGCCGGATAGTCGATGACCGCCACTTCGCACGGCTCGCGGCCCTCGCCGACGCCAGCACGGTGGTGCACGGCGGACAGCGCGACGCCGCCAGCCGCTACTTTGCGCCGACCCTGCTGCGCCCGGCGCCCGGCGACGCCGTCATGGCGGAAGAAATCTTCGGACCCCTGCTGCCACTGGTGCCCGTGGACGGGCTCGACGCGGCCATCGAGGAGGTCAACGGGCGCGCCAAGCCGCTGGCACTCTACGTCTTCAGCAACGATCCGCAGACGCGCCGCGCCTTCGCCGGGCGGACCTCGTCGGGGGCCCTGTGCTTCGATGTACCGGCGGCCCACCTGTCAGTCCCCGGGCTTCCCTTCGGCGGGGTCGGCGGCAGCGGCATGGGGGCCTATCACGGGGAACATTCGGTGCGGACGTTCTCGCATGAGCGCCCCACCCTGGACAAGCCGCTGTGGCCGGACACGCTGGAACTGATCTACCCGCCGTACACCCGGACCAAGCACCGGATCATCGACGCACTCGTGGCGCCGGTCGGGAAGCGGGCCAGGAAGCGCTGAACGCCCGCCGGGCTAACGGTCCCTTGAGCTCAGTCCCTTCCCGTGGTCCCGGGCCGGTGCATCGTTTCGGCCAGCAGCTCCACGAACAGCTGGACCTGGGCCGTCCGTTTCTCATTGATCAGCAGGGCGAAAACATTCCGTGCCAGCCGGATCTCCGGCACATCGAGGACCACCACGCCGGCAGGCCGGTGCCGCAGGGCGAGGTCGGGGACCAGAGCGGCGCCGAGCCCGGCGGCCGCCATCTCAAGGCTCGCGTGGAAGTCATCGCTGTAGGCCACCACGCGGGGGTGCAGGTTGCAGCTCGCGAAGAGCCGTTCAATCACCGTGGCGTCGGACGTGCCGGGGTGGTGCATGATCCAGGGCATGTCCGATAGGTGCGGCGCGGCGACCTTGGAATCCGTGCCGATGCCCCAGGCCGCCGGCAGCACCACGCGGAAGTCGTCGTCGCCGATCCACTGCCGGTCCACGGTGTGCGGCCAGGCGAGGCCGGATTGACCCACCTGGTACACCAGGGCGACGTCGAGTTCGCCGCCGGTCCGCAGCCCCTGGATGGTCTGGGCCGGTTCCGCGACCGAGACCCGCAGGTCGATGCCGAGCTTCTTCCAGGCCGGGTTCCGCAGGATCGGCGGCAGCACATAGGTGGCGAGGCTCGGGAAGATGCCCAGCCGCAGCTCCTGGCTGGGACTTTCCTGCGCCCGGGAGGCGGCGGCCATCAGCGTCTCGATGTCCGTCAGGACCTTGGCGGCGTGCCGGGTCATGACGATGGCGGCTTCGGTCGGCTGGATGCTGCGGGCCGCGCGCTGGAACAAGGTGACGCCGGTGTCGCGTTCCAGTGCCGACATTTGCTGGGAGACGGCCGAAGCCGTGTAGCCCAACCGGGTGGCGGCGGCCGCAAACGATCCAAGCCGGATCACTTCCACAAGGGTCCGGAGATGGACGGGGTTGATCAAGGGTTGCCCTTCGCCTGGTTGCGGGTCCACGGAGACGGGACCGGAATTCCCGCTTCATTGTGGCATATCCGGCCCTCCGGCGGCCGTGCTGGGCTGCGTGCTGATGTGTCTGCCGGAAGGTCCGCACGGAAAGTCTGCGCTGCGCGGCCGGGCACATGCAGGAGAATCCGAGGAACCCAACTCGAGTGGCAGCTGACGGCGTCACTGGCGAGGGTCTGACAGCAGAACTGAAAAATTCCACATTCATACTCATCCGGCCGCCCGACGGCACCGAATTGCCCATAAGAGACTTCGGGCCAGACAACAGGAGCAGATCAGTGTCGCAAGCAGCAGGGATTCCGGCAGGCCGGCGCGTCGCCGTCATCGGCAGCGGAGTGGCGGGGCTGACCGCCGCGTACGTGCTGAACGGGCAGGACCGGGTAACGCTCTTCGAGGCCGACTCCCGGCTCGGCGGCCACGCCCACACCCACGATGTGCCGCAGCAGAACGGACCCACGCTGGGCGTGGACACCGGCTTCATCGTCCACAACGAACGGACGTATCCCACGCTCCTGCGCCTGTTCGCCGAGCTCGGCGTCGAAACCCAGGACTCCGAAATGAGCATGTCCGTCCGCTGCGACGGCTGCGGGCTGGAATACGCCGGCGCACGGGCCAAGGGGCGCGGGATCATTCCCCGGCCGTCCACCCTGCTGCGTGGACGCTACCTGCGGATGCTGCTGGAAGTCACCCGGTTCCACCGCCGGGCCCGCGCCCTGCTGGCCGAACCCGCCACAGGCACGGCAGTCGCCGGACACGAGCTCACCCTGGGGGAGTTCCTGGCCCAGGAGAAGTTCAGCAGCTATTTCATCTCGCACTTTATGACCCCCGTGGTCAGCGCCGTTTGGTCCTGCGACCCCACCACCGCGCTGGCCTACCCGGCCCGCTACCTGTTCACCTTCCTGGGCCACCACGGCCTGCTCGGCGTCAAGGGCTCCCCGCAATGGCGGACCGTCACCGGCGGCTCGCGCAGCTACGTCAACAAGGTCGCCGCGACCCTGCCGGACATCCGGCTCGCCAGCCCGGTCACCACGGTGCACCGGCACGCCGACGGCGTCGACGTCACGTCCGCGCTCGGTGCCGGGACCGTGCGCGAGACCTTTGACGCCGTCGTCATCGCCACCCACCCGGCGCAGGCCCTGCGCATGCTCACCGACGCCTCGGCGGCCGAGAGGGCCGCCCTTGGCGGCATGCCGTATTCGGTGAACCAGACGCTCTTCCACCGGGACGAGGCCGTGCTGCCGGCCAGCCCCAACGCCCAGGCCTCCTGGAACTACCGGCTGCCGTCCTGCGACGCCCGGCCGGACAAGGTCCTGGTCAGCTACGACATGACCCGGCTGCAACGGCTGGAACCCGTCGACGGCGGCCGGTACATCGTCAGCCTCGGCGAATCCGAGCTGATCGACGACGCCACGGTCCTGGACCGGATGGTCTACGAGCACCCGCAGTACACCCCGGAGTCGCTGGCGGCGCAGCAGCGGATCCTCGGACTCGGCGACGGGCGGCTGGCTTTCGCCGGCGCGTACCACGGCTGGGGATTCCACGAGGACGGCGCCCTGTCCGGCCTCAAGGCGGCCGCCCGGCTCGGCCGCGACTGGGGCCCGGTCAACAGCGACACTGTTAATATCGGCTCGGTGGCCGTGGACCCGGACTTTCAACCGGCCACAGTTCAGTCGGCCGCAGTTCCGCCGACTGCGGTGGAGGTGCCATGAGCGCGCCGGCCACCATCCATCCGGCCGGCCTCCACGGCGCGGCCATCTACCGCACTGCCATCGCCCATGTGCGGCGGACTCCGCTGCGCAACGCGTTTACCTACCGCAGCTACAGCTGGTATGTCGACGTCGACCATCTCCCGCAGCTGCCGCGCCTGCTGCGGCCGCTGGCGGGATTCCGGGTGGAGGACCACCTCGGTGATCCGGACGGCACCCTGCGCGGCAACGTGGAAAACTACCTTGCCACCCAGGGGATAAAGCCCGACGGCGGGCGCATCACCATGCTTGCCAGCGCCCGGGTGTTCGGGCACGTGTTCAACCCGCTGAGCGTGTTCTGGTGCCATAGTGCCTCCGGTGAGTTGCGCTGCGTCGTCGCCGAGGTCCACAACACGTACGGGGAGCGGCACTGCTACCTCCTCGAAACCGACGCCACGGGCAGGGCGAGCGTCCCGAAGGCGTTCTACGTCTCGCCGTTCAACGACGTCGACGGCGAGTACCGCATGAAGCTCCCCGAACCCGGCGAACGGCTCGCCGTATCGATCGTCCTGGAACGGGAGGGACAGCAGCCCTTCATCGCCACCATGGACGGCGTCCGGCACCAAGCAAGCGTGCGGAACATCGTGTCCGCGGCGCTCGCCGTACCCGCGGCCCCGCTGCGTGTCGCGGCGCAGATCCGCTGGCAGGGCATCAAACTGTGGGCGCGCCGCCTGCCCATCATCAAAAAACCACACCACCCTTCACAGGAGGCAGTTCAGTGACAATGACCGAAGCGACCGGATCCGGTACGGGACGGGCACAGGGCACCACTCACAGCAGCGCAGTTGCCGGCAGCGCCGTCGACAGCGGGCTCGTCACCAGCAGGGTGCCGTACACCGTTCCCCAGCCTCCCGCCACCATCGACGCCGCCATCTGGCCCAGCATCGCCACGGTGCCCTCGAGCCTCAAGGCCCGTGTGGCCGGACGCGCTGCGGACGCCATCTTCAAGGCGGCCGTGCGCAGGCTGCCGCTGGAAGTCCGGTACCCGGACGGCACAGTATTGGGCAAAGCAGCACTGGGCACGGCTCCCTCCGACCAGGTACCCGCCGGCACCGCCTCTGACCAGGCTGCCGCCGGCTATCCCGTCATGACCATCAACCGACCCGTTGCCTTCGCCACCCGCCTCGGCGACGGCGGCCTGATCGGCCTGGGCGAGTCCTTCATGGCCGGCGACTGGGACGCCGATGACCTCACCGCCGTCATGGAGGTGTTTGCCTCCCGCGTCGGCACGCTCGTTCCCGAGCCGCTGCAGAAGCTGCGCGGCCTGTACCTGCCGCGCCAGCCGCGCAGGGAACGGAACACGGAGAAGAACACCCGCTCCAACATCTCCCGGCACTACGACCTCTCCAACGAGCTCTTCGCCTCGTTCCTGGACAGCACCATGACGTACTCCAGCGCTCTCTTCCCGGAAAGCGGCGACTCCCTGCGGAACGTGGCCTGGGACGGGCTGGCCGCAGCGCAGCAGGCCAAGATTGACCGGCTGCTGGACAAGGCCGGTGTGAAGGAAGGCACCCGGGTCCTGGAAATCGGCACCGGCTGGGGAGAGCTTGCCCTGCGCGCCGCCGCCCGCGGCGCCACCGTCTACTCCGTGACGCTCTCCAGCGAGCAGCAGGAACTGGCCCGCCAGCGCGTGGCCGAGGCCGGCTACGCCGACGCCGTCACGATCGAGCTCAAGGACTACCGCGCCGTGGAGGGCGAGTACGACGCCGTCGTCTCGGTCGAAATGATCGAGGCCGTCGGCTTCGAATACTGGGCCACCTACTTCCAGACCATCGAGCGGGTCCTGGCCCCGGGCGGCAAGGTGGCCATCCAGGCCATCACGATCGCCCACGACCGGCTCATGGCCACCCGCACCAGCTACACCTGGGTGCACAAGTACATCTTCCCGGGCGGGGTCATTCCGTCCGTCCGCGCCATCGAGGACATCACGGCGAAGCAGACCGGACTGCGCGTCCGCGAACGCCTCGCCATGGGTGAGCATTACGCCCAGACGCTGCGGCTCTGGGAAGAGCGGTTCATGGCCCGCGAGGACGAGGTGGGGGCCATGGGCTTCGACGCGGTCTTCCAGCGGATGTGGCTGTTCTACCTCTGCTACTCCCGGGCCGGGTTTGAAACGGGCTACCTCGACGTGCAGCAGATCGTGCTTGACTCCGCCTCCTAGCCCCGGTGTTAGAACAATCACGAATCGCTTGAGGCGGGCACCACGGTGCCCGCCTCTTTCGTGGGCCCGGACACCAGATGTAGTGGCCGGCGCCACCAATCCGGGTCCCCGCGGCGGCGCGCGACACGCCGTCTGCGGTGCGACACGCGGGCGTGATTAATGTGGCTAACTACTCCACAGGGTGTGGATTTCGTCCGCCAAAATGGCGGAAATCCGGACATTTGGAGGGCCCCCTCCTGTGGATTAAAGGTGGGTTAAATGACATACTTGTAATACATCATCTTGGGGTCCACATGAGGCTCTTGCACTACATGTAGTATCGACATACAGTTCCAGCAGAGCATCAGCGCGGGACATCCGGAGCCGGGATTGCGCTCCACAGAAGACTTCAACAAAGGGGACAGGACCATGACCGTTACGGTTTACACGAAGCCGGCCTGCGTTCAGTGCAACGCGACCTACCGCGCGCTGGACAAGAAGGGCATCGCCTACCAGAGCGTCGACATTTCCCAGGACGCGGAAGCCCTTGAGCGCCTGAAGTCCCTGGGCTACATGCAGGCCCCCGTTGTCGTCACCGACCAGGACCACTGGTCAGGTTTCCGCCCGGACAAGATCGAAGAACTGGCGCAGGCTGCCGCCGTCGCTGTAGCCTGAAACGCCCTGTCGCCTGAAAAGCCCAGGACGCCGCTACCAGGCAAGAATTCACGGTAGATGAGGTGACCACCGTGGCTGTAACAACTGAAGATCGGGTGGCTGCCACGGCTGACGGCGGGGAAGCGGTCAGCACGGCAGCACCGGCCACCACCACGCACTGCCGGCTCATCTACTTTTCCTCCACCTCCGAAAACACCGCACGCTTCGTTGCGAAGCTGGGCGTCGACGCCGCCAGGATCCCCCTTTACCCGAGGGACGCTCCGCTGGTGGCCCGGGAGCCCTACGTTTTGTTGCTCCCGACCTATGGCGGCACCGGGGGAGAGGGATCTGTTCCAAAGCAGGTCATCAGGTTTTTGAACGATCCGGGTAACCGGAAGCTGATCCGCGGAGTGATCGGCGCAGGAAACACCAATTTCGGGGACAACTACTGCATGGCAGGGGACATCATCGCCGCCAAGTGCAAGGTCCCGCACCTATATCGCTTCGAACTCGTGGGGACGCCGGAAGACGTCAACCGCGTACAACAAGGATTGGAAGAGTTTTGGACACGACTGTCGCAGACAAAGCAGTAACTGAAGGCGCAGGCCTGCACACGGGCACCGGCACAGCCGCCGCCGCTGTTGAGAAGAAGCACGAGATGCCGGCCGCCTACAAGGGCCTGGGCTACCACGAGCTGAACGCCATGCTGAACCTCTACGGCCCCAACGGGGAAATCCAGTTCGAGGCCGACCGCGAGGCCGCGCACCAGTACTTCCTGCAGCACGTGAACAACAACACCGTGTTCTTCCACGACCTCGAGGAAAAGCTCGACTACCTCGTCAAGAACGAGTACTACGAGCGCGAAACCCTCGACCAGTACACGATGAACTTCATCCGCGAGCTCTACAACCGCGCGTACAAGAAGAAGTTCCGCTTCGAGACCTTCCTCGGCGCGTTCAAGTTCTACACCTCGTACACGCTGAAGACGTTCGACGGAAAGCGCTTCCTGGAGCGCTACGAGGACCGCGTCTGCATGGTGGCCCTGCACCTGGCCCGCGGCGACGAGAAGCTCGCCACCCAGATGGTGGACGAGATCATCGAAGGCCGCTTCCAGCCGGCCACCCCGACGTTCCTGAACGCCGGCAAGCGCCAGCGCGGCGAGCTGGTCTCCTGCTTCCTGCTCCGCATCGAAGACAACATGGAGTCGATTGGCCGGTCCATCAACTCCGCGCTGCAGCTCTCCAAGCGCGGCGGCGGCGTGGCCTTCGCGCTGACCAACATCCGCGAGGTCGGCGCGCCGATCAAGCAGATCGAGAACCAGTCCTCCGGCGTCATCCCCGTGATGAAGCTCCTCGAGGACAGCTTCTCCTACGCCAACCAGCTCGGTGCCCGCCAGGGTGCCGGTGCGGTGTACCTGCACGCGCACCACCCGGACATTTACCGCTTCCTGGACACGAAGCGCGAGAACGCGGACGAGAAGATCCGCATCAAGACCCTCTCGCTCGGCGTCGTCATCCCGGACATCACCTTCGAGCTCGCCAAGCGGGACGAGGACATGTACCTGTTCTCCCCGTACGACGTCGAAAAGGTCTACGGCATGCCGTTCTCCGACGTCTCGGTCACCGAGAAGTACTACGAGATGGTGGACGATTCCCGGATCAAGAAGACCAAGATCAAGGCGCGCGAGTTCTTCCAGACCCTCGCCGAGATCCAGTTCGAATCCGGCTACCCGTACATCATGTTCGAGGACACCGTGAACCGGGAAAACCCGATCGACGGCAAGATCATCATGTCCAACCTGTGCTCGGAGATCCTCCAGGTCTCCCAGCCCACCACGTACCACGATGACCTGTCCTACGACCAGACCGGCAAGGACATCTCCTGCAACCTGGGTTCGCTGAACATCGCCAAGACCATGGACTCGCCGGACTTCGGCCTGACCATCGAGACGGCCATCCGGTCCCTCTCGGCCGTCTCGGACATGTCCAACATCACCTCGGTGCCCTCGATTGCCCGCGGCAACGACCAGAGCCACGCGATCGGCCTCGGCCAGATGAACCTGCACGGCTACCTGGCCCGCGAGCGGGTCCACTACGGTTCCGAAGAGGGCCTGGACTTCACCAACATCTACTTCTACTCGGTGGTGTTCCACGCAGTCCGCGCCTCCAACCTGCTGGCCATCCAGACCGGCCAGACCTTCGGCGGCTTCGAGAAGTCCAAGTACGCCTCCGGCGAGTTCTTCGACAAGTACACCGAGCAGGAATGGGTCCCGCAGACCGAGAAGGTCGCCGAGCTGTTCAAGAACATCCACATCCCCACCCAGGATGACTGGCGCGAGCTGAAGGCCTCCGTCATGGAGCACGGCATCTACAACCAGAACCTGCAGGCCGTTCCGCCCACCGGCTCGATCTCGTACATCAACAACTCCACCTCCTCGATCCACCCGGTGGCGTCCAAGATCGAGATCCGCAAGGAAGGCAAGCTGGGCCGCGTGTACTACCCGGCGCCGTACCTGACGAACGACAACCTGGAGTACTACCAGGACGCGTACGAGATCGGCTACGAGAAGGTCATCGACACCTACGCCGCCGCCACGCAGCACGTGGACCAGGGCCTGTCCCTGACGCTGTTCTTCAAGGACACCGCCACCACGCGCGACATCAACAAGGCCCAGATCTACGCCTGGAAGAAGGGCATCAAGACCATCTACTACATCCGTCTCCGCCAGCTCGCGCTGGAAGGGACCGAGGTAGAGGGCTGTGTCAGCTGCATGTTGTAGCTTCAACTAAATCGTGACAGTACGACGGCGGGCGTCCGCCCGCCGTCGTACGCTTTAACTAAGAACTAAACCCAACCTTTAGGGGATGACATGACCGAAAAGGTCAAGCTGCTTAGCCACGTCGAGGCGATCAACTGGAACCGCATCCAGGACGACAAGGACGTGGATGTCTGGAACCGCCTGGTCAACAACTTCTGGCTGCCGGAAAAGGTGCCGCTGTCCAACGACGTCCAGTCGTGGGCGACGCTGACCCCGGACGAGCAGCAGCTCACCATGCGCGTGTTCACGGGCCTGACCCTGCTGGACACCATCCAGGGCACCGTCGGCGCCGTCTCGCTGATTCCGGACGCCCTCACCCCGCATGAAGAGGCTGTCTACACGAACATCGCGTTCATGGAGTCCGTGCACGCCAAGAGCTACTCCTCCATCTTCTCCACGCTGGCCTCCACCAAGGAGATCGACGAGGCGTTCCGCTGGTCCACCGAGAACGAGAACCTTCAGAAGAAGGCACAGATCGTCATGGACTACTACCAGGGCGACGACCCCCTCAAGCGCAAGGTGGCCTCCACGCTGCTGGAGAGCTTCCTGTTCTACTCCGGCTTCTACCTGCCGATGTACTGGTCCTCGCGGGCCAAGCTGACGAACACGGCAGACCTGATCCGCCTGATCATCCGCGACGAGGCCGTCCACGGTTACTACATCGGCTACAAGTTCCAGAAGGGCCTGGAGAAGGTCTCCGAGGAGCGCCGGCAGGAAATCAAGGACTACACCTTCGAGCTGCTCTTCGAGCTGTACGAGAACGAGGTCCAGTACACGCACGACCTCTACGACTCCGTCGGCCTGGCCGAGGACGTCAAGAAGTTCCTGCACTACAACGCCAACAAGGCACTCATGAACCTGGGCTACGAGGCCATGTTCCCGGCTTCCGTCACCGACGTGAACCCGGCGATCCTGTCGGCCCTGTCGCCGAACGCTGACGAGAACCACGACTTCTTCTCGGGTTCGGGTTCGTCGTATGTGATCGGCAAGGCTGTCAATACTGAGGATGACGACTGGGACTTCTAGTCTCATTTAGTTAGACAGGCTATTTGGTCCTTTGGACGAGCTAAAAGGTCCCTGGACAAACTAAACGGTCTTTTGGTCCTGTGTGTGATGTGACGTTCCACGCTACGTGGCCATTTCCCGACTTACGTGGCCACGTTTCACGGTAGTTGGCCAACTGCTGCTCGATGCAGTTGGCCAACTGTGAGGTCTGGGTCCGGTTGAGTTCTTTGCGCACATACACGCCGACATTGTCGGCAGGGCCCGCTGGCCGACCCTCCCCTCTCCTGTGATGTTAAATTCGACCGGACACTTGTTGAATCCGCGGCGTGAATGTTCAGGCGGAAGCGGTAGAACCAGCGCGGCTGCGGCCCGCTTTCCGGCCATTTGACTAGGTGGTCCCGCCCCGGAGCGGCCCGTCCTCGTCTGGGCTGCTGATCGGGTCCGCGTGCCGGAGCACAACATGCCAGGCTCCGTCTTCCCTCCGGAAGACCGTTGTGACCCGGAGGGTCAACGGACGTGCTTCCGTCCGCCCCGAAACCTTGGCCTTCCAGTGTTCGACTTCGTGGATGACGGCTGTGTCGGCCGACACCAGGCGGTACAGGCCTTCGAATGACCTGCACTCCCCGTCGCGGAAGTGCGCTACTGCGAAGTCCGTTCGCTCTTCAACATCGGCCCAGCCTTGGGCAGCAGGGCCGAACGGGTTCGCGAGGACGATGTCATTACTGTGGGAGTACAACTGTTTGATGTGCCCGGCGTCGCCTCTGGCGAAGGTGTCCAATGCCTCGTGGTATTGCTCGAGGACGGTGTCGAAGTCCATGGCATGCCTCCTGCAGGGATCCTGGGGGAACGCCTCTATTTTAGACCTGTGGAGTATTGATGAGCCTGCGGGGCTGGTCGGAACTAAGCCCCGGGACTGTTGCCCTGCCAAGCTCCTCGTGCTGCTGAGTCCAAGCCCAGCAAGCTTTTCGACCAGCATGCTGTGGTTCCTCGTTGGATGATGCCTATCCCAGACCGTGTTGCTGTTGAAGTCCCCCATAAGCAACGCCCCGCCGCCAGCGAGGAATCCAGCGTGGCGGTCGACTATCTCATGCGTCGACCGTGATCGGGCCGCCCGCACCTGCGTGGGTACGAGCGGCCGCGCTCCTCGGTCCGACGGTCAGGTGTAGCTCAGGCTGACCAGCAGTGCTTTGAGTTGGGTGTATTGGTTTGTCGCCATCCAGGCTTTCGCGGCCTCCCTGTTCGGGAACCCCGGGTCGCCGAACAGGACCCGGGTGAACAGTCCGCCGTTGGCGGTGGAGACGAGATTGCACCAGGATGCGACGCCCTCGCCCTCCTTCAGCGACCGGGGATCAGTTAGCCCCATGAAGTAGGCATCGCCATCACCAAAGGATTCCACAGCGAATCCGAAGACGGGCTTCTTGCCGTCCGGCGCCGTCATACCGGAAACTGCCTTGTGATCGAACACGTGACGCGTCACGGGACCGCCAGTGCACCCTGCAGTGACGCCGTTGGCCAGGAAGAGCAGATCGTTTCCCGCACCGTCAGCAACGGTGACCTCAACGCCGGGGAGGCCGGCGGTCGGGTGCACGGTTCGCACGGTCCACGTCTCCGGATAGGCGAAGGAGATGTGTCCGTCCGGGAACGTGAAGGTCTTCAGCGCGGCAGACCCGTGCTTGGCCGCTGAGGCGGGAACCTCCGACGCCGGTACCGCCCTGGCGGCAGGCACCGTCGGTCCTGCAGTGGAAGCAGGTGGGAAAGTTAACGTCGCCGTGCGGTCTGCCATGGTACTCACGGCAAGGCTCGAAGCGGCGGCCGGAGCCCCTGGCTGTGGCCCACAGCCGGCAAGGGCGAGGCCGATGGAAGAACCTGCGATGGTGACGGCAGTGAAGAGTCTGGCGCGATGTGAATGCATTGTGTAGCCCCCAATTCTTATGACGGCGGGCCGAATGTCCCGCTTGAAAGCAAAGTTTCCGGGACGCTGCCAGTAATTACAGCCAGGGCAAGTTATTTATGCCTTCCGATCGCCCACACGCCTCAGATGGCCGCCGCCTGCCTCCCCGCTGGCACCCGTGACAGGAAGTCCTCCACCACCGCGGCGAACTCGTCGGGCCGTTCGATCTGCGGCATGTGCCCCGTCTTCGAGAATGTGTACGACTCGGCGTGTGGCAACGCTGCCACTGCCGCCTCGAGGTGGCTGAACGGGAGGATGTGGTCGTGGTCGCCCCAGACCACGAGCGTGGGAGTCTCCGATTGCGCCAACGCCCCGAGGAGGGCTCTCCGCCACCCGGCCCTGACGCCAAAGATGGTTCCGAGGTCGCGGGCGACGTCGAGGAGGGTTTGGCGGTGGGACGCCCGCTGCGACAAAGCGAACGCGTGGTCAATGCGGGCGTCGGTCACCAGTGCTTTGTCGTAGAAGATCGACTGGACGGTGCGGCGCGAAGCCACTGGATCCGGACGCAGCAGCAACGCCGCGAGCGGCCCGACTGCAAGCAGACGCAATACCAGCGCAACCTCCTTGCCAAACCCGGCACTGTTCGCAAGAACCAGCGCCGAAACACGGTCCGGGTGTTCGGCAGCCAGTTTCATGGCGACGGCCCCGCCCAGCGAGTTTCCCATCACGGGGAGCGGCTCGTGCACCCCGACGGCGTCGAGGAAAGCCGGTAGGACGTCGGCCAGCTTCGCCAACGTCGCCGGCCCGGAAAGCCGTTCCGAGTAAGCAAATCCGGGCAGGTCCACGCTGTAAACGGCGTGGCGTGCCGAGAGCCGCTCGTGCTGCCCGTTCCAGTCCTCCAGGCTCTGGCCGATCCCGTGCAGGACCAGCACCGGGTCGCCGCTGCCGGTCTTCCGGTAGCGCAACCGCGTGCCTGCGACGTCGACGTATCCCGTTCCCGGGAGCGCCAGGGGATCCCGGCGCACACATGGCGCCCCACCGGACGCCCGCACCTGTTGTCCGCGCCGACCGAAACGGACCCGGTCGGTCAACCTGCCGGCCCTCAGGAGGGCAAAGTCTCGGAAGTAGTTCTGGTGCAGCCGCCACGGTGAACCGGCACCCTGCCGCGGCAGCTGATCGGCCCCGCGGAAAATGTAGCCGGCCTTCAGGTCAATCAGGGAGGACAGCTCACCGTTGGCGACTTCGGCAGGCGCCGCGGGCACCACCCAATGCAGTCCCCGCCGGTCAAGATGCTTCAGCAGCCGGCAGACGTAGCCTGCGACCAGATCCGCCTTCAGGGTCCACGATGCATTGGTGTACCCGATGGTGAGCGCAAAGTTGGGCACGCCGTCGAGCATCATGCCTTTGTAGGTCAGGGTCTTGCCCACGTCCACGGGCTCGCCATCGACAGTGAGCGTCATCCCGCCAATCACCAGCAGATTCAATCCCGTCGCCGTGACGATGACGTCGGCCGGGATCGACCCGCCCGAGACCAGGTCAATCCCGTCCGGCGTGATCCGGGAGATCCTGTCGGTCACGATGTCGGCAGTGCCTGCGCTGATCGCGCGGTAGAGGTCCCCGTTGGGGATCGCGCAGACCCGCTGGTCCCACGGCTGATACGACGGCGCCAGGTGCGTGTCCACCGCAAAGCCCTGCGGCAGCTTGGCGACCGCCGACTTGCGCAGGATCGCCTTCATGGTCTCCGGCCGCCGTCGGCTGAGCTGGTACGTGACCATCGAAAAGAGAATGTTCTTGACCCGAACGACGTCGTACGCCAGTTGCGCGGGCAGCTTGCCCCGGAGGCGGTCGGCCAGGTGGTCGCGGGACGGCACGGGGGCGATGTACGTGGGGGAGCGCTGCAGCATCGTCACCTTCGCGGCTGACTTCGCCATGGACGGCACAAGTGTCACCGCGGTGGCCCCGCTGCCGATGATCACCACCTGCTTGCCCTCGTAATCGAGGTCGGCCGGCCAGTGCTGCGGGTGGACGATCGATCCGGCGAAGGTGTCGGCGCCCTCAATGGCAGGGGTAAACCCCTCGTCATAGCGGTAATAGCCCGAGCACACAGACAGGAAAGAGCATGTGAACGTGGCCGCCTCGGCGGTGCCGGGTCCCGGGTCGCCGTGCCGGTATTCGCCCTCGGAGGTGCGGACGGCCGTCACCGTCCACAGCGCGGTGTCGCTGGACCAGCCGGCAGAGACCACCCGGGTGTTCAGCCGGATCTGCGGGGACAGGCCCTCGTCCGCAATGGTCGCCTCGATGTAGTCGCGGATCGCATCGCCGTCGGCGATCGCCTTGGCACCGGCCCAGGGCCGGAAGGAATAGCCGAGCGTGTACATGTCGCTGTCGGAGCGGACGCCCGGGTATCGGAAGAGATCCCAGGTGCCGCCCACCGTGCCCCGGGACTCCAGGATCGCGAAGGTCTTCCCTGGTGTTTCGCGTTTCAGCCGGCTCGCGAAACCTATGCCGCTCAGCCCGGCTCCGACAATCAACACATCCACGTGCGCGCTCATCACGCCACGCTATCGACTTAAAGTCGAGAGAGTCAACACCGTGTTGATACCTCGCGTTAGGATGGGCGCATGGCTCCACGTGGAAGACGTACAGCACGGGTCTCGGGGGATGAACGCCAGGACGCGATCCTCACCACCGCCGAGGCGCTCCTTGGCGAGCGGTCCTTCGACGACGTTTCGATCGAGGAGCTGGCCCGCGGCGCCGGCATCTCGCGCCCCACCTTCTACTTCTACTTCTCGTCCAAGGATGAGATGCTGCTGGCCCTTCTGGACCGGGTGATCTCCGAGGTGGAACACCGGGTCAGCGAGTTGCCGCGAAATTTCGAAAGTGACCCCGCGGGAGCCTGGACGCGCTCCATTGGCATGTTCGTTGAGGTGTTCGTGGCCCATCGCGGCGTCGCCACCGCGGCGATTGCAGCGCGGGCCCGCAACGACGAGGTGCGCGCCCTCTGGTCCAAATCGATGCAGTCCTGGGTCGATTTCTCGAGCGATGTCATCGCGTCCGAGCAAGCCCGAGGGGCTGCGCCGGACGGCATCGACGCCCATGACCTGGCCGTGAGCCTCAATCTCATGAACGAGCGGGTGATCACCGCCGTCCTCAACCGGGAGATTCCCGCGATCGCGGAGTCCCATGCCCTGGACGTGTTATCCACCATCTGGATCCGCAGTATCTACGGGTCCGTCAACCCCGGCCGTTCCTAGCGCCGGGTGGAAAGGAAGAACCCGCATGCCCCACCAGATCAAGACCCTGACCGTGCTCGGCACCGGAGTGCTCGGTTCCCAGATCGCCTATCAGGCCGCCTTCCACGGATTCGCTGTCACCGCCTACGACGTCGACGGCGACGCCCTGGAGAAGGCCCGGGCGCGCTTCGCCCGGCTTGTCGGCATCTACCGGGCGGCCAACGTCGGCGGTGCCGGAGAGAGCAAAGCCGAGGCAGCTCTTGAAAACCTCCGCCTCACCGCCAACCTCGGGGACGCCGTCGCCGATGCAGACCTCGTGATCGAGGCCGTTCCTGAGCTGCTCGAGGTGAAGCGGGACGTCTACCGCACGCTCGCAGATCTGGCCCCCGCCAAGACCATCTTCGCCACGAACTCATCAACTTTGCTGCCCAGTGATCTTAAAGATTCCACCGGCCGCCCCGACCGCTTCCTCGCCATCCATTACGCCAACAACATCTGGGCGCAGAACATCGCCGAGGTGATGGGCACCGCCGAAACCGATCCCGCAGTCTTCGACGCCGTCGTCGACTTCGCGCGAAACAGCGGGCTGGAGCCAATCCAGATCAGGAAGGAGAAGGCCGGCTACGTGCTGAACTCCCTGCTGGTTCCGCTCCTGAACGCGGCCGCCGGCCTGCTGCTGCAAGGCGTCGCCAGCCCGGAAACGATCGACAAGACGTGGCGCATTGCCACCGGAGCGCCGAGCGGTCCGTTCCAGATCTACGACGTCGTCGGGCTGGGAACCGCCTACAACATTGCCGCCTCATCGCCAGACCCCGGATCTCAGGCCTTCGCTCGGTACCTCAAGGACAACTACATCGACCAGGGCAAGCTCGGCGTCGAGACGGGCGAGGGTTTCTATACCTACTAAGTCTTCGCATGGGCTGACGGACGGTGCTGACGGACGGTCTAGCGGAGGGGGGAGTGGCTGCGGAACCGCTTTTTACACGGACCCGTTCAGCCCTGGCGGTTCGTGTCCAGGACGGTGACGTCCAGGGGCATGCGCTTGGCGCGACGGAGGCGTCCGGCCAGCACGTTGCGCACGCCGCGGGTCACCATGGTCGTCTTGGTCAGATACCGGAACTCGGCGGCGTCCGACGTTACCAGGTCCAGCAGCGGCCGCGCGGCGTCGTCAGGGGTCTGCCCCCACAGCCCGACGACGACCTGCAGCCCGCCCAGTCGATGCTCGTACCCGGGCTGGGACGTGACGTGCCCCAGCATGTCCGTGATCACCAGGCCCGGATTCATGCCGTGCACCCGGACGCCGGTGCCCTTGGTCTCCACCCGCAACGTCTCGGTGAACTGGCGGACCCAACGCTTGCTGGACGCGTACGCGTTCTGCAGCGCCACCGGCCCCTGGTCGCCGTGGCCGTACACGTTGACGAGGTCGCCGCGACCTTGGCCGATGAACACCGGCAACGCCACCCTCGACCCGTGGAACGTGCCGAGGATGTTCGTGCGCACCACTTGCGTGAAGTCCTCGACCGGCGTGGAGGCCGTCGGCCCGAAGACGCCGGAAGCTCCGGCGTTGTTGACCCAGATGTCGAGCGTCCCGCGGCTAAGGGCCTCGTCGCGCAGGGCCTCGACGTCGGCCAGTTCACCGGTGTCGCAGTGACGCCCGGATGCCACGATCCCTTCCGCGTGCAGCCGCTCGACGGCGGCCGCGACGTCGGCGTCCGACCTGGACGCCAGCACCACCGTCGCCCCCTGATGCCCCAGCAACCGGGCCATGGCCAACCCCAGGCCGCGCGTCGAGCCAGTCACGACTGCCACGCGACCGCGGAGGACATCTCGTTGCGAACCCATGCTTCTCTCATACGCGTAGTGGCCGGGGAGAGCAATGGCGCAGGAGTGGTGACAGTTCCGAGGTGGTTGTCCGCCGGGTGCTTCCCCGGCGGCGCCGTTCCATCGCAACGGGGCAATTGCCGGGGTCTGTCGGGACGCCGCGGACGGATTTAGACTGAATCATTTCGCGACGCCGGCCGGCTGGCGATGCTGAGCGGGCAACCGAAGATCAGCGGCCGCCTTGTCGTACGTAGTCGGCGGGATCGTAGTGGATCCGGAGTGACGAGATCTTGCCGTTGTCGAAGCGGAAGAACTCTGCGAGCCGGACAATCCCTGCCGGCATGCGGGCGTCGTAGAGTATCGCGGAGCCATCTGCGCCGTGGACCTCTTGGAGGATCTCGAGGTCCGACACCGTGGCGATGAAGCCTTTTACGCCTTGGCAGAACCCGGCGGCCCCTGTGCGCTTCCCTGCGATCGGGCCTTCAAATTCGAGGTCGTCGACGAGCAAAGTGCGCAGCTCGCCGTCGGGGTCGAACGCATCTATGCCGGCGGCCAGGATCCGGTAGTAGCGCTGGAGTACGTCTGGCGCAGCCTTGCTCAGCGTGGACATCGGCAGCTCCTCCCTAAGATTGAAATCTTCAAGCTCTGCACATCCATGAGGCGGAGAACGCGGTTCAATTTGGACCGGATCGTCGCCGGTCAGGTTATAGCCGTTGAGTACAGAAGTCACGACGTCGAGGAGGACTGCCGCTGCGGCGTGGTGCTCGCCGTCGTCTGCCTGGGATGCACGAAGGCTGAGGCGGAGACGCGGCGGCGTATCGGGGCTACAGTCCCCGGAGTCGTTCAGGCGTTCTGCTGGTTCGCGGCCGTCAGCGTCTTGCCTAGAACTGGGTAGTGCCGCGCAGCCGGCGGGGGCGGCCGTCTGGGTCCATGAGGAGGCGGTTCATCGGATCGGCCCAGAGGCGTTGGCGGGCCGACACCGGCTCTGGAGTGTGGTTGCGCGCGTGTCCGGCGGGTCGGGGGGAGCGGCGGCCGGCTTCATGCCATTGGTCGAGAGCGTCTGCGGTGGTGTTCCAAAGTTTGAGCCCGGCCGCCGGGTCGACGAGCCGGGGATCGTTCTGGTCCAGCCCCAGGTGTTCTCCCCAGAGTTGGAGCCGGAGCCCGTGGGCCAACGGCCGGGAAGCGTCGTGGCGGTTGTCTGCGCCGGGCGCCTCCCGGTTGTCGACAGTCGTGTCGAGTACGGCGCACGTGAGCTCGCTGTCGTTGGTCCAGGACCGGCGGTTGAAGTTGTCTGAGCCGCAGGTGAACCAGATGTCGTCGATGATGCAGATCTTGGCGTGGACATAGATCGGAGTTCCCGCACGGTTCTCCAGGTCGAACACGCCGACCCTGTCGGGCGCGACCCGACGTAGCATGCTGATGGCACGCAGTTGCCCGATCCGGGCCGCCGGCCCTGCGAGAGGCCCGTCAGCGTCGGGGTAACGGGGTACAACGGCGATCACGTTCAGGTCGGGATTCCGGTCGAGGGCCTCCGCGATTCCGGCTGCGACCTCTTTCGACCACAGGTACTGATCCTCGACGTAGATCAGCGAGCGGGCGCGGGCGAAGGCTTTCGTGTAGGCGCGGGCAATGCTGCGCTCCCCAACAGGCGCGAACGGAAACGGGGGACGTTTCACCCCGTAGGTGCGCAGCAGCTGCACGGAATGAGGACCCGCCGGTGGCGGTGGCGGTGCAGTGGCCGGGAGCGGTTCGGGGTGCCGGGGCATGCGGGCCAGACGTTGCAGCAGCATCCGGTAGGGGGTGGGCCGGTCCAGAGGATGGGGGTCGTTCCACCGTTCAGCAAATACTGCCAGGACATCTGCGACCACGGGGCCACGCAGTTCGAGGGCGGCATCGTGCCATGGCGGTCGTTTCCCGTACCGGGAATCCATGCTCACGGCTTGCGGGTCGCCCGCGTGATCGACATCGTCCCGACGGCTGTGCGAAAGGTCGATCCCGCCAACGAACGCGACATCCCGCGACGGGTTGTCACGACGGCGGATGACGAAGATTTTTTGGTGATGGGAGCCAAACAGGCGTACACGCTGATCCAGCAGCACCTCTCCGCCCGCGTCGTTGACCTGACGGCTTAGGAGCTCATTGGATCGGCCGCTGATCGGGGCCGACACGCGCTCTCCATGGGATCTCCAGACAAGGCCCCGCACTTCCACTCCCTCACGGGCCAAGCCAGCGAGCACCTCACCGATCGACGGTCCGTCCGCCAGCAGCCGCTCGTCGGCGTCGCCACGCCAGTCGGTGAACCACACGCGGTCCCCGGCCTGCAGAGCCGTCAACTCCTCATGCAGCCGGGCGAAGTAGGTCGCTCCATGAATCAGGGGCCGCACAAGATTGCCCTCCGACCACGGCGGCGATCCGGCACCGCCCGCGTGTACGTCTGTGGCCAAATTCCCCCGCTCAGCGCGGCTCAGAAACCACGTACCAGCATCACTGTCCACTCAGTCCTTCTTTCGGCGCCCGAGCCCAGGGCACTAGTGTCCGGTCTTCAACGTAGCGACTGTGCTGCCTAATGTCACCGACCGGGTCAAAGGCGCCGGTAACAGGGGACCCGTGGAACACCCGCTCCTGTCGGGCGCCCACTTGAACTGATACCCAGGGATTGCTTGTAAGGAGGGCGGCGCAGCACCGGATCAAACTCGCTCTCCGGCCCTACCGGGATGACGCTGGACGGCCTATCGTGGTCCTGACATAGCCCGAGGGAAAGGAACGACGATGTTCACCCTGCAGATTAGCTATCCGGTCCGGGACTACGAGGCCTTTAAGAAGGTCTTCGACAGCGATCCCGCAGGCCGAGCCGCCTCCGGCGCCCGGTCTGTCCGCCTGTTCAGGGATACGGAGGACCAGAACAGCGTGGCCGTGCTCCTTGACTTCGACACCAGGGACGCCGCGACCGGCTTTCTGGATAAGTTGCGCAGCCAGGTGTGGGACAAACCCGAGGTGATCGGGCAGCTAATGACGGCAGCGCCGACAGCCAGGATTCTGGAAGAAGTGGCCCGCGAGGGCCAGGGCGCGGGCTGACCGCTGAGAATCATACTGGACTCGCGGTGGCACAAGAAACCGCGACATCCCGTGGGTGCCAATGTTGGCTCTCGGGCAGGTTTGGGCGCTATGAGAGCGTCGAGTTCAAAGCCCACGTAATGCCCGCATGGAGCCCGCGTCATGCCTGCCGGGAGTATGAGGAACCCGAGGCCGTCCGTTCCAGTAGTCCGAAGTCGATCATGTAGCGGCGCAGCATGACGACGTCATCGGTATAACTGAGCAGTCGTTCATTAACCTGCTTTTCCGTTAGGTGTTCGCCCGGCTCAAAGGCTTCGCTGACGATCCAGGCCAGGAGCTCCCGCCGTTCCGTCATGTTGGCTGGATACCTCTCGATCCGCCCCAAGCGCATGAAGCGGGCCAATCCGGTCTGCGGCTGCCGCCGGGGTTGCTGTGTGAGGAGGTCGCGGAAGATCGCCTCGGGTGCCTCAAGGTCACTGGCGGCATTGCTTTCCACGAGTCCTGACTCAAGGAGGGCAGCGATAGCCCGGTTTCGCCGGTGGTCATTCAGGTCAGCAAGCACGTCGGGGAGCTTGGCGCCGAGCACTATCTGCGCGTAGGCGGTCCGAGCGTCCGTGTTAGCGAGGGCTGCCACTACACGCCGCCAGTGCGGTCCACTCACCATCGTCGTTCCGGTCACAGCGTTTTCCTCACTCCGCATTTGCCCCCGCCTGTGCTGGTCACGGGTACTTGGTCAACAGGCAAAATCGTAGTCCTGCGCGGGTGTGGCGGACAGGGCCTGCCGACGGCAGGCTGATGGCCCGGACATTGACGGTTGGCCGTTCAGATGGGTTGCAGCAGGCGGTATTCCGGCACTGTGTCGGGCAATTGGTGTCCGGCGGTGAATTGGTGCCAGTCCGGGAAGGGGTCCGGGGGCAGGCCTGGGCCCGGATCCGCGGGCTGGCCTTGATCGGGGTCGGGTTCCGGGCCGGGTTCGTCCGTGGCCGGGATGTGGGGCAGCCAGTCTTCGGGCCAGCGGGGTGGGTCCCAGTCTTCGGGCCAGCGGGGTGGGTCCCAGTCTTCGGGCCAGTGGGGTGGGTCCCAGTCCTGATGTTCGCTGGGATAGTAGCGTCCGGACGGGGAGGTCCAGCCCGGCGGGTGGTCTTTGCTGGCCCGGGACGGTGTCCAGGCGGAGGCGTGTTTAAGCCGGTGGTGTTTCGGGCAGGGCTGGCCGAGGTTCGAGATCCCGGTGGTGCCGCCGTCGGCCCAGGCCAGGAGGTGGTCTGCCTCGTTGTCCAGGGAGTGGTTGCTGCAGCCGGGGAACGGGCACCGGCCGTCGCGGAGCCGGAGCCAGTGGCGCTGGGCCGCCGTGAGCCGGTAGCTGGTCCGGCCGATTTCGAGCGGGGCGCCGTCCCGGGGGTCGGTCAGGACGCGGTGGAAGGAACCGGCGCCCTCGGCGATGAGGCGGCGGGCCATCGAGGGCGGGATCGGCCCGTGCCCGTCCAGGACGGCCGGTTCGTCGGTGGCGCCGAGCAGGGCCAGGACCGGGACGGTGACCAGGACCTGCGCCCGCGGGACCGGAACAAGCCCACCCGCCCCCGC
>NZ_JBFTKI010000009.1:0-134203 GCF_056395875.1 Arthrobacter sp. 05T45 | reverse complement strand
GGGCCATCGAGGGCGGGATCGGCCCGTGCCCGTCCAGGACGGCCGGTTCGTCGGTGGCGCCGAGCAGGGCCAGGACCGGGACGGTGACCAGGACCTGCGCCCGCGGGACCGGAACAAGCCCACCCGCCCCCGCACGAGCTTCCGCCCCGGTACCGGTGCCGCCGTCGTCCGATCCAGCACCCGTGCCGGTGCCGGTGGTGAGGAGCCAGGTGGCGGTGATGTCGGCGCGGAGCTGGGTCAGGGTCCGGGGCTCGTCCGGGCCCTGGAGGGCGCGGGCCGCCGCGGTGGCCCGGTCCCAGATCCCGGCCGCGGTGTCGGCCGGGAAATAGGCCGAGAGCCAGGCCATGCCGTCCCGGTCCGGGGTGTACTCGACCCGCCGGTCCGCGGCGCTCGTGGCGTGGCGTTCCTCGATGCCGGCCGGGTGGTGGCGTTCGCGCCAGGCGCGGGCCTTGGCCCGGAACCGGGACGGAACGAGCTCCCCGGCCGGACAGCCGCGGGCCGGGTTGGGTGCTTCGGGGTCCAGGAAGTGCGCCTCGAGCCCGGCCGCCCCGGCCGCATCCAGGCTGCTGGTTTCGTCCACGATGATCCGGGCGTGGGCCCAGGAGATCGTGCCGGACTCAAGGGCGGCCAGGGTCAGCGGCAGCGCCGTCGTCAGGGGCCGGGATTCGGCAAGCAGGGTTGCGGCGGTGCGTTCGCTGACGGTCAGGACACAGGCGACCTCGGCCACCAGTGCCATCTCCTGAACGGCGCGATCCCGCGGGGACGGCGCCGGCGGCGCCAAAAACCTGGTTGCGTGCGCGTAGTCGGCGGTCAGCCGCACCCTCAACGCCGCGGTCCGGGCCTCCATCCGGGCGACCTCGGCGAGCCCGTCCAGACAGGCATCCGCCCGCCGCCGCAGCGGATCGCCGTCTCCCACCGGGTCGGCAGCAGGCGCATCGTCGCTAGCGGCCGATCCGGCCAAGGCAGCCAGCGCGGCAACAGACTCGGCGACGGCCTCCACGGCCGCCCCGCTCTCCGCACTCAACACACTGTCCTGCTCTCCACACTCAGATCATCTCAGGAGCCACCGACAATTTTTGATGAGACCGGTCTTGCAGCCACACGACTAAGGCACTGACTTTCGTCCGCGGATTTCAGTTGCGGCCTGCCACAACGACCAACGCGGGCGGAGTGCCGGGAGCGGCTGTAAATGCTAGAGACGCCAGGCCCCGCGGCGCTCCGGCCCGTGGACCCTGCCGGCCCCACCGAGCACCCGGCAGTCCACTTCTGACGGCTGCTGAAAGAGCATGCAATGCCATCGACGCGAGTGTTGAGTGTCGCACCCCTACGTAGTAGCGTGACAAGTATTGTCAATACGCATAACAAGGTCTCGGAGCGATCATGGCATATATGACACGTGGGCTGGTGGCTGTCACGGCGGCCCTGGCATTGAGCGTGACGGGTGGCGCCGTCGCCGCACCTGCGCAGGCCGATCCGCGGGAGACCGCAAAGACGTCAACCGCCACTGGGTACGGCGGAGCGGTGAGCACCGTGGATCCGGAGGCATCCGCTGCGGCGATCGAGGTCCTCCGCAAGGGCGGCAACGCAGCGGACGCCGCCGTCGCCGCAGCCGCGACCCTTGGCGTGACTGAGCCCTACAGTGCCGGGATTGGCGGCGGAGGCTACTTCGTGTTCTACGACGCGAAAACCGGCAAGGTGGGCACGATCGACGGCCGCGAGACCGCACCGGCAGGAATGCCGCACGACGCGTTCATCGACCCGGCGACCGGCAAGCCCTTCAATTTCACGCCCGAGCTCGTCACAAGCGGCGTCTCCGTTGGCGTCCCCGGCACCCCGGCCACCTGGGCGCGAGCCCTGGACCGGTGGGGCACGTTGAGCCTCGGCGATGCCCTCAAGCCTGCCATCAACGTGGCCACCCGTGGATTCGTGGTCGATAAGACGTTCCGCCAGCAGACCCTCGACAACAAAGCCCGGTTCGAGGCGTTTCCCTCGACCAGCAGCCTCTACCTCCCGGGCGGTGACGCCCCCGCCGTCGGCAGTGTCTTCCAGAACCACGACCTCGCCGATACATACCGGCTCCTCGCGAAAAAGGGCACGGACTGCTTCTACGGCGGGCCGCTTGCGGCCGAGATCGCGGCCACGGTGCAGGCTCCGCCCAAGACTTCCAACACGAAGCTGCCCGTTCCGGCAGGCCACCTGACGACGGCGGATCTCGCCGCATACCGCGCCCTGGATCAGGCGCCCACGCACGTGGACTACCGCGACCTGGACGTCTACGGCATGGCGCCCTCCAGCAGCGGCGGCACCACGGTGGGCGAGGCGCTGAACATCCTGGAGCCTTCCAACCTGTCCGGGATGTCCACGCCAGGCGCCCTGCACCACTACCTCGAGGCCAGCGCGCTTGCTTTCGCGGACCGTGGCAAGTACGTGGGGGACCCCGCGTTCGTGCGCGTTCCCACCGCCGCGCTCACGGACCCGGTGTTCGGCAAGGAGCGCGCCTGCCAGATTGATCCGCTGCACGCGGCGGCGAAGCCGGTCGCGCCGGGGAATGTGTCCTCGTACGACGGAGCGTGCCCGGCCGCCGCCGTCGCGCCTGCGGTCGAGTTGGACACCGAGAACATCTCGACGACCAACCTGACCGTCGCGGACAAGTGGGGGAATGTGGTCGACTACACGCTCACGATCGAGCAGACCGGAGGGTCCGGCATGGTGGTCCCCGGCCGCGGCTTCCTGCTCAACAACG
The DNA here is from genome assembly GCF_056395875.1 of Arthrobacter sp. 05T45. Lineage (NCBI taxonomy): Bacteria > Bacillati > Actinomycetota > Actinomycetes > Micrococcales > Micrococcaceae > Arthrobacter > Arthrobacter sp. 05T45. Next base: position 131,460 of record NZ_JBFTKI010000009.1, on the reverse strand, counting down.
AGCTGACCGATTTCTCGACCGTCTACGACCCGGCCGACCCGAACCGGATCGAGCCGGGGAAGCGCCCGCGCTCGTCCATGTCGCCGACCATCATCCTCAAGGAGGGCAAGCCGTTCCTCGCCCTCGGTTCGCCCGGCGGATCGACCATCATCACAACTGTCCTGCAGACCATCCTGAACCGGGTGGATCTTGGCATGACCATCTCCGGGGCGATCGCCGCACCGCGTGCCTCGCAACGGAATACAGCCAAGGTCACGGCCGAACCCGAGTTCATCGCCAAGTACGGCAGCCAGCTGGCACCGTTTGGCCATCAGCTCACGCCGTCGGGGGATGCGTTCACGTCGGCAGCGGAGATCGGCGCCGCGACCGCCATCGAGTTTCTGCCCGACGGCGGCATGGTCGCCGCCGCCGAGCCCGTCAGGCGCGGAGGGGGATCGGCGATGGCCCTCAAGGCGTCGCGGAGGTAGAGCCAATCGCTAAAACCCTGATTCTGATAAATGGTCTTCCTGGCTCCGGGAAGACCACGCTCAGTCGTCAACTCGGCCAGGCACTGTCGATCCCCGTCATCTCCAAGGACGACCTCAAGGAAGCACTCGCAGACATCGCGTTAGGGAATGTCGGAAGCGGCCGGCTCGGGCAGATCGCTTCCGACACCATGTGGCAGTTGGCGGCGTCGATCCCGGGGGCGGCGATAGTGGAATCGTGGTGGTACCGCCCACGTGACCTGGACCACGTGGCCAAAGGGATCGCTCAATCGGGAAGCCCGAACGTAGTAGAGATCTGGTGCGAGATCGACCCGGAATTGGCCAAGGAGCGATATGAATCTCGTCAGAGGCACGCAATTCATTCAATGGGCGAAGCGGCGGCGACCGTCTGGGCCGATTGGACAGCAAGCGCGGTTCCTCTGTCTCTCGGCCCAACTCTCTCGGTGGGGACATCAGCACCCGTTCACGTTGCCGGGTTGCGAGAACGACTGGGCCCGTTGATGGCCTTCTAACCTCAGCGCGGGGTCGTCCCGACGCGTACCGCGATGGGGCCGAAGAAGGCGCAGGTGGGAATCATCATCTTGGCAAGCCCACCACTACCGGAGTGTGCTCCGCGGCGAGTTGTGGGAATGCGTGGGGGCCGGTCCTGCGATCACGAGAGTTTTCGCTCCCGCTTGCTGTGGCATCGCCGGGCGGTCGCCTTCGCGCAGCCAGTCGTCAAAGAACGCGTCGAGCTGCTGGCCGGAGGCCTTTTCCACCACGGCTTCGAAGTCTTCCGTCGTCGCCGTCGAGTCGTTGTAGCGGCTCAACCACGTCCGGGTGCCGCTGAGGAATGCCGCGTCCCCGATCTTCGCGCGCAGCGCGTAGAGGGCAGCCGCACCGCGGAGGTAGACCTGGCCCGCGAACAAGTTGTCACGGCCCGGGTCTGCGATGTTCAGCGCCCAGCGGTTGTTCGCGTCGAGGTATGCCACCGCGTCCCCGAACTGTTCCGGCATCGTGGCCGTGCCTTGGTGTTCGGCCCACAGCCACTCGATGTACGTCGCCCAGCCCTCGTTCAGCCAGATGTCCTGCCAGTCGGACGGGCTCACCGCGTCTCCGAACCACTGGTGCCCGAGTTCGTGCACCACCGTGTATTCGTCCGCAACCTCCGAGTAGACCGGCCGCGTCTGCGTCTCCAGCGCATAGTCGACCGTGTCGTCGTCGACAATCGCGCCGAAGGCCTCGAACGGGTACCGCCCGAACTGGCCCTCAAGGAATGCGATCATCTTGGGCTGCAACGCAAGCGACGCCTTCGTCTCGGCCAGTGCCGCTCCCGTCACGTCCGCGTCGATCGCATTGATGATGGGCAGCCCGTGCGGACCGACGTCGTACGACAGGGCAAAGTCGCCGACGTTCGCCGTCGACAGATAGCTGGCCATCGGGTCCGAGGCCTTCCACGTCCACGTGGTCCATCCCGCCTTCGTCGCCGGCCGGCCGACGGGCAGGCCGTTCGCCACGGCCGTCTTCCCCGCCGGCACCGTGATGCGGAACGTATAGGTCGCCTTGTCTTCAGGGTCGTCATTCACGGGATACCAGGTCGCCGCACCCTCGGGCTCATTGACGACCATCGCACCGTCAGCGGTGGTGACCCAACCGTAGAGCGCTCCGGTGGTGTCGAGCGGCCGGCCGGTGATTCCGCCGTACTCGATCACGATCGACGTCGTCTGTCCGGCCTTCAGCTTCGGCCGCAGCCCGACCGTGAGTTCCCAGATCCGGTTCGCGTCGTTCTGCACTTGGGACCACTTGGCGGCCTTGCCGTCGACCCGGACCGACGTGACGCCGAGGCCGCGCAGGTCGAAGTTGAGCGACTCCAGGTTCTGCTTCGCACGGAGGGTGACAGTCGCGACCCCGCTGAGGCGGCCTGCGAGCACCGCGGGACTGGTCGGTGGCGAATAGCGGAGGGCGAGGTCGTAGTGCAGGACGTCGTAGCCGCCGTTGCCGGCGAACGGGAAATACGCGTCCCCGCTGCCGGAAGCGCCCGCCGTGTAATGGGGGTTGTCGTGGCTGGGCGCGGCCTGTGCAGCCCCGCTGATTGCGCCGACGCCGGCCACGGCCAGCACGAGGATGACCGCTGTCCGACGCAGGAGCCCCCTGAAGTGCTGCCTCATCACCGATTTCCCATCCAGGTCTCGGGATGTCCATTTGGGTGAAACAGCACGCCCGTTGTCCCGAGCAGAAACGATCTCGGTCTGAGAAGTCATGACCGTGCCCCCAATGCAGTTGTGGAATGTCGCCCATGATCCCCACCGCAACTTTGGAAAACCTTGGTACCGGTCCGAGGTGAGGCCCCCTGGCCCACGAAAGCCCGACTATGCGCTGGACTCCGACTATGCACTGAGTGTATAGATGGGGGTGTGAACAACTCTCTTGCCCTCCTCGGGCTGCTGAGCCGGGAGCCCAGCTATGGGTACGACCTGAAGCATTCCTATGACCGCTATTTCGGCACCCAGAAACCGTTGGCATTCGGGCAGGTGTATTCCACGCTGGCCCGGATGTTCCGTGACGAGCTGATCATCGCCTTGGGCGAGGAGAGCGGCGGCGGTCCGGACCGCAAGAAGTATGAGGCCACCGTTGCCGGCAGGGACAAGGTGCGGCAGTGGCTCTTCACCCCCGATGTGCCCTCCGAAACCCTGCAGAGCGAGCTGTTCGCCAAGACCGTGGTCGCCTTGCTGCTCGACGACGACGCCGACCGGTTGTTGGATGCGCAGCGCGCCGAGCACATGGCCCGGATGCGCGAGTTGACCCGCCTCAAGCGCGACGCCGACCTGCTGCAGGTGCTGATGTGCGACTACGGCCTCTTTCACATCGAGGCGGACCTGCGCTGGATCGAGCTGACCAGTGCCCGGCTGACCCAACTCAAGAAGGAGCTCCAGAGCGCATGACCACGATCGAGACCACTGCACCCATCCTCAGCGCCCGCGCTGTCCGCCACGCGTTCGGACAGACCGAGGCGCTGCGCGGTATCGACGTCGACGTTCACGCCGGTGAGGTACTCGCGGTCATGGGCCCGTCGGGGTCGGGTAAGTCCACCCTGCTGCACTGCCTGGCCGGCATCCTTGCCCCGGACGGCGGCGCCGTGGCCTATGCGCCCCGCGGCCAGGAGCCCGTCAGCATCAGCGGACTGGGTGAGGCTGAACGGTCCCGGCTGCGTTTGACCGACTTCGGCTTCGTTTTCCAGTTTGGCCAGCTGCTGCCCGAACTCACGGCGCTGGACAATGTCAGCCTTCCCCTGCTACTGGGCGGTACCAAACGGGCCGAAGCACGCCGGCGCTCGCAGGAAGTGCTCGAACGGCTCGGGCTGGACGGATGCACTGCCAAGCTGCCGGGGGAGCTCTCGGGAGGCCAGGCCCAGCGGGTGGCCATCGCCCGTGCCCTGGTGACCTCTCCCGCAGTCTTGTTCGCCGATGAACCCACCGGGTCCCTAGATTCCCTGGCGGCCGAGAACGTCCTGACGCTGATGCTGGACCTTGTCCGGGAAGCCGGCACCACCGTAGTGATGATCACCCACGACGCCCGGACCGCCGCATATGCCGACCGGGAAGTGATCGTGCGCGACGGAAGCGTCGCTGCCGGCCACCGGGTGCCGGCATGAACCCGGCACTCCTGAAAATAGCGCTGCTTGGCAGCAGGTCCTCCTGGGGCCGGATGGCCGGTGTAGGCGGCGGCGTGGCAATCGGCGTGTGCCTGGTGCTCTTGCTGTGGAGTGCGGCGAACGGTCTGGCCCAGCGCGACGCGCGGGGCGCCTGGCTCCGCGAGCTGGGCCAGTCCTCGGTCACCCTTGCGCTGGCAGCCGACGGGCTCACCGCCAGCGGCCGTCCGGAACCGATCCCGTTGACACCGGACAAGATTCTGCTGGGATTCCCGGCGGATATCTTCCGTGACCAGCTCATCAGTCATCGCGACGTCGCCGCGCTCCCCACAACCACCGTGAAAATTCCGGGCATCGAGGCCCCGCCGGCACCGGGAGAGTACTACGCCTCGCCCGCCCTGCAGCGACTGATCGAATCGACTCCGGCTGAGGAGCTGGGGGACCGGTACGGTCAGTTTGCGGGCGTCATCGACGACGCCGCCCTCCCGGGCCCCGATGCCTTGGTGGTCATCACCGGCGTTACGGAGGCCCGGCTCCGGCAGGGTCCGGCGGCAATGTTCGTCACGGACTTCACCACCAATCCCTACGGCGAGAGCGCCAGCCTGTACCGCACGGCGCTGCTGGTCGGCGGAATCGCGGTGCTGTTCCCGGTGCTCCTGCTGGTCAGCATCGCGACAGGCCTGGGCGCGGCACAGCGCCGCGAACGCTTTGCCACCCTTCGCCTCATCGGCGCGTCGCCGCGGCTGATTTCAGGAATGGCGGCCGTGGAGACCGCCATCCCCAGCCTGGCCGGTGCCCTGCTCGGCGTCGTCATGGCGGCTGTGTTCGGGCCGGTCGCAGCCCAGATCCCCGTCAACGGCACCAGAGTGTTCGTGGCGGATTTCACCTTCGGCGCGGAATCTGCGCTGGCCGCCGTCGTGCTCGTGGTGGCTGCGTGCGCGCTGGTGGCCGCGGGGCGCACTGCCCGGACGGGCATTGGCCCGCTGGGAGTTACACGGGCCGTGCATGAGAAAGCGCCCACGCTGTGGCGGGCCGTGCCGTTGCTGGCCGGCCTGGCGGGCATGGCCACAGGCGCCGTTCTGGCCAGGATCGACACGGACGGCAACCCGTGGACTTCTCCGCTGCTGCTCGGCGGCTTCGCGCTGACCGCCGCCGGCATCGTCACCATCGGCCCGTGGCTGACCCGGATGGCCAGCACCATCGGCCTGCACCAGGCGCGCAGCGCAGCCTCCGTCATCGCCGCCAGCCGCATCAGCAGAACGCCCGTTGCCACCTTCCGCTCCGTGTCCGGGCTGGTCATTGCCGTCTTCATGGTCTCCGTCTTCGCCGGAGGCGCCAGCGCAATTGAAACCGCTGAACCGCCTGAGGCCCGTCCGGGATTGCTCCTGCCCACCAGCGTCTACGCGCTCGTGGCGCCCGGACACGCCGCCGGCCAGGTGTCGGCCGCTGCCCAGAGGGCCGGGGAACGTGCCGGAATCCGCAACGTCACCATCGGCTACGCCCCTGCTGCCCCCGGCCCGACGGGCATCGATGACATCTACATCGCGGCCGGGGATGCACCATCACTCGGGTTCCCGGAGAGCCGGGCAGAGCACCTTGCGGCCTTCGATGCGTCGTTCTTGAATTCCTGGACCACCGCGCCGGTCCCGCTCACGGCCGCGCCCGTCCGGAGCCTGGCCGGCCTGGCTCCGGTGGTCATGGTAGCCGGTACCGACGGGACACCTGCGGCGATTGACCGGGCGCGCACGGCCTTGAATACGTCGGGGGTCACTGCCACGCCCGCCACCTCCCGAGCGGACACCGCAACGACGAGCAGCGCCCGACTCATCCAGGGGCTGGCGGCCCTTGCCTACCTCGGCGCCTTCGTCGCCGTAGTCATCGCCGGCATTTCGCTGGCCGTGTCCACGGCTGCCGCGATCCTGGACCGAAAACGCGTGCTGGGCCTGATGCGGCTGATGGGCATGCCCGTTGAAGTTGTTCGCGGGATCATCGCAAGAGAGGCCGCGGTTCCCCTTGTGACAGTGCTTCTGCTGTCAGCCGGGCTCGGATTCTTCGTGGCCTGGCTGATGGTTATCTCATTTGGCGGAGGCCGGAACATCACCTGGCCCGGCCCCGGATATTACGCCGCCCTGTCCCTCAGCATCCTGCTCGCACTGGCCGCAGTGGCAGCTGCCTTCGGCCTGGTCCGTTCCAGCACCGCCATCCCGGCCACCCGATTCGAGTAAGAACACGGACCTGGCTTTGGGCCTTCCCCGCTTCTAGCCCTCGCAGTCCGTGCAGTAGATATCGGTGCCGGACCGTCGGGCGATCTGGGAACGGTGCCGGACCAGGAAACAGGAGCTGCAGGTGAACTCGTCGTCGGCCTGCGGGATGACCTGGACAATCAGCTCTTCGGCGATGAACTCGCCGCCGGGGACTCCGGCCCCGTCCAGCCCGTCGGCCTCGTCCAGTTCCTGGACGACGCTGCGGGCGTCCGGCGCGTTGGCGGACTGAAGTGCTTCCAGGGAGTTTTCCTGGGTTTCCTTAACGTCCGAGCGGACTTCGTCGTAATCGGTTGCCACGTGGCTTGTTCGCTTTCTCGAGTCTTAACTAGGCTAAGTGCAACGTACGGCACCCCGCGGTTGTTCCGCAGGCGAGGCCAGAATCCACGCCGTGCGGCGTTCGCCGGCCACACCATGGGCGCGGTGCCGGGCGCCGCCGCAGTTCGGGCCTAGGATCAACGGCATGATGCAGGGACCAATCGACGCCGCCGACGGGAAGAACTCGCTCAGCGTCGATGCTGGGATACTCGAGAGCGTCTGGCGCCCGGGTTCCTTTGTGGACGCAGAAGATGCCAGGGACGCCATGCTTGCCGTGGACCGGATCAGTGGCGGGACGCCGATGCCAATGCTCTCCGAGATGACCGACGTGGTGTTCAGCGCGGCGGCCAGATACCAATTCGCACAGAGCAGGGGCGTGGTGGCCATCGCGGTCCTCGGATCCAGCACAGTCGACAGGGTGATCGCTTCCGCCACGAGCCGGGAGACCAAGTACCCGCACGAGTTCTTTACATCCAGGACCGACGCAATCGCATGGCTGAAGGAAGTCATCCAGGGCCGCGATTAGGAATTGCCACAGGGCCTGGCACCGCAATCAAATCCACTCCCGATCCGAGACAGACCGGTCTTTCCCGTTGTAAAGTGTCTTCACGGTCTTCCGCCCCGCTGGCTCCAGGAATGTATGCAGGGCTCTCGGGATCGTGGCCGGTTCCGGGCTCTGCCGGAACGGGAACAAAGGAATCGCCAATGTCCATTGACTTGTCGTCCCGTGCGGAACCCTCACACGGACACACGCCCACGGGCGCGTCGGTCAATGGGCCGGAGGACAGCTGGGCGCGGGGGATACGCCTGCAGGCCACCGAGATCATCGCCGAAGCGCTGTCTGATTCTTCGCCGGGGCAGGCCCGTGCACGGGAGCAGCTGTGCCGTTTGCTGCAGGCCAACCCGGGCCGGCCGGAAGCAGCGCTGGCGGAACACCTGATCGCCCTCCGGGAAGAAACTGCCCGGGACCGCCGAACCAACCTGACACTCGTCAAGGACGAAGGGGCGGCGGAAACGCCCGCACAGCCCTCGACATCAGGCGCCGGACGGTCGACCGGGCGCCGTTCAGCCGCCCGCCAACCCCTGCTGCATCACCGTCCCATCGAGCGCGTGCGCTATGGCCGCGCGGATGCGGGCGTGCTCGGAGGCTTTTCCGGGGAGGGAGCCTAGACCGGGCGGCCAGCTCGACAGGCTCACGGTTCGCGTCGGTTCGCGGCAGCCCGGCTCCGCGGCAACAGGAATCCGACGGCAACAAGCCAGAGGAGGCCGCCGAACCGCCCGACGGGCAGCAGGAACTGGAGCGGCTCGATCACCATGGAGAGGAAACTTAGTTCGGACAGGGCGGCGATGACCAGGCCGGCCCAGGCCAGCCAGCGCGGCACGAAGCGCAGGATGAGGGCGGGGACGGCGATTCCGGCGATGAGGAGTCCCAAACCGACGACATAGGCGACGCCGCCCGTGATGAATGCGAGAAACGACAATGCATGGGTCAGCGGCACATCCGTGGTGATTTCCGGGCGGCTCAGGACCCACCCCACGGCGGCCGAGAGCATGAGGAACACCGAGGCGGCAATGCCGCCAAAGAAGCCGATTGCGGGCCCGGGGACGCGCACGCCAAGCCGGAGCTGCCGGGCGTAAACGGTGGCCGCAAAGATGCCAAGCGGGACCGCCGAGCCGAATTGGAACAGGCTGGCGAGCCGCACGGCGTCGGTGTTCCCGTGAAAATATGCCGCGACCTGGCCGGCGGGGGAGAAGGGCGAGACGTAGGCCTGCCCGTTGGTGAGCATCGCGCTGCTGAGCAGGGCTGCGATCGTGAGTCCCAGGCTCACGGCCGCCAGGATGCCCGGGTTGGGGCCGCCGGATCGCGTCGACGGAGAAGTGTGGTGGGAGGACAGGTCAGTCATGATCGCTTCTTTCCGATAATTACGTCACAACTAAAATGATTCACCTGTTGAATGATTCTGTCAATGGCGTAATATTGGGGCATGGACTCACCGGATCCGCCGCGGCCGAAGCGAACCGCTTTCCTGCTGTCCCAGCTCGGGGCGCTGGCATCGGCACGCTTCGCCGAGCGCACGCGCGAACTCGGCCTGACCCCAAGCGACGCGGGTGTCCTCCGCCTGCTCGGCCGCAGCCCCGGACTGAGCCAGCGGTCCTTGGCCGACCGCCTGGGCGCGGTGCCGAGCCGCGTTGTTCCCCTCATCGACTCGCTGGAAACGCGAGGGCTGGTGGCCCGCGTGCGCAGCAGCGCCGACCGGCGGAACTACGAGCTCCGGCTGACGGCCGAGGGTACGAAGGTTCTCGGAGCACTGCGCGGAATCGCCGAACGGCACGAGGCCGAACTCCTGGCCCCCCTGACCAGCGAACAGTCTGCGCAGCTGGGCATCCTGCTGACCAGGTTGGCCAGCGCCCATGCCCTCGACACGGACCTGCATCGGGACACGAGGCCGGAATGAACCCGGCGTGCCGGCCGGTTCTTCGAGGCGATAGCCGTCCTTTTCAGCCGGCGGGCAGTGTGGGATCATCCCGGTATGGGCGAAAATACTGAACCGCGGGTGACCTTGCCCTCCGGCCCCGAGCGCCTGAAGGGCACGCATCACCGCGACGTTGATGGCTACGGAAATCCGATCACGCAGCAGCTGCGCATCATCGGTCAGCGGCGCCGCGAAGCCGAAGAAAAGCTCGACCGGCACCTGCAGGACGCACGCAAGAGCCACTGAGGGCGGCATGGGCGATGGTAAAGGCAGGCACCCGTGGGGTGCCTGCCTTTCCTTTCCGTGCCCGTCTACTTGGCGGCCACTGCGAACGGCGACGCCTCCTCGGGCGCAGCCACGGGCCCTGCCGCTGCTCGGAACGGGTTGCAGATCCTTACAGCCAGGCGGGCGGACTATTCCGCGGACCGGGTCCGGGATTTCAGTCGCCTGCGGGCCCAGCTGGTCGAACCCGACTCGGAACTCGCGCTACGCATTTCCGGAATTTCACCCGCAGCGGGTGAGGCCCATGCCGGGCCTAATGCAAACAATGGTCATACCCTCCAAAGGGAGGGCTATGGGACAGGCCGTCCCGGAAACGAGAACGCATCTTTGAGAGCAGGAAAAGCAAATGAGTTTCCGGGAAAACTATTGGGATTTTTTGACGGAACCAAGAGCCGGGTGCTGGTCTGACGGCGTTCGCGCCTCGAAGTACGTTTAGGCAGCCGTGCGCGGATCCTTCCAGGACGCGGAAACGTTTGCCTTGCTCCTGCTGGCGGCCCACATACTACTCGTGACCGTCGCAGCTGTCCTGGTGTCGATGAATCGCCGTCCATCCTCTGCCATTGCCTGGGTGCTCGCCATAATTTTCATACCGATCCTTGGTGCCGTCGCATATTTCTTCGTTGGTTACTCGAAACTGCCCAAGGCGCGCAGGGACAAACAGCGCGAAGTCAACGCTCTGGTCCTGGCCCGGACTGAAGGCAGCCCGTTCATTAGCCGCGGCCTTGATTGGCCGGAATGGCTGCATTCGGCGGTGGTGTTGAACAGCAACCTTGGGGCCCTCCCTATGGTCTCGGGCAACAGTGCGACCCTGTTGGGCGAGTACAACGGAGCTTTCGATGCCATGATCGCTGATATTGATTCGGCCACAAGTTATGTGCACGTGGAGTTTTACATCCTCGTGCTGGACGCAACGACAGAGCCGTATTTTCAGTCGCTGGCCCGGGCACGACGGCGCGGCGTTGACGTGCGGGTTCTGTCCGATCATCTGGCTGGCCTGAAGTTCCCCGGCCGGAAAGAAACCCTGGAGTTCCTCCAGGAGATAGGGGCGGAATATCGCCCCATGCTGCCGGTGCGGCCGTGGCGTGGCGAATGGCAGAGGCCGGACCTGCGCAATCACCGGAAGATCTGCGTCGTCGATGGCCGCGTGGGATTCACGGGGTCCCAGAACCTCATCGACGCGAGCTACGACACGAAGAGCAACCTGAAGCGCGGGCTTCAGTGGCACGAACTGATGATGCGCGTTGAAGGACCAGTGGTCCGGGAGCTGGATGCGGTCTTCGCGACAGATTGGTACAGCGAAACGGGTGTGATCCTGCCACTGGATTCCAGCGCCATAGGCGTCAGCCATCATTCTGCACTCATCGACGCACAAGTCCTGCCCAGCGGCCCCAGCTTCGACAACGACAACAATTTGAAGCTCTACGCGACGCTTATCCACAAAGCTGAGCGCCGCGTCAGCATCACCAGTCCATACTTTGTCCCGGACGAATCCATCCTCATGGCTATTGTCACGGCAGCTGCGCGGGGGCTGAGCGTCGAGCTCTTTGTTTCCGAGGTCGGCGACCAGAGCATGGTCTATCACGCGCAGCGTTCGTACTACGAAGCACTGCTTCGCGCCGGCGTCAGGATTTACCTTTACCGGGCGCCGAAGGTGCTGCACTCCAAGCACTTCACTATCGATGAGGAAGTTGCGGTGATTGGCTCCAGCAACATGGATGTGCGTTCCTTCAGCCTCAACATGGAGGTATCCGTACTTGTGCACGGGCGCGATTTTGTGGACGCCATTCGCGGGATCGAAGACGGGTACCGCATGGAAAGCCGCGAGCTGCAGCTCGAGGACTGGATCCGGCGGCCCGTAGCCCAAAAAGTATTCGACAACCTGGCGCGCCTGACCGCGTCTCTTCAATAGGGAACAGGTTCAGAGCCGACGGCGCTGCAAACACCGAGGCCATGGCCCGGAAACCCCCGGACGTGCTCAGGCTCAGTCGGTGCTACCCGGAGGGCCGGTATTCCTGGGCCGTAAGGTGCCAGACGGCTCCGGTGGTGCTGACTATCAGCGCGTATGTCCCCGGAGCCAGGCTGATGCCGATCGCCCCGGCGCCGGCCTTGGCCAGGGACAGCACGGTGAGGGCCGGTCCTTTCACGGGTTGGAGATAGGCAATGGCGGCCCCGGTGAAGGTGTACTCGATGTGAAGCCTGCCGGTGAGGGTTACGAGTGGGCCCGGGGGTTTTGTGCCGGAGGCCTCCGCGACGGTGACCCATTCTTTCACCGGGGGCGGCGCGGCCGGATGCAGCAGTGCGTACATCGAGGCAACTGTGGCGGTGACATTCCTGGTGACGGGGGCGGCGCTGACGCAGACCACCGCACCGGCGAGCGTGACGACCAGGACAGTCGAGGCCAGGCGCAGGCCGCGTCGCAGGGAGTTGGTCCCGGCCAACGGCATGGATGCCCCGTCGGCAGCGTACTCATTGGTGATCCGGAATAGGTCAATGAGCCACCAGATGCCGGCGCCGCCCAGCGTCAACAGCTTCAGGGTGCCGGTAAACGGCTTGTGGAGGTAGAACCTGTCCGCGCCGCTGAAGCCCAGGAACAATGACAGCAGCCACGCCGTGCGCAGGGAACGCATCGGCGGCAGGTCACCGTCGAAGACTAGCCCGTACTGCTCGGTTATGGGCACATTCCCGATTCTGGAACAGCCACGTCCGGATGTCCACGGTCATGCGGTGTGCGCTTGCGACATGCACCGTCACGGTCCGTCCTGCGACTCGCGTTCCGGAGGCATGGTCGCTGCGGTGGCCGCAGCCGGTTCCGCCGGACGTTTTCCGGTGGCACTCCAGCTGGTGAGGAAGTCGAGCTGGCAAAGAGGGCGCGGCCCGAATGCCTAAAGTTATGGCCCGGTTGCGGGCAGGACACTCAGTCCATCGAATAGGGTCGGGGCATGACCTTGAGCTTGGACGGCCCGCCGGACATTCGTGAGCAGGAATGCTCCTGTTGCGCATGTCTACCGGAGGGACACGTCGAAGAGCCCCTGGACCGGGCGGATGACACACGACGGCGCCAGTCCGGGTTTTTGGACAAGGTCCGTAAACGCCTGGAAATACGCCGTTAGCCAGCGCCCGGTCAGTCTCTTAGGATCCCACCCGCGGAGAATGCGCCGAACCGTCGGCTCTTCATGACCGGATATTCTCGGGTCGAAGCTTATGAAGGCCCGGTCACCATCAGAGCTTCAAGCGCGCTGGAAAGTTCGTCACGCAGTCCTGTCAGGTCCGGGCAAGTCGCGGGATCGGCGATTGTGGTGATGGTCAGCGTGCCGGCGTATGAGAAGACTGCAAAGGCAACCGTTACGTTACCGCTGATCGCTCCGAGTGGAATGATCCCGGTTACCGGCCTGCCCGCGATCGCCAGGGCGCGTTCGGGCCCCCGCAGGTTCGTGACGAATGTATGGACAAGGTGTTGGTGGTCTATGACGAAGCGGTAGGCGCCAAGGTGCGCTGCGGCCCGGGATATGGGGCCGATGATTGCAGTGGAGGCCCCGGGAGGCCGCTGCTTGACACTCCTCATCGTTGCGGCAACAGTTGCCACCCGGCCCTTGGCCGGACCGACCGCGGGAACGGTCACCGGGATGATGCCGCTCCGGTTCCCCAGATAGGTGATTGTCGTGTGGCGGCGTGCCGAAAACAGCACAGAGATCACGAACTCTTCGACATATTCGCCCCGTGCCAGGAGCAGGCGGTGCAGGGCGGTCGCGACGGCGGTGAGGATGAGATCGTTGACGGTCGCTCCCTGCATGTGCGCGGCGTCTCTGACGGCCTCCATGTCGCAGCGGAGGACGGCAAGCGTCCGTTGCGGACCTGTCGGGCGGTTGAGTGAGGTGCGGGCAGCCCGGGGTTTGCCCGTCTGCCGCAGTTCGGAGGCTCCGGCGGCTGCGGTCCGCAGTGCGGCCGGCAGCCGGGCCAGTGCGTTGAATCGGCTCCTTGCAGCATCAAGGGCAAGGTACAGCGCCGAGTACGGAATCTCTGGCTCCCGGCGACCGTCCCACCCGGCTTCCGCGGCTGCCAGGGCCTCCAGGACCGCGAGGCCCCCAATTCCATCCGTGAGGACATGATGGAAAACGAAAACAAGCGCTGACCGGTCCTGGCTCACGCCGGTGATGAGCTTGGCTGACCAGAGAGGACGGTCGCGGGACAGCGGCGCAGCGAGCATTTCGGCTGCGATGTTGAGCACGGCTTCCTCACCGCCGGGCGCCGGACAGGCGATCACGCCCAGATGGTGTGCCGGATCAAAGCCGGAATCATCCGCCCAAATGGGCCGCCCGCAGCCGAAGGGGACAGAGACCAGCCGCTGGCGCAGCCGGGGGACAGCGCCGAGCCGACGCGCCAGTGCTTCCAGGAGGGGTGCCGAATCGTCGCTGCCGTCCGTGCTGAGCATGAGGATGGCCCCGACTTGCATTGGCGCTGAGCCGATGTCCGCGTCCAGGGACATCATGTCCTCGGCGCTCACCCGGTCAACATGTTGTCTTGGCGTCATTTTCGGTCCCCGGAACCAGATCTCTGAATTCTCTGCACTCCTGGGAGGGAAGAAAACAGCAACCCACAAGTTGCTGAGCAGAGACAGCCTGCGACCCGACATGGTCGTCATGTCCTCACTGTTGGGTCTTTGGGGCCCAGACGCTAGGGCAGAACGTCCCGCTTGCCCGCCATAGCCGAAGAGCCACCAGCGGCGCTGGATGATTTGGAGCAACGACGGCGGCAGGCTCCCGCCGCTAGGACGCTTTCGCGCTGGTGGTACCGGGGCCGGCGTTGACTGCTGCCGCCACCAGGCGGTCGAAGCTGGCGGTTCCGTTCTCCGGAGGCACAACCGTGAACACCGCAACCCATTTCTCGGGGGCATGTTTCTCCAGCGTTGACGCCCGGGCCACATGCAGGTTCAGCCCGGGTACGCCGCTGACAAGGAGCGGAAGCTGCTCGCCGGTCTTGGTCATGTGCCGGAACTGCCTGACCGACAATTGGTCACCCGGGCTGCTCGTGACCTCTGCGAGGGTGTCATTGATCCTCTTGGTCAGCCCCCGCATGAAGCGCTGCTGGGCCATGACCGTGCGCACCGTCAGAAGCGCGGCGAAGAAGAGGGTGAACAAAACCAGCGCACCGAAACTTCTGAGGAAGGGCAGAAAGATCATCAGGAACAGGCACAGAATCAGCCCCAAAATACTCGACATGATGAACTTGAAGACGGGGTTTTCGCCCGGTTTCTTTGACCAGCGAACGAGGGCGACGATGTCCTTCCGGGGCTGATCGCGCCGTGAAATTTCCATGATTAGTACCCCTTCACTTCCATGAGCGCTTCGGCCAGGATGATTGCCTCGCGTGCTTCCTTGAGATCGCCCAGCAACCCCATATCGGGAATGGCTCCTTTGGCCGCGGTGGAGCCGGCGATTTCGGAAAAGATGCTGCTCAACTTTTCGCGGTCCTGTGACAGCATCCGGGACGACGTCAGCTTAATTCTGCTCAGCTCAAGCTCCAGCAGTGACTTGTCGATGGCCTCACGACGCCCTTGCATGACCGCCAGCTTCTCGGTGACACGCTGGACACGGCCGCGGAGCATTGATTCCATCTTTCCTGCCACGACGTGGAGCTCGCACAGCGCGGTGTACGACTGCGGGGACCCGGAGTGAACGGCGAGCTGCTCACCGACGTAATGGCGCCGTCGTTCCCATTTCCGGACGGCGGACTCAGATGGTCCCAAGAGGAGGGAAACGGCTGCCAGTGCTTTGTCCAGCGACGCGGCCCGGGTGCTCAGGCTGCTGGTGGCGGCGTCCAGCCTCGACAGGAACGCGTCGTAGTTGTCGTGGGGCTGGGCGCTATCGGGATTCATGAGCCACCCGCGCGCGGTGGCGCGATTCCCCTCGCCGGAAATTGGCCCCGTCTCCCATGGCAAGAGGATAGAGGCTCCGGGCCCCGTTGGCATAGAGTGCGGTTTTGGATCCGGAGCATTTCGGGCCAGTGTCAGCGACACAACGCACCACTAACACCGGGGAAGCACGGCGTGCGGGTCGTCGGGGGCGTGCGGCTCGCGGAGGGCGTCCGGGTCATGGACTCCGGCGGCGCCGGGAAGGGGGCGGTGGGGTAGTAACGGGCGACCTGTCGCATGTAGTTCGCCCACTGCGGGCCGGCGAGCATGTAGCCGTCAATGGCCTTGTAGAACTTGCCGTTGATGGTGATGTTCTGCCCGGGCCTCTTCTGGCCCTCCAGGGCGTCGCCGAAGAAGGAAGCCGTAGCGAGGCCGCTTGTGTAGCCCACCACCCAGGTGGCGCCATTGGTATTGGACGTGCCTGTCTTGGCCGCGACCGGGAACCGCTCCTGGACCTTGGGCTTGATGTAAACGCCGGACCCGCGTTTCAGCACGTCCTGCAGCACGGCGTTCACTCCGCGGGCGACCTCGGGCTTGATCGCCTTGTGACAGGAGCTGGTCTCGGCCGGCAGTTTCTGTCCCGCCGCGTCGTTCACTGCCGAAATGGCAATCGGCGTGCAGTAGGTTCCGTCGTTGGCAAAGGTGGCAAACGCGTTGGCCAGATGGAGAGGCGCCACGCCAATGGCGCCCAGCAGATTGCCCAGCTGGTGCATGTTGATTTGGGCGTTGTCCACGCCGCTGTGGAGCCCGGCGGCATCGACCATCTTCTGGATGCCGCAGAAGTCGAGTTGCGCGGCCTCGGCGAAGGTGGCGGTGTTGATGGAGTTATACAGCCCGTAGTCCACGCGCATGCGGCGGTAGTACCCGGCGTCGTTGTTCTGGAGGTCGTCCGCCGCGCCGAGGCTCTTCTGGCTGGTGCTGTAGGCCCCGAGCACCCTGCCACAGCTTGATCTCCAGCGGAACCCGAGCGGATAGGAGCGCCGGGACGCGTCCACCATGGCGGAAAGGGATTTGCCCTCGTTGAGCCATTCGGCAAACGTGAACGGTTTCATGGTGGAGCCGGGCTGGAACCCGCCGGCGCCGTTGAGGTCGTTGCCGTTGGCGTCCTTGGAATCGACGTTGAAGTTCAGTTGCGTGTCGAATTTGCCAGTTGCCGGGAGAAACACGGTGTTTTGCGCCATCGCCAGGATCTTGCCGGTGCCGGGTGCGATGGAGACCATCGCGGCGCCCCACTTGTCCGGGTTGGCCCCGGCCGTGGCATCGACCTGCGCCTGCGCGGCCACTTGGAGCCGGCTGTCCAGGGTGGTGGTGATGGTCAGGCCGCCGCGGAACAGCTTCCGCTCGCGTTCGGCAGTATCCGCGCCGTAGGCCGGATTGTTGAGAATGAGGTGGGAGACGTAGTCGCAGAAGTACGGTGCCATTTCCGCGCCGGCGCATCCCTGCCTCCCGGGGGTGATCTTGAGATCCACCGGGGCGGCCACGGCCGCTTCGTGCTGCGCTTGGGTGATGGCGCCATAGCTGAGCATCTTGGCGAGAACCTGGTTGCGCCGCTGGACGGCGTTTTCCGGATGGACGTCAGGATTATAGAAGCTGGGGCTGTTCACGAGGCCGGCCAGCAGGGCAGCCTGTGGCAGGGTGAGGTCCTTGGCAGTGGTGTTGAAGAAGTAGCGGGACGCAGCTTCGATGCCGTAGGCGTCCCGGGCGAAAAACACGATGTTCAGGTACCCCTCCAGGATCTGGTCCTTGGTGTATTTCTTCTCCAGTTCGACGGCGAGCCTCATCTCGCGGATCTTGTCGGCCATGCTCTTTTGCCCGTTGAGGACAATCTGGTCGCCCTTGTCCGCCGACACGAGGGATTCATTGAGCACGTTGGTGACGTACTGCTGGGTCAGGGTGGAGGCACCCTGCCTTCCGCCGTTGGTCAGGTTGGACACCAGCGCCCGGAGAATCCCCTGGGGGTCAATGCCGGCATGTTCGTAGAATCGCCGGTCCTCGATCGCGACGATCGCATCCTTGATGTATGGGGACATTTGGTCGAGCCGGACCTTCACGCGGTTTTCAGCATAGAAGGTGGCGATCGGTTTCCCGTCGGCGGTGAGCACCCTGGTCGATTCCGACGGCGGATCAACAGTCAGTTCCGAGGGGAGGCTGTTGAACAATTTGATCGAGTCGCTGACGGCGACGCCGGTCGCGGCCACGGTGGGCACCAGAAGGCTGGCGGCCAGGACGCCGCACACCGCGCTCGCCGTCAGGAACCCGAATAGCCTCCACAGGGTCGTGGCTACTAGGGATCCGGTGCTTTTCCTGGGCGACATGCTGCCTGGACAGGCTAGGTCAATGAGTCGATGGCGACGGTGATCGCCAGGAGGAGCGGGACGTCCTCGCCGCCCGCGACTTCGACGCCGTAGGACTCGCGCACGCGGAACCACTTCTTGGAGATCGTGGCGACCGTTTGGCCGTCGCGCTCGATCTCGTACTCGTGGTCGACGATGTTGCCGTGTGCCTTCATGTCGGGGCCGCCTTTTACGTCGATCGAGAAGCGGTCCCGGAGCCCAACCAGGGCCTTGTGGACTGTCGCGGCGGTGTCGCCGCCGCGTTCGATGGCCATCTTGTCCCGGACCGAGAGCTTGCGCTCCTGGATGCTCGCCACCTCGTTTCCCGAGGTGTCCTCCAACACGAACGTGTCCCGGATTCGGACCGCCTTGCCGTTGACCTTGTAGGCGCGTTGGCCGTGGCTGTCTTCGATCCAGAAGTCGTCCCCGATCGACAGCAGTTTCTCGCGCATCTGAAACCGCTCGCCTATGGGTTCGTCATGCCGGTGCCGCAATAGTCCCATGCCCTGACCATAGGACCGCTCCGCCGGCCGGCACCTCACCCGAACCGGATGGTCCGGGCGGCTGAACTGTCCCCGCTGGTAACCTGAACATCATTGTTTGAGTAGTTGAATGGGCTGGGAGGGCCGGTGCCGGAAGTGCAGAAAGAACGCACCAAGCGGGCGGACGCCGTCCGGAACAAAGATGCCATCATTGACGCCGCGTTGACACGCCTCAGTGACAATCCCGGGGCAAGCATGGCTGAAATTGCTCGGGTTGCGGGGGTGGGCAGGGTGACCCTCTACGGCCACTTCGCAGACCGGAAGGACCTGGTTGGCGCGGTGTTCGAGAGGGCCATGGACCGCGCCGAGGCCGAACTCGCCGCTGTAGACATCGAGCAAGACACCTGGAACTCCCTGCAGGAGATCGTCCAGTCATCCTGGCGGGTCCTCCATCAATTCAACGCGCTGTTGGCGGCGGCCGAACCATACCTCTCAGCCGACCAAATCAGGGCTCACCACGACAAGCCGCTGGCCAGGGTGATGTCGGTGCTGGAAAAGGGCAGGAGTGAGGGGATCTTCCGTACCGATCATTCCCTCACGTGGCAGGCTGCCTGCTTCTACGCCATCCTCCACAGCGCGGCGGCCGAAATCCGGGCGGAACGACTGGATGAGGTCGCGGCGGCAAAGATCCTTCCGTCAACGATCCGGGCCCTCCTGGTCCCGCCGGACCTGCCGACCGATAAGTCTCTCCACTAGATCTACCGGGTGCCGCCGTGGCGCAGGAACTCGGTGATCTTCGTTGCCATGGCCTTGGACTGCGTCCAGTGCAGGTAGTGCTCGCCCCCAAGGACCACCAGCTCGTGGCGCCGTACGTTGGCCAGCTGCCGTTCGTGCGCGCCGTACCAGTCCGGCTGCTGGTTCATCGTGTCCTGTGACAGGAAGTAGAGCACCGGAAGTGCGTCGGGGTAGCGGAGATCCTGGAGCTTGGCGGCATTCTCGCCCATCCGGAGAGTTTCATCAGTGACTGCCGCGTTGCCGAAGTTCCAGCTCGTTATCTGACGCATTTGTTGGCGTTCTGCTGCCGTGAAGCTGCCGCCGCCGGGTTCTCCAAAACCCAGCGCCGTGGCCCAGCGGAGCAGGCCTGTGGTCGACGGTGCGTGCGCCCACCAGTAGTCCGCTGCAGGAGCCTCGGCGGGGTCGGTGGTTCCGCCTACGGACATCCTGCTGGCCGGAACGGTGGGGTCGATGCCGATAACGGCGGACACCTCCGCTGGATACTTGTTCGCGTAGTACAGCGTGGAAAAGCCGGCGATCGAGTGGCCCATGAGAGTGTAGGGCGCCCTGATGCCGAGCTTTGACAGCACTTCATGAAGTTCTTCGGCGATGTTTTCAACGGTCCTTGGCCGGGCAGTCATGTCGCTTAAGCCGTAGCCGAATCCCTCAACAACCACTGTTCGGAAGCCGCGCATTTCCCGGACCAGGGGGGCAAAATCGAGCCCCGGGGCAGGGGTCCCGAGTCCACTGAGCAGCACGACCGTCGGCCCGGTCTCGCCGGTGCGGGTGACATTGATGGTTCCCTCATTGAGGTGAACCATTTCGCCGTATGCGAACGGGTGGGACTTTTCGATCTGTTCCAGGATGAGATTGGCCGACGTCGAGGCGGCGAGCAAGCCGGCAATGCTCAGCGCCACCACCCCCGCCATGCGATGGCCCCGCCTCCACCGACGCTTGCGGGGCGGATTGTCCAGGACTGGGAGGGTAGGGCGCGGCATCATGGCAAGACTCCAGGACGAAGGAACTGAGGTAGGCGGTGCGACGTCTCCGCGCTGGGACCGGTCCGGTCAGGCACTTTTGCTGACCAAAATAAATTATACAGCGCTGTTTGAGATAAAGTTCTGGTTGATCATGCCCAAGCTTTTTACAACCCCCGCCCACTAGGGTCGGCGGATGACCTAAGCCCGCGTCTCGACTCATGGCCGCAGCCGGAGCGGACATACTCAAGGTCGCGGAGCTCTCCTCCTCTGACCATCAAACCGCGAGGATCGCCATGAGAATTAACTCCGTTCGCTCAGCCGTAACCACCCTGATCCTGACGGCCGGCTGGTTGGCGGTGGGCCTCCCGGCGCCGGCCCAGGCCGCGGGCACTACGTACTTCGTCAGTGCCTCGGGGAGTGACACCAATCCGGGAACCTCCAGCGCTGCGCCGTGGAAGTCACTGTCGAAGGTCAACTCGATCGTCCTCAAGCCCGGCGACACGGTCAGTTTCCGCAGGGGCGACACCTGGGCCGGAGGCATTGTGACCACCCAGAGCGGAACCGAGGCCGCACCCATCACCTTGACCGGCTACGGGACCGGCAATGCCCCGACGATTACCGGCGGCAAGTCTGGAAACTGCATCAGGATCAACGGCAACTTCACCACCGTTGACGGACTTCGGGGCGTCTCCTGCGGCTACGCGGGCATCAGCGTCACCGGCGACCGCAATACGGTCCGGAATTCCAGTGCCTCCAACAACGCTGTCGGCATCAAAGCAGGGACCGGGTCTGACTTCGGGAAATACACCGGCAACGTCCTGACCAGCAACAACGTCATGAACGTCCTGACGCAGGGCACGAACTGCGGGACACCCCAGGCCGTGAACTGCAATGACGACTCGGGCGCTTCCGGCGTGCTGATCAACGGCAACGACAACGAACTTTCCGGCAACACGGTCAGCGGCTCCACTGCGTTTTCCTACGATTACACCCGCGACGGCGGTTCTTTCGAAATCTACAACGGCAGCCGGAACTACATCCATCACAATGTGTCCTTGGACAACAACAACTTCTCCGAGATCGGAAGGTCCTCCGGGACGGCCGACGGCAACACCTACCGCTACAACCTGGTCCGGTCGACCTGTGGTGCCAACTGTGCCCAGGCCAAGGGCTTGATCGCCCGCGGTGCAGGGACGTCCTTCGGGCCGACGAACGGCACAGTCTTCGAATTCAACACCGTGTATCTGAACGGGCCACAGTCCCAGGCCGTTGTCTGCCATGCGGGCTGCCCTGCATCGACCGTGATCCGCGGCAACATCCTGGCGGGCGTCAGGAACTCCTTATGGATCAACGGCTCGGGTTGGACCGAGAACCAGAACGTCCTCAATGGCCCGGTCAACTTCGTACCGAACAGCACGTCCACCACTGCGTCTGCGCGCTTCGTGAACGCACCGGCCGATCTCCGCCTGACCGGCACCAGCCCGGCCATCGACCGCGCCGGAACGAGCCTGTCCGCCGTCGACCTCGCCGGAAGTCCGGTGCCCCAGGACGGGGACTGCAACGGGACGGCCGCTGCCGATTCGGGGGCCTACGAGTTCGACTCGCCCAGCTGCTGACCTACGTTGCGCCCGCATCCGGTCAGCTGGTGCCGGCGTGGCTCCAGCGCTGCTCGATCCGGCCAAATTTCCAGACGGCGAGCGCGATCAGCCAGATGATGACGAAGAGTCCGACGACGATGTACCCGACGTTTTCGAGGTCCAGCGAACCGATGGCGGCCGCGGGCCCCGATTCGAGTCCCAGTTTGTCCGCCACGAGCCCAAGCAGCACGGTGACACCGACCACCAGCGCCACAATCACCGAGAGCACCGTGACTGTGAGGTTGTAGAAGACCTTGCGGACCGGCTTCAGGAACGCCCACCCATAAGCCCGGGACATGAACACGCCGTCGGCGGTGTCGAAAATGCTCATTCCGGCGGCAAACAGCACCGGGAGGACCAGGATGGCGTACCAGGGCAGGGAGAAGGCCGCCGAACCGGCGGCGAGCACGAGCAGGGCTACCTGGGAGGCGGTGTCGAATCCCAGGCCCATCAGCAGGCCGACGGGATAGATGTGCCATGGCGTGGTGATCCGCCGGATGGTTCCGCCGAGGAGCCTTGCCAGGAAGCCCCGGTTGTTGAGCTGGTGCTCAAGCTCAGCCTCGTCCAGTTCCCCGGTCCGCATCCCGCGGAACACCCGGGCGATGCCGACCACCGAAACGAGGTTCATCAGACCGATCAGGATCAGGAACGTTCCAGCCACGACGCTTCCCACCAGTCCCAGCGTCTGCACCAGCGCCGAGTCCCCGTCCCGCACGGTGCCGGCCATGGCCCTCGCGCCGAGGGCCAGGAGCAGCGCCGCGCCGAACACCACGGTGGAATGGCCCAGCGAGAACCAGAAGCCCACCCCCAGCGCGGCCTTTCCCTCGCCGACCAGCTTGCGGGTGGTGTTGTCGATGACGGCGATGTGGTCGGCGTCGAACGCGTGCCGCACCCCCAGCAGAAAGGCGGTAACTCCCAGCCCCACCCCGTACACGCCGGAGCGGCCCAGCGCGAAGTTCTGCGGAGCCACGGCCAGGGTCAGCACACTCCAGCCGACCACGTTGAGCAGGAGGACGAAGCCGGTGATGCCGGCGAGATGGAACTTGTCCCGGCGTTCCCAGCGACTGGACGTCGCCCGAACCGGCTGCGCTACAGGCAACAAGTTGCTCATAATCCGTAAGGGTAGGCGCGGGGGTCGCCGCTGCCAAGACCTCGCGGACTGCGGAACTGCGCGTGGCCGTGTTGCCCCCGTCATCGTCTCCGCGTGCGCCGTTGACACGGCGACGCCCGGCCCTATCCGCCGGTGCGGCCTCCATGCAAGCATGGGGATCACCGATCATGCAAGCACTCCGATCATGCACAGGGAGGGGACTCGATGAAATCCAATGAACTGCTGCTGGATGCCTTCGGCCGGATCCGTGAGACGGTGGCCGCGGCCCTGGCCGGGGTTGATGATGCCACCCTGCTCCGACGGCCCGGAGGCAACGGGAATTCAATGGCCTGGCTCATCTGGCACCTCAGCAGGGTCGAGGACGCGCAAGTCGCCTCCGCCGCGGGCCTGGACCAGGTGTGGACCTCGGAGCGGTTTGCCGCCCGCTTCGGCCTGCCGCTCTCCCAGCGGGACACCGGCTACGGCCATACGAGCGGCCAGGTGGACGCGGTGCAGGCACCGCCGGAACTGTTGCTCGAATACTACGAAGCTGTCCACCGGCAGACCGTGAATTTCCTGGAGCACCTCGGCGACGACGACTTCGACCGCATCGTCGATACCCGCTGGGACCCGCCAGTCACCCTCGGGGTGCGGCTGGTCAGCACGATTACCGACTGCCTCCAGCACGTGGGGCAGGCGGCCTACGCAAGGGGCCTGGACTCCGCGCGCGGGCACGGCTAGGCGGTCCGTGCCATGCAGGCGGCCGAAATTCGCGGACTCTTCCCGGGGCTACAGGAGACCATCTATCTCAACACCGCCTCGATGAACGTCGGCTGCGCACCCGCCCGAGAGGCCTACGAGCTGGCCGTCAAGCGATGGTCCGCCGGCAGGTTCGACTGGATGGATGCCGAGCGGGCAGGGGAGGAGGCACGCACCATGTTCGCGGAGATCGTCGGGGCGACGGCGGGGGAGATCGCGATCGTCCCGGCCGTGAGCTCCGCCGCCGGGATAGTGGCCGCCAACCTGCCGCCGGCGAAGCGCGGCGAGAACGTCGTGGTTGCCGGGAACGAATTCGCCTCGAACTATTACCCCTGGCTCCTGCTCCGTAACCGCGGTTACGAGGTCCGCGCCGTGGCACCGGGCGGTGACGGCGTGACGGCCGAGGAATTTGGCCAGGCGGCCGACGGCGGCACCCGCCTGATCGCCGTGAGTGCCGTCCATTCGGCCAACGGCTACCGGGCGGACCTGGCCGCGCTCAGCCGGGTCGCGGCCCGCTCCGGCGCCTGGTTCTTCGTCGACGCATGCCAGGCCGCGGGCGCGGTGCCCCTGGATGTGGTGCGCGACGGCGTGGATTTCCTGGCCGCCGCGAGCCACAAGTTCCTGCTCGGCTCCCGGGGCATGGGCTACCTCTATGTCCGCAGCGGACTGCTTGACCGGATCCAGCCCGTCGGTCCCGGCTGGAAGGCCGCGCGCAACCCGGCCGGGAGCTTCTACGGACCGGCCATGGACCTCTCACCCACGGCCTCGAAGCTCGACACCTCCTTGGCCTGGTTTCCCGCCCTGGCCGAGCAGGCGGCGCTCGGCATCTTCCGCAGGTTTGGCATCGGGGCCTTGCTCGATCGCAACGCCCGGCTCGCTCTTCACCTTCAGCAGGCCCTGGCGGCGCAGGGCTCCGCGTTCCGGCCGTTCGCCGAGCAGCACCGCTCCACGATCTTCTCCGTGCCGGTGACAGACACTGAGGCGGTCCTGGCGCGGTTCCGCCAGGCCAACGTGGTGGCATCGGTCCGGGAGGGCAGAATCCGGCTGGCGGTACATTTCTACAATCTGGATGAAGAACTCGATCGCGTGGCCGGGCTGATCGGGCGAGGGTGAGCGTCGGCCGTGCCTCCTCACGGAAAACTGGGGCCGCCCCAGCACCGTTACTATTCGCGCCCGTGGTCCTTGTCGTCGCTGGCGTAGGCGAGGCCGATCTGGCGCCGAACTTCGTCCATGGCCTCCATGACCTGAACGCTCTGCCGGGGCGGCAGGATGTCGTTGGCAATGGAGCCGGCCGCAATGAGCCGCTCCATTTCCCGCGCCTGGTATTGCATGCCGCGGCCGGTGACGGGTTCATCGAATCGCTCGACGATGTTTCCGTCGGCGTCGTACCTGGTGAAGGCCGACGGCGTGTACCAGACTGACGGGATCTCGATCCGGCCTTCGGTTCCGATGATCGACGCCTGGTTTGGTCCTGCCGTGTCCAGCGCGCAGTGCAGCACGGCCTGCTGCCCCCCACCGTATTCGAAGATCATCGCGGTCTGCCGGTCAACTCCGGTTTCAGTCATGCTGGCCGCTGCCCGGATCCCGGTCGGCGCCCCGAAGACGTCGAAGGCGAAGGAGACGGGGTAGATGCCCAGGTCCAGGAGCGCTCCGCCGCCCAGCGCCGGGTCGTTGAGGCGGTGCGCCGGATCCTTGGGCAGATTCTGGTTGTGGTCAGCGATCACTGTGCGGACCTCGCCCAGGGCGCCGGACCGAATCAGCTCACGGATGCGGACCATGTGCGGAAGGTAGCGTGTCCACATGGCCTCAAGGGCGATCAGCCCCTTCCTCTCGGCGAGCTCCACAATCTCCCGGGCCTGCCAGGCGTTCATGGCGAAGGGCTTTTCGATCAGCACGTGTTTACCGGCGTCCAGGGCCAACAGCGCATTCTCGTGGTGGAACGGGTGCGGCGTAGAAACGTAGACAACGTCGACGTCCGGGTCGGCCACGAGATCCGCGTAGCTTCCATAGGACGTGGGGATCTGAAACCGGGCCGCGAAATCGGTCGCGGATGCCCTGGTCCTGGAGCCGACAGCCTGGACCACTGAGCCGTTGTCGATCAGGTCCGGCGTTTGCAGCCCGGCGATGAACCCGGTGCCGAGAATTCCCCATCTGGCCCGCGGCGTGGAGGGACCTGCGGTGCCGGGTGTGGCGTGCTCTGACATGCGTTTGGGTTCCCTTCGAACATGCGGTCACGAAAGCATCGGGCGGCTCGTGGAGCGTCCACGGCTTCGCGGGACGTGTTCGTATCCTAATCCCGATGCCGGAACTCATGGTGTGAGCGGACCCCGAAGCACACGCAGGGCCGCGGCGGCGTCACCTTCAATGACGGCGTTCTCTGCCAGGTTGGATCGACCCCAAAGACCCAGATACATCACCGGCAGCGGGGCGGAAATCAAGGCCACGGCGGCGCCAGGTCCCAGTGTCCAGCTGGCGGCCCCTGGCACCTGGAAGGTCACAGCTTTGTCCGGGGGCGGCATCCGGTCCAGTCGCAGCTGCCGCGGCGCGAACATCGCCAGGACCTCATCAACACCGTCGAGCATGAAATTGTCCGCCAGCACGGGGATCTCCAGGCCAAGCGCCTGGCAGGCGTCGACCAGGTGGATGGCATGTTCGTGGGCCTGTCGCCGAAGCCAGAACCGGGCGGTGCGCGGAGGCGGCCCAAAGTTCCAGCATTCGCTCTCCGGATCAAGGCCCGTCATCGTCTCGAGGAAGGGTGCGGTGCCCGCGAGAAACCAGGCCGCGGCGCCCTCGGCCGGCGGTGCAGGTTCCTGGACAAAGGTGCCCGTCCGGACCACCCCGGCTGCCCACCTCTCGATTGAGCCGAGATGCCCGAAGAGCTGCTCGAGCGTCCAGGCGGGGCACGCCGGAACGGCGCCGGCAAGCGTGTCCCGCGGCTGCCGGGCGAGCGCGCCGAGGTGGTCCAGGGAGTGGGCCAGTTCGGCCAGGAATCGATCGGGCGACATGGGAGGAGCCTAACGCGACGCCGGGGCAGTCCGCGGTCCGGGCCGGAGTGCTGCGGCGATTCCGCGCGCCCGGCAAGTAGGCACTCGGGCGCGCCCGCGGACGGTGCAAGTAGCACTCGGAAGAATTCGGGAATCGCACGCGAAAAGTCAAGTAGCCTCCACTCGCGCGCTCATCACCCCCCGCTTCTAGGCTCCAAAGTACTGGGTTAATAAAGTCAATGTAGTGGTCAGAATCGGGTCTCAGCCATGCATGATCAAGCAAAATCTCGGGTGCTGTCCGGCCATTTTCAGGGTCGGCTACGCGGTGGACCGACGGGTGGGGCACCGAATCTCCGGCGGCAGCAGGCGGCCGCGATCCACGCCACTGAGCCCCGACGACGGCCGTGGTCCCGAGGCGCCTGGGCTTCGCTGTTGTCGGCAACACTCGCCCTCGCCACGCTGACCGTCGGCGAGACCGCCGTTGCGGACGTGGGGACCATCGCCAACGATTCGCTGCGGACCGGATGGGACAAGGATGAGCCCGGGCTCTCGCCGTCGGCGGTAGCATCCTCGAACTTCGGCAAACTGTTCTCTGCAACCGTGGACGGGCAGGTCTACGCCCAGCCGCTCGTAGTAGGCAGTACGGTGATTGCCGCGACGGAAAACAATGCCGTGTACGGGCTGGACAGCGCCACGGGTGCGGCAAAGTGGACACGCAAACTCGGGCCAGCGTGGCCGGCGTCGACTGTTCACTGCGGTGACCTCACGCCCAACATTGGAATCACGTCCACTCCGGTCTACGACCCGGCGACGAAAAGCGTCTTCCTGCTAGCGAAAACGAATGACGGGGCCAGCAAGCAGTTCCCGCACTGGTACATGCACTCCCTGGATGCGGCGACCGGCGCGGAGAAACCAGGATTCCCTGTCACAATCCAAGGCACCCCGACAAATGACCCCACCCGCCCGTTCAACCCGATGACGGCGATGCAGCGCCCAGGGCTGCTGCTCTTGAACGGCGTGGTCTACGCAGGGTTCGCCAGCCACTGCGACTACACCCCCTTCGTGGGTTATGTCGTCGGCGTATCGACCGCCGGCCGGCAGACGACGATGTGGGCGACCGAATCGGGCAACGCCAACGCCGAGGGCGGGATCTGGCAATCCGGCGGTGGACTGGTGTCCGACGGTCCGGGTCAAATCCTGCTCACCACGGGGAACGGCATTTCCCCCAAGCCCGGGCCGGGATCGAAGCCCCCCACCACTCTGGCGGAGGCGGTGGTCCGGCTCCGGGTCGGCAGCGACGGCAATCTGAAACCCACCGACTTTTTCAGCCCGGCCGACAACGCGAAGCTGAACCGAAACGACGCCGATCTGGGCTCCGGCGCTCCCGTCGCGATCCCGGACGGCTATGGCACCGCGGCACACCCGCACCTGCTGGCCCAAATCGGTAAAGACGGCACCATGTACCTGCTGGACCGGGACAATTTGGGCGGCATGGCGCAGGGGCCAGGCGGAACCGACGCCGTCCTGGACAAAGCCGGTCCGTACAGCGGAGTGTGGGGAAAGCCCGGGTTTCTCGGGACCACCAACGGTGGCTACCTCTACGTCGTCGAGAGCAACGGGTACCTTCGCGCGTTCAAGATCGTGACGAGCGCTGCGGGCGGTGTCAGCCTTGCCGCCGTCGGGACCTCCGCCGGCATGTTCGGGTTCAGCTCCGGTTCGCCAGTGGTGACGTCCACCGGCAAAGACGGGTCCTCCGCACTTGTCTGGGTGGTCTATGTCAGCGCTGGCACCGGGGCCGATGCGGAACTGCGCGCCTACCGGGCAATCCCGGACAATACGGGAAACCTCAAGGAAGTGTTTAGCGCCCCCCTGGGTATTGGGGCCAAGTTCTCTTCGGTGGCCACTGACAAGGGCCGTGTGTACGTGGGCACCCGGGACGGACACGTCATGGGCTTCGGCGCCCCGACTACATCAGCGGTAGGGGCAAAGGACACCGACCTCGGTATCGCCAAGGTGGGCACCTCCGTGACGGGGAGCGTAACGATCACCGCGTCGCGGGCGGTAACAGTCAGCTCCATCACGACGCGCGCCCCGTTCAAAATCGGAACCGGGCTCATGATGCCCCGGAAGTTGGCCAAGGGCGCGAGCATGACCGTACCAGTCACGTTTGCACCGACTGTTCCGGGCCAGGCCGATGGCACGCTCACGGTCAAAACGGCCGACGGCGAGACCGACCTCCTCGGCGTCCACGGCGTCGGCACGAAGGAGGGCCTGGGTGCGACTCCTGCCGTGGTCCAGTTCACCGACGTCCCGACAAAGACGGTCAGCCGGCAGACGGTCAACATCGTCAACACGGGCACAACCGTTGCCAAGATCACCGGAGTCGCGTTGCCGGCTAACTCCCAGCTCAGGGTCGATCCGGCCACGATTCCGGTCGTGGGCCAGACCATCCAGCCCCTCGCATCGATTGCGGTGTCCATGAGCTTCAGCCCCACATCGGCGGCTCCGGTGACCGATACGGTCGCGGTCTCCAGCGACCGCGGGAAGGTGACCGTCAAGGTGGCCGCGACCGCCGTCTCCGGCGCGGCGCATCTGGAGATGCCGCGCTCACTGGATTTCGGTGACGTCCCCGCCGGGACGTCGGTTACCAGGGCCTTCGAGATAAAGAACACCGGCAACGTCCCGATGACTATCACGAAGGCGAAAGCGCCGCAGGGGGTCTTCTCCACTAAGGATCCGATCTCCGAGGGCTTGAAAATTCCCGCCGGTGAAACCGCCTACCAGACCGTGACCTTCGCGCCGACGGCCGTCGGGCAGGCCGGGACAACAGAAACCTATTATTTGATCACCGCGGATGACGGCCAGGGTGCAAAGAAGGTCATGCTCACCGGGAACGGTACCGATGACCCCATCGCTGCCTACGGGTGGAAGATAGACGCAGGCCGCCCCGGGTCGAGCCTCGGCCGGTCGCTGACCGCGGAGTACGCCGTGGGCGAAGGCAAGTGCCAGGACTACACCAGAGGAGTGATCTGCTGGTCACCCAAGACCGGGGCCCATGCAGTCCTCAATGAGATCTACAAGCGTTACAGGGCCGAGGGCGGCGCCGGAGGTGCCTTCGGCTTCCCGACCACAGACGAGAAAGTGTCGCCGGACACGGTGGGACGGTACAGCGACTTCTCTGGTGCGGGCGGGACTTCGATCTACTATTCGCTGACCACCGGGGCGCACTCGGTGACCGGCGCGATCCGGTCCAAATGGAGGGCCCTGGGCGCGGAGACAGGACCCCTGGGGTATCCGATCACCGACGAGACGCGCAGTCCGGACGGGGTGGGACGGTACAACCACTTCTCCGGTGCCGGCGGGGCATCAATTTACTGGTCTCCGACAACCAGGGCGCACTCGGTGACGGGTGCGGTCCGCGCCAAGTGGGCGTCCCTGGGCTGGGAGACCGGGCTTGGCTATCCGACTTCCGACACTACGGCGTCGGCGGACGGGGTGGGCCACTACAGCCACTTCTCAGGTGCAAGTGGAAACTCGATCTTCTGGTCGCCGACGACGGGGGCGCACTTTGTCTTAGGTGCCATCCGGTCCAAATGGGCGGCACTTGGCTGGGAAACCGGCCCGCTGCGTTACCCGATCACGGACGAGAAGGGCACCCCGGATAAAGTGGGGCGCTACAACCACTTCTCCGGTTCGGCATCGATCTACTGGACGCCGGCTACCCTGGCGCACCCGGTGACCGGTGCGATCCGGTCTAAGTGGGCGTCGCTTGGCTGGGAGACGAGCCGGCTGGGATATCCCACGAGCGACTCGTACACGGTATCCGTCGGCCGGGCAACGGATTTCCAACATGGGCGGCTGACGTGGAACGCAACAATGAAGAAGGTTACCGGCTAGCGGTGCCCGCGTCAGTTCAGGAATTCCCGGACCGATTGGCGCCTGGACCTCACCGGTCTGGGCCCGATCGGTCCGGACCTGTGCGGCCAGACCTAATCGGTCTGGAACCGGGCGACGGCGGAGGCGTAGATTTACGATGCGGGCTGGCCGGATCCCGGCCCTAGTGGGGGCCCGTTAATGGGCCTGTGCATGAAACAGAGCACGAGCTCCGCCACACCGAGGAGTGATCACATGAGCCAATTTATCCAACGCCTACTTGCTGCGTTCAATGACCACGACCTTGAGGCAGCGGCCGCGTTGTTCCATGAGTCGTACAAAAGCGTGCAGCCGGTCCACCCGGGCAGGGCATTTGTGGGACGGGCGCAGATGCACGCGAACTGGGCAGCGATGTTCGCTGGCGTTCCCGATTTCACGCCGAAGTGCTCCGCTCCGTGGACGACGGTAATACCACGTGGAGCGAATGGACCTGGGCCGGCACCCGGACTGATGGGCGGCCCTTCGATGTGCGCGGGGTGACGATTTTCGAGATCGAGGACGGCCTCATTACGAGCGGAAGACTCTACATGCAAGAGATTCAACGAGGGGATGAGGGCATCGCAGAGGCAGTCCAGACGCTGTCGGGGCGCCGGCCTGCCAGGCCCTCGGAACCCGAGGACTGAAATGGCTGGCCTCAGGCGGCTGGGAGAAGGCTGCGCGGGGGTTTGACCGTTGTGGCCTGGTGCCGGGGCTGCGTCGAGGCGTCGTCGTCGTTGTTGGGAAGTGGCGCCGTCGGGCCGGCCTGTGCAGGACCCTTGCCGGACATCTGACTTCGGAGGAGGATGATCGGCACACTGAGGAGGCCCGCCATGACCCAGCTTGGCAAGTTTGAGAAGTACCTGATTGAGGAATTCTTCGACGACTACCGCTCCGGCGCCATGAGCCAGCACACGTTCACGCGCCGGGTGGCGTTCATCACCGGCAGCATGGCGGCGGCCTCGGCAGCGATGCTCCTGGTGGGCTGCACGCCCGAGGAGGTTCCCCGCAGTACCGATCCCATGCCGACGCCGACGTCGTCCGCGCCGGGGTCCGGCACAGCGTCCGCGGGCGCGGTGCCGGGGGCCAAAAGCCCGTTATCGGTCCCGGAACGCGCGGCCGGACTGACGACGGCGAACCTGCAATTCGCATCGGGCGGCACCGACATCAGTGGCTATCTCGCACGGCCCGACCACGGGGCCGCAGGACCGGCCGTGCTGGTCTGCCACGAGAACCGCGGGCTGACACCGCATATCCAGGATGTGGCGCGCCGCTTCGCCAAAGCCGGATACGCGGCTCTGGCCCTGGACCTGCTGAGCAGGGAAGGCGGTACCGCTGGCATGGACCCGGATGCTGTCCCGGGA
The DNA here is from genome assembly GCF_056395875.1 of Arthrobacter sp. 05T45. Lineage (NCBI taxonomy): Bacteria > Bacillati > Actinomycetota > Actinomycetes > Micrococcales > Micrococcaceae > Arthrobacter > Arthrobacter sp. 05T45. Next base: position 99,792 of record NZ_JBFTKI010000009.1, on the reverse strand, counting down.
GCACTGACCCAGGCCGGGGCGCAGCGTCACGTTTCCGACTTCACGGCCGGCTTTGACTACCTGAACGCCCAGGACTTCGTTGATCACGGGCGGATCGCCATGAACGGCTTCTGCTTCGGTGGCGGCATCACGTGGCAGTCGGCGACGGCGATCCCGGGCCTGTTGGCGACCTCGGCGTTCTACGGACCCGCGCCTGACCTGGACAAGGTCCCGGCCATCAAGGCGGCCGTCTTCGGCGTCTACGCCGAACTGGACCAGCGGATCACCGGCGCCATGCCGGCGCTCCGGGATGCTCTGGCCAAAACCGGTGTCCGGAACGAGCTCAAGATCTATCCCGGCGTGGACCACGCCTTCCACAATGACACCGGGCCGCGCTACAACCAGGAGCAGGCCACGGCCGCATGGAACGACACGCTCGCCTGGTTTGGCAAGTATGTGTGAAGGCAAGCTTGTCTGAAGCATGGCCCGGACATGTCCCGACCGGATGGAGACGCGATGTTCGCAAACCGCAGGACCGCGGCGTTGAGCGCTGCAGGCGCCTTGGCCCTTGCCGGGTGTGGTGCCGCACCAGTGTCCAGGGAACGGGCGCCGGCGATAGACCGTGCGGCCGCCGTGACCGCAGGGACGCAGGCCGCCGTCTCCGACGGGACGCAGGCCGCCGTCTCCGACGGGACGCAGGCCGCCGTCTCCGACGGGACGCAGGCCGCCGTCTCCGACGGGACGCAGGCCGCCGTCGTCCGCGGCTGGGGCCCAGTGGTGGCGGGGGACGAATTCAGTTACGCCGGGCCGCCTGACCCCGCGAAATGGAAGGTCTTCAAGGGGCCGGGGCACGCGGGCAAGGGGATCCGGAGTCCGGATGCGCTGGTTGTAGGCGGCGGGGTCTTGACTGTCAGCGGCGACGCCGCGGGCACCACCGGCGGCATGTCCGCCAGGTTTGCCCAACAGCGGTACGGCCGCTGGGAGGCCAGGATGAAAATTGGCCAGCGGGATCTGCAATATCACCCCGTCCTGATCCTGTGGCCGAACAACAACATCTCGTCCACGTGCGCCGAGATTGACTACGCCGAAGGGAGCGCTGACACCGCCCAAATCAAGTTCTTCCTGCACTACGCCTGCGGTGGCCCGAACTTCCAGACCACCGCGGCCAAGACGATCGACACCACACAGTGGCACAACTATGCGCTCGAGTGGACCCCCGCCGGGATCGAGGGATACGTCGACGGGTCAATGTGGTTTGTGGACACGAACCCGGCGCATCAGCCCACGGTAGGCATGCACCAGACGGTGCAACTGGACTGGTTTCCCAACGGGACGCCCACCAAACCCAGCCAGATGCAGGTCGACTGGATCCGCGTTTACAAGTAAGCGTTGCGCTTACTCGCCCGCGGCAAATTCCGGCCGGAACGGGCCGGCAGCCTCCGACGTCCCTTCGCGGTGCCCGTCCAAAGCCTTCAACGCCGCAAGGTGCTCCAGCAGGGCCCGTTCCGGATGTCCGGGATGCGCAGCCAGCTGCTGGCGCAGCAGCTCCCGTGCGCGGGCTTGTTCCGGGGCACTGTCGTCGAGGACGGCGTCAATGATTCTGGCGGCCTGATGTCGGATTCCGGCGGCAGATGCGGCATGTTCCGCACCGGATACCAGGTTCTCGGGATCCTGTTCTTCGAGGCGTCCTGGAGTGGACGACGGCTCCACCGACATGGCTGTTCCTTTGGTCATCGTTCCGGCTGAGTCCGGAACCGGCCTGCCGCCTTCCCCCAAATCCCGGGTACTGTACCCGGGTCCTAAGACGGGCCACCGTGACAAACCTACAGCGACGCCGGGCCGCCAACCCCACACGGGAGCGAAGTTTTCGCCAAGTTTCATACACAAGGCACGGTGACGCTGCCCGCGGAATGCTGACGGCCGCCAGCGCCACGGAGCGTATCCGCTGCAGCGCTTGTGTTGGTCATCTGCCCGAAAAGACGCGGAAATACTCGCCGGGTAGCCTCGCACCAACGAATCCGTTCGAAAGGTAGTACGCCATGCGTGTTGGACTGATCCGGGTGATGACGACGTCGGACCGACGCCTGCTCCACGCCCACGGGAAACTCCTCCAGGAAGCATTCGGATTTACCGTCACATCCCGCTGTATTCCGGACCAGCCGTCCGGCGTCTACGACCAGGCGTCGCTCGAATCTGCGGCCCCCAAGGTCGTCCGCCTGGCGAGGGACATGGCGGGGGACGCTGACGCCCTGATTATCAGCTGCGCCTCCGACCCCGGGCTGGCCGCCACCCGGGCAGCCATGGATATCCCGGTCATCGGAGCGGGCTCCGCAGCCGCGGCCGCGGCTCTGACCTTCGGCGGCCGGATTGGAGTTTTGGGTCTCGGCGCACACGTACCGGGCCCGATCGCGGATGCACTGGGCGAACGCATGCTGTTCATTGACGGGCAGGGAAGGATCGAAACACCCGACGCCTTCCTCATGCCTGCCGGGATTTTCGACGCCCTCGCCGCGGCCCACATGCTGGTTGACGCCGGCGCCGACATGATCGTCCAGGCCAGCACGGGCCTGAGCAGCATCGGCATGGCGGACGTGCTCCGCCGCCGGCTCGGGGTTCCGGTGATCGACGCCGTGACGGCAGCCGGTTCGATGCTGGTCTCAGCGGTAGCCGCCCGGGAACTTCAAGGGGTTTGAGTCCTGCCGCCTGTAGCGGCGCGTCCTCGGCCAACACCAAGGCAGCCCCGCGCCGCAGTACGGCGCGGGGCTGCCTGGCGATTTGCCGGTCCTACTTGTAGACGCGGACCCAGTCGACCTGCATCTGTGAAGGCTTGGTGGCCGACCCGTCGGGGAACCAGTCCAGCTGCAGTGTCTGGTGCATGCCCACGGAGGGCAGGTGCGCGGGGTTCGTGTCGGAGAAGGTCTTGACGCCGTCGATGTAACCGGTGATGCCGGCCGGGGTCCACTCCACTGCGTAGTTGTGCCACTGGGTGGTGTCGATCGTCTTGGCCGCCGTGGTCTGGAAGTTCGAGCCGCCGCAGGCATAGTGCAGGAAGAACTTGATCTGTGCGGTGTTGGTGCTGCCCTCGGCGTAGTCGATCTCGGCGCAGTTGGGGGAGGTGTTGTTGTTGGGCCACAGGATCAGCACGGGGTGGTACTCCGGGTCCCGGGCGCTGGTCCGCATGCGCGTCTCCCACTTGCCGTATTTCTGCTGCGCAAATTTAGCCGACATGCCGCCCGTGGTGCCGGCCGAGTCGCCGCTGACTGTGGCCACGCCATTGGCAACCGACCAGGCCTGCGGGCTCCTGACACCCTTGCCGGCATGTCCGGATCCCTTGAAGACGCTCCACTTGGTGGAGTCGGGGGCGCCGGCCTTGGAGAACTCGTCACCCGCGACAACCGAACCCCAGCCCCGTGCCGTGGCGGCCTGGGAACCGTCGCCGGTCGCGGCGACGGCGGCCTGGGCAGCGACGGGCGCCGTTACCGCCGTCGGCGCCGGAGCGGCTCCCGCTTGGGCGCCAGCCGCAGGCGCGACCGGCGCGGCGGCCCGTGCAGGTGCCGCATCGGTTCCGGGAGCCGCAGGTGCACCGGTGGTGCCGGTGGCAGGCTTGGGGGCCGAGGGGACCGCCGGGTTCGGCGCTGCGGCCACCGAGGCTGTGGCCTTCGCGGCAGGATGCGCGGCCTGGGTTGCCGCCGGGGACGTGGAGCCCGCAGCAGAATGCGCGGCCCCGGTGGCCGGTGAAACGGCTGCGGCGCCCGTCGTGGGACCGGCGCTGCAGCCGGTCAGGGACAGTGCGCCCAGGCTCAGCGCAATCGCTACTTTGTTGAGCTGTGGTGCCGTGGAGCGTGCCTTCGGCCGTGCATCTTTGAACGTTGATTTATTGAACAGCGGTGTTTTCTTGAACAACGGACCCCTCCGGGCTTTCGTGGCTGGCACGCACAACCGACGCTGCCTGGGCGGCGGATAATGCGGGAAGTTTCATCCGGCCCCTGCCGCAAGGCATGGGCGAGCAGACGCCGAACGGCGCAACGGGGCCCTGCAAAGGGGCGGTCCGGGGCCCTGCATTCGGGCCGGGCCTCACGGCCAGCCGCCAACGTTACCGGACCGTTACCTCAGCCCGCAAACCTCCCGGATCCGGGACGTTCCGCATGCCGCCTCCGCCCGGGGTGCCGCGCTACACGCAGCTGGGCTGATACGCCGGGTTGCCCGGGCGGCCGGCCGGCTGACCAAGAGCGTCGGACACGAGGCGCTGGGTGACGGGGTCGTTGGGCGCCTGGTCATGGTCAATCACGTCTGCCGGGCACTTGTCCTGGATGGTGATATTGGTGACCTGCTGGGCCGGGCCGGCGAGGAACTGGCTGGGGTAGGGCGTCACCACCTCGTCGTGCGTCGTGGAGATCACCGTGTAGGCCGGACCAGGAACCGTGTCGCCAATGGAGTTGAGCTCGGTGAGGAATGGTGAACCTGCCTGCTGGTCGGCGCAGGCCTGGCAATTCGACCCTCCCACTGAGGTGGCCGGCGGAACGGCGTCCGGTGTCGGCGTGATGAGCCCGCGGGTTCCGTGGTTGGACGGGGCGATGCCCACAAGGTGGTTCACCTTGTCCGCGCCTCCAAGGAAACCGAGGTAGTAGCGCGGCATCATGCCGCCCTGGCTGTGGCCCACGAGATCAACTTTCCTGGCACCCGTCGAGGCCAGTACCTTGTCGACAAACGGGGCGAGCTGACGGGCTGAGTCTGCCACCGGGCCCGTGGCGTCGACGCCGTTGGTCGCACCGTAGTTCAGCGCGAAAACGCAGTAGCCCTGGCTCCTTAGCGCCGGCGACATCGTCGCCCAGTTCTTCGCCATGTTTTCGAAGGTTCCCGGCACCAGGACCACCGGGTAGGGGTGGGCTGCCGAGGGCTTGCAGGACCAGTCATTCGCGCCGGGCGGCGAAACGTCAACGGTGTCGGCCTGGGCCGCCGGCACACCCATCAGGGATGCGCCGAGCAGCGCCGAGGTCGCAGCTGCCAGCGCCGCGAGTGCTGCGGGCGTTTTCGGGTATGGCACGGATTACCTCTTCGGTTGGACACGTCATCTGTGACGGTCTGTGGAAATGGAAGTGAGGTAGGGGATCAGCCCCGCTGTGATCCGACTCACGTCTCTCAATTCACGCTAGGGAAGGTGCTCCGCGGATCGCTCCAACATGCACGTTTGTGCATGCATTTTTCGACGGCGCTGGTGCCAGTTGGGGTTGCGTGGGGAGACTGCTGCACAGTTGTGCAGGTAGGGGCATGCCTCCCGCCGTCGCCCCCGGTCACCTCACTCTCCGGGCGGAAAATCGTAGGAGGCCTGGATCGTCGCCGGCGCGGTGCCGTAGGACAGGACGATCTCGTCGTGCGCCTTGAACGGTAGGTCCCGGATCCCGGCGTCGAACTTCCGGCCGTTCACGTAAACGGTCCAGCCATCCAGCGAACCCCCGCCGGTGCCGGGGGCGCCGTTGCCACCGAGGACGCCCCACTCCGTCAGGAGCTGCCCGAGTGTGAAGACCTGGCCGGCGGTGGGGGACTCGATGTGGACCACGCCCGTGGTGTCGTGGGTGTGCAGTGCTGAGATGCCGTTGGCCCTGTGGTCAGCTCCGGTGGTGATGCCGATATTGGCCGGCACCGCGATGGGCTTGCCGTCCTTCAGCACGTCCAGATGTGCGTGATAGTGGTCCACGTTGCCCTCCGCCGTCAGCACCGTGAGGCCGGCCTGGGCGATCCGGCCGGGCGCCCCCGTGATGTCTAATGCGAAATCAGGGGCCGGCGCCGCGGATGCCGCAGGTGACTCAGGCGACGGTGCGGTAGATGGCGCAGGGGCAGCGCATCCTGCCACCCCCAGCGTCATGGCGGAAAGTGCGATGGCGAGTGTCAGCTTGGTGTGCATGGCTGCGTAAACCGCTTTCGATCGGAGGCTTGCCAGTTCAGTCTAGGCAGATGGTCTGGGCCCACCTCCCAGGACAGCTTGGCACCGCGTTTCCGCCGCGAGCCGCGAGGGGAAAGAATGGACAGGTGAGTGATGCCGGCGAATTCATCGACCTCTCGCTGCAGCGCGAAGCTTCCTGGCGCCGCGCTGAGCAGCTTCAGGCGCGGCTGGAAACGGAGCCGGCGGGCAGCGGCCTCCGGTTCTACGGCACGTCCGTGGGCGCCGTGCGCGGCACGGTCCGGGATGCCGGCCGCCGCTATCCCGGGCTGTCCCGCGATGAGGTCACTGCGCTGAGTTCCGAACTGTGGGGCTCCGGGCTCGGAGGCTCCGGACGGGGGGCCGCGCCGGTTTTCGAGCGCCGGCTGGCCGCCGTGGTCCTGCTGCAGGCCAACGTGAAGCTCCTGACCAACTCCGACCTCACCCGGCTGGAGGGCTTCATCCGGCAGGCGCGGGTGCGGGACCTTGTGGATCCGCTCGCCGTCGACGTCGTCGGGCCCCTGGTGGACGGACTCGATGTTCTGGCCAGGGTGCGGGCCGACAGCGTGCTGGACCGGTGGGTGCGCGAGCCCGATGCCTGGCTGCGCCGGGCCGCGCTTCTCTCGCCGTTGCTGGCGCTGCGCGCGGGCGCGGGGGACTGGGACAGGTTCCTCCGGCACGCCAACGCGGTGCTCGGCGAGCCGGGCGGGACGTTCGACGCCGACGGCACAGCTGTCCGGGATGCCGTCTCCCGGGTCCTGGCAGAGATGGCAAAGTGGAGGCCGGAGCTGCAATTCACGTCCATTGGAGAATGACGCTCCGAAATTTCGCCGCCGGCTCGGCTTTGGCCCAGGCATTTAGACATCCGGACTGTCAGGCCTTCGGACCCCCCGGATCGCCCTGCCCAACGGCGCTGCCGGAATTTCCGGACTTGCCGCCGGCATTTGCCGGGACCGCGAAAGTCCTCGCCGCCCGTGACCCGGCGACGGCGCCCGCGGCTATGGTGACCAGCGCTCCCACCAGCAGGGCCGCGGCTTCGCCTGGGAGCAGGACCTGAAGCTGCGTGCCGATGCTCGCCGCAGCCACCGGTACGCCAAGCTGGGCCGCCGACAACACCCCCAGCGACAGTGGGAGTCCCAGGAAAGCCAGGTCGGCGTGGGCCAGCAGGGCCCCGGCCCCCAGCAACAGGCCGAGGGCCATCATGTCCGGGTGCCCGGCCAGGTCCCTTAGCGTCAGCGATGCACCCAGCCACACGAAGAAGAGCGGATCCAGGAAGCCGTCGCTGAGCGCGAACAGTTGCCGGGCCAGCCGCCGCGGTTCGCCGACCGCAGCCATCACCAGGCCGAAAGAAAAGCCTGCCATCATCACAGACACATTGCTCCATGTCGCGACACCGGCCAGGGTGAAGAGCACGGCCAGCTGGATCCGTAGCTCCAGGGCAAACTTGCGGCTTTCCGAGAGCCGGTGCACGCGCCGACGGATTCCCTGGCGCTCCAGCCAGCGCAAGCCGACAAAGAGCACTACCGCGCACCCGGTCACCGCGAGGACACCCAGCGCCGCCTGGACTGCGTGGGGCGGATCCACCAGGAGCGGCAACGCCACAATGCAGGCTGTGTCGGCTATTGCCACCTGCGCTGTCATAGCGACGACATCTGGCCCGCCGAGGCGCAGGGAATCGACGATTGGAAGCACCAGGGCGGCCGACGAGGAGGCCAGCAGCACGACGTAGAGGGGAGCATGTCCAGTCCCGAACAGCAGTCCGATGCCGGTTCCGATCACCACCGCTGCCGCTGCGGCCACCATCGCCCGGCGGGAGCCTTTGCCGAGGGCGCCACGGATGTGCGGATCCCGCACGGGAACGTGGGTGCCTGCCACGAACATCATCAGCGCAAACCCGATATTGGCCAGCAGGGTGAACGTCGGGTCCGCGGGGTCCACCAGGGCCAGGCCTGAGCGCCCGATCGCGATGCCGGCCAGCAGCTCACCCAGCATGACAGGCAAGTGCCAGCGCGCCGGCAGGGCCAGCAGGGGGCCAGCCAAGGCGATGACGGCGATCAGCGCCAGCGACAGGAAGGTCACGGTTCGCGGCGGCCGGCCGGCGCCGGGCCTGACCGCCGTTCCACCACCGCATAGGCCTTGCCGTCCAGGAAAGCCCAGTCGTTGACAACCATGTACCCGAGCGCGTCCACCCGGTCATTGAGGATGTGCTCGTCGAAACCCCCGTCGCGCGGTTCCGCGTCCCATGTGCTCACGTGGACGTCCCCGCCGTCGAGGATCAGCAGCTCGGTGTTGACGTCGAAATCCTCTTGGGGCTGAGTGCTCAACTGGCAGATGGCGACACAATGGCTGTTCATTTTCGGGCCTCCGCTTCCGGTGGTGCTGATGGCATCATCCTATGTTCGGAAACGGCGCCGCCCTATGGGCAAATTGCGGCCCGGCATCACGGCTCCGTTACCTGAATGTGACTTTCGGGTGCGGTTCGCGCTACGGTTGATGAGTGCCTGTTGTCTCCGATACGGGCGCTCCCCAGCCGATTGCCTAACTCTGCCGCGGCCCGGGGGTAACTCGCATCAACGTCCGGCAGAGACGGGGAAACCACTTTTGATCTGCTGATATGCAGGTCTTGGGGTGAAGCCGCACAGTGCCCGCAACGACGGGCCCGGGAGTGCGGCCGGGTGCCTCCCATCCGAATCCGACAGCTCACCTCGCAGGCATTGGGAGAGGCTACATTTTTCATGACTTCAGTCAATACTTTTGCGCGCCATGCCGCCGTCCTCGCCGCCGCATCCGGCCTGGTCCTGACCAGCGGAATGGCCGCCAACGCCGCCACCGCCCCCGTGCAGCGTGACTCTGCTCCGGCGTCGAACGTCGACGTCACCGGACAGGTCAGTGCCCCCGTCAGCGCCGATTCAAGCGTCAAGATCAGCTTCGAGCGCCCCGCAGTGGATTCTGTTGCCGCGCCGGTCATCGAACAGCCCGTCGCACCGGCTCCGGCTCCCGCTGCAGCCCCGGCGGCAGCGCCCAAGGCTCCGGCCAAGCCGGTCATCCAGGTGCAGGCCGCTCCGGCAGCAGCTCCGGCAGCAGCGCCGGCCGCGGCGCCCGCGGGCGGACGCAACGCCATCATGCTCTCGGCCGCCTACAGCCAGGTGGGCATCACCCAGGACTGCACCGCCATGGTGGAAAAGGCCCTTGGCGCCGCGGGTAAGCCCGTTGGCGACATCGGTCCCCGCGCGTTCCTTGGCCTTGGAACCGTTGTGGCGACGCCGCAGCCCGGTGACATGGTGGTCCAGTCCGGCCACGTCGGCATCTACGCCGGCAACGGCCAGGTGGTCAGTGGCGGCATGAACGGCAAGAACCAGACCATGGTCCACCCGCTGTCCTGGCTCACCGCGACCGGCGGCGTGACGTTCGTCCGCGCCTAAGCCGCACGGCCCCGACCCGGGGCCAGACAGTCCGGAAAGACCGGCGCTCGAGTTCCCTTGGGGGCAACTCGACCGCCGGTCTTTCCTGTCTCCGCATTCGGGAGTCCGGGATCCCGATGGCATATCTTTCCCCGGCGGATGGACCTCAGGGATTCCCGCTGCCCATGAGCGGAAGCGTCAACTTCATGACGGTTCCCTCGTCGCCCGTCGCGGCCACTTCGACGCTGCCCCCGGCCGCGACAGCAATCTCCCGGACCAGGGCCAGGCCGATGCCAAAGCTCCGCTGTCCCTGTGAGGTGCCGGTGCCGGCCGTCCGCACGAACCGGTCAAAGATCCGGGCCTGATCGACGCCGGTGATTCCGGTCCCGGAGTCCGCCACCGTGATCACGGCGCGCTTCTGCTCGATTGAGGTCGTGATGGACACGCGGCCGCCCGGAGGCGTGTGGGCCAGCGCGTTGTCCGCCAGGGCCAGCACGGCACGCCGCAGCGCATTCTTCTCGATCCGGGCCAGCGGCCGGGCATCGGCAGAGAATTCCAGACGCACCTGGCGCTGCTCTGCCACCTGCTGGAGGCTGCCGGCGACGCTGGCGGCAGCGTCGGCGAGGTCGGCAGGGGGCGCGGAACGGTCCGGGGCCTCCGCGGTTGCCGCGAGGAGCAGTTCGTTGACAATCCCTGTCAGCGTCGCGGCGTCCTCCCGGATCCGGGCCAGGTCGTGGCTTTGCCTGGAGCCGGGCACAGTGTTGCGCTGGGCCAGCTGGATCCTGGTGTCCAGGATGGTCAATGGCGTGCGCAATTCGTGGCTGGCGTCCTGGACAAAACGCCGCTCCCTTGCCAGGGCATCACTGAGGGGACGAATCGCGCTGCGCGCACTGAGCCACCCGACGATTCCGGCCAGCAGGATTCCCGCCACCCCGGCGATGATCATGGCTTCGAGGACGTCCTTGGAATCCAGGTAGGTGTAGGCCGTCCCGGCCCCCGCCGTGCCCGGCACTTCAGGATGGGCCAGTTGGTTCGTGAGGTATAGCGCCGTGGCGGCGAGCAGCCCGAGAACCATGACCGCGCACGCAGCACTGATCCGCACCGCGACCTTGAGGGAAGCCTTGCGCAGGATGGAGTGGTCCGGATTTCCGCCGGCCGGCCGTCCGTCACTCATGGGCTTCGCCGATCTGGTATCCGAGGCCGTGCACCGTGCGGATCACTGCTTTGGAGATCTTCCGGCGCAGGTGATGAACATAGGTATCGATCACGCCGGGCTGTTCCGAGGCGTGGAAGCACGCCGCGAGGAGCTCATCCCGGGTGAAGACGCGGTCCGGTTCCGCGGCCAGGGCAGCCAGCAGCTGGCCTTCCTTTGCGGTCAGTGACACCGTTTGCCCGTAGACGGAACGGACGGAGCGCTGCGTTGGATCCAGTTCCCAGTCCCCGATCGCCACCGGTGCCGGGGCCGGGGGAGTGAAAGTCCGCGTCAGTGCGCGCAGGCGTGCTGCCAGTTCGCCGGCGTCGAACGGCTTGGTCACGTAATCGTTGGCGCCGGCGTCCAGGCCCCTGACTTTTTCGTCGGCATCGCCCAGCGCGGTCAGGATCAGGATGGGCGTGGCAATGCCTTTCGAGCGCAAAGCCGTAATGAGGGCGATGCCGTCCATGCCGGGCAGCCCGCGGTCCACCACCATGATGTCCCAGCTCCCGGTCAGCCCCTGGTGGAGGCCGTCGCGGCCGTTGGTGACCAACTGGACCCGGTAGTCCGGGTCCAGGAGCTCGGCGATGAGCGGTCCCAGGACGGCGTCGTCCTCGACGAGCAGCAGGGACGGAAGGTCAGCGGAGGTCATGTCAGCTATTCTTCCGCGGCCATTTCCTCAGTCCGCAGTCCGGCCCCGGGTTCTTCTGCCGTGTCGCCGGCGGCTTTGTCTGCGGTTGCGGCTGCGCCGCGGGAGTTCCGGCGGCGTTTGAGGAGCTGCACCACCCCCGGCACGACGGAGACGAGCACCATGGCCACGACGATGGCGTCGATGTTCCTGGCGATGATGTCAAAGTGCCCCAGCCAGGTGCCAAGCATCGTCACGGAGGCTGCCCACGCGACGGCGCCGGTGATATTCCACAGGGTGAAGGATTTGTAGTCATAGCGCGCGGTCCCGGCGGTCAGCGGAGCAAACGTCCGGACCATGGGGACGAAGCGGGCCAGCACGACGGCGGCCCCGCCGTGGCGGCGGAAGAAGTCCTCCGTGGTGGTCAGGTGCGCTGTCTTCAGGATCCGGGCGTCGTCCTTGAACCATCGCCGGCCAAATTTCCGTCCGAGCATGTAACCGACCTGGTCCCCGGCGACCGCGGCCGCGGTGACGACGCCGATCAGCACGGGCAACGTCAGTTGCAGCTGCTGGTGCAGAAGTCCTGCTGTGAACAACAGGGAGTCGCCGGGCAGGAAGGGAAAGAGCACGCCCGATTCGATGAAGACCATCACCGCGATCACACCCAGGGCGGCCGGGCCCAACCCGGCGAGCAGGCTTGCGGGGTCCAGCAGGGACAGTGTTGCGGCGGCGTGGACGGCCGGAAGGGCGGCAAAAACGTCCATGGCGGGCATTCTCATTTCTCCTCACTGCCCAGCGGCCGGCTGCCCGAACGGGCCCGAATCCGCTCCGCTATCCGCGGCGCGAGAAGGTTCCACAGTCCCGCGAGCAGGACCACGGCTGCGGTCGAGGCCAGGAACGACGCCGCGACATCAGTGGGGTAGTGAACGCCGATGTACAGCCGTGACCAGGCTACGACGAGGGCCATCACGGCCGCCGCGAGGGCCGTGACCTTGGCCCAGCGGGTTCTACGGGCCAGGAAGTACACTGCGAATCCCAGTGCCACCGCAAAGGACACGTGGCCGCTCGGGAAGCTGTTGGAACCCGTTTCCGGAGCCAGGGGATCGAACAGCAGGGCAGGGCTGGGCCGCTGGCGGGCCACGAGGAGCTTGAAGAATTCACTTGCCACCCAGCCGGATGATGCCACGAGGCCGAAGGCAATCGCCTTGGCCAGGCCGCCGCGGAACAGCCAGATGTACAGCGCCGCGGCGCCGATCAGCGCGAGGCCCGCCACCGGGCCAAACACAACATTCAGCGCCATCGCGACGGCGGTCAGGGCGGCGGCGTGGTGCTGGCTCAGGTCCTGATCGACCCCGAGCTCGGCGGCACTGAAGCCGGGTGTCAGCTGCGCCGCCAGGCCCAATGCCACGACGGCGGCCGACAGCAGGACGCCCAGCACTAACCAGTGGCGGACCTGGGGGAGGGCCCACAGCCGGGGACCCGCGGCGGGGCGCACGGCGTCGGGACGGCTTGGTGCTCCACTTCGGCTGAGTGCTCCAGCATCGCCCAGCGGCGCATCGCTCTTAACAGGGGCAGGTCCAGTCATGGGATCCTCCGGCTCGGGACAAGGGCGCCCGGACAGGCGACGACTCCCACTCTTCCGCCAGCCCGTTAAGAAACGCTTAAGAAAGTGACGCAGCGGGGTGCCGCAAGCCGGGCTGCTCCTCCGTGCCGGCTACGCGGCGTAGCGCAACAGCGCCACCCCGTTGCCGAAGGCGCGCGTCTCCAGCAGCCGGAGCTGGGCTTTGCTGTCCGCAGCCTTGAACATGGGCCGGCCCCGTCCGATCAGGACCGGATGGACGTACAGCCAGTATTCGTCGATCAGCCCGAGCCGCCGGAAGGTGTCGGCCAGGTCTGCCCCGCCGAGGGCCAGGTCCCCGCCCGGCCGCTCTTTCAGGGCCAGCACTTCTTCCGGCACCACATCCCGGACCACGGTGGTGTTCCAGGCGGCAGATGTCAGCGTCCGGGAATACACGATCTTGGGCATGTCCCGCCAGATCCGGGCGAACTCGGCCATCACTGCGCCGGCGGCCGGGTCCTGGTCCGCGGTGGGCCAGAACCCTTCCATCAGCTCGTAAGTGACGCGGCCGTCAAGGAAGGCACCCATGGTGCTGAGCTGTTGGTTGAAATGGCGGTGCAGCTCGTCGTCGACCATGTGCCAGCTGATGTCGCGGTCCGGGCCCTCGAAGAATCCGTCGAGGGACACCTGCATGGCCAGGATGATTTTGCGCATCGCCGCTCCTTACGTTTTCACCAGCGTACGCCGCTGCTTCGGATGGCAGACCCACTTTTTCCCGGAGCCGTGCCCTTGCGCGGGAAGCCGCTTGCGGGAAGAATGCTGGAAGTCTATGGCCCCACCGCGGTCAGTCACCTTCGGGGAAGTATGATGCCTTCGAACGATTCGAACGAAAGCACGGGGCCGGTCCCGAAGCCTGAGGCGGCCCCGCGGCACTACCGCTCCGGCGGGCACCGGGCCAACGACGGTTCCCGGCCCGGTCTGCGGTCCCGCGCCCGGCGTGAGGGGAGGACCCGGCGACAGTATCTGACGGCGGCCGCCGTCGCACTGGCCCTCGTGGCTGCCGGCGTCTATGCAGGCGTCCAGGCGGCGCTACCCGTTGACCCGCCGGCCGCCGCAGCGACGCCGACGGCGCCGGTCACGGATGCCGGCCGGACCGTTCCGCCGGCATCTGACCTGCCCGCAACTGCTTCGCCAGCAACTGCTTCGCCCGCGGCCGGCGCCGTCACGGCGGCCGCCGGGAAGCCCGCTGAGATCCCCGCCGTGCCTGCCGTCGCGGTCCCGGCCATTGACCCGGAACTGGACAGCCAGATCAACGGGATCATCGCGGCCAACAGTGCCTATGCCCTGGGGGTTTCCTTGATCGATGTCTCCGACGGCGTGGTCCACGGCTACGGGATCCAGGACAAGTTTGTGGCCGCCAGCACGGCAAAGATTCTGGCCGCGTCGGCGTATTACCACCTCGTTGAGACCGGCCGCGCCTCGCTGACCGCCCCCATGGGCAACTCGACTGCCGGCACCCAGATCCGCCGGATGGTCCAGCAGAGCAACAACGATTCGTGGGCGCTGATCCTGCGGGCGGTCGGTGCGCGGGGCATCACGGATTACGCCGCCTCGATCGGGATCACCTACGACCGCACGGTCAACCTGCTGACGCCCGCAGAAATGGCCAGGACCCTCCAGTTGCTCTACACGGGACAGCTGCTCAATGCCCGCAACACCGCCCAGCTCCTGTCCTATATGCAGAACACCAACTTTGAGACACTGATCCCGCCGGCGGTTCCGCCCGGGGTAGGGGTTCACCACAAGTACGGGCTGCTGTTCGGAAACCTGCATGACGCGGCCGTCCTGGACAAGGACGGCCGGGCCTTCGTGTTCGTCGTGTACACCCGCGGCAGGAATTACTCCGATATGGGCCCCCGCACCCAGGTCATTCAGCAGCTCACCCGGACCGTGACCGCCGCCCTGTTCTGATGGTTGGGGTTCTGGCGCCGGCCGCTGTTAGACGGACACCGGTCCGGCGGCAGCGCGTTCCTTCTCTTTGGTCTTCCTGGACTTGGCGAACCGGAGATAGAGCGAGGGCACGATGAACAGATTGAGCAAGGTGGAGGTGACCAGGCCGCCCAGGATAACCACGGCCATGGGGTGTTCAATTTCATGGCCCGGGATGTTGCCCATGACAACCAGGGGTACCAGGGCCAGCCCGGTGGCCAGGGTAGTCATGAGGATGGGCGAGAGCCGCTCCGCCGCCCCGCGCATCACCAGGTCGCGGCCGAAGGTTTGGCCTTCATAGGTTTCCAGATGCTGGCAGTGGTTGATCAGCAGGATGCCGTTGCGCGCGGCGATCCCCATCACCGTGAGGAAGCCAACGAGGGACCCGAGGGACAGGACGCCGCCGGTCATGTAGGCGGCTATGACCCCGCCCACCAGGGCTACCGGCAGCGTCAGCAGCGACAGGATGGCCAGCCGCCAGCTGCGGAAGGACGCCTGCAGCAGCAGGAGGATCAGGACAAGGGCCGCCGCGGAGTAGATCATCAGGCGGTTCGTTGCCGCCTCGCGCTCGGTGTATTCGCCGAGAAGCTGCACGCTGTATCCTGCTGGCAGATCCAAGTTCTCCAGCCGCGACTTCAGCTCGCCGGCTACGGTTCCCAAGTCCGCTCCCTGGGCCAGGAAGGATCCCACCTCGACGCGGCGGGATCCGTTGGTGCGATCAATCTGGTTCGGCGTCGCCTGCAGGCTCACGTCCGCGACGTCGGCGAGGCGAACCCGCGCTCCGCTGGGCGTATCGATGGGCAGATCCTCGATGGCGGTGACGGACGAGCGGGTGGCCGGGGTGCTCCAGACCTGGACGTCGTAGGCCCGGCCGTCCCGGAAGACGTCGCCGACTTCCTCGCCTGCCACGAGTGTCGCGGCCGCACGCCGGACATCTCCCGGTTTGAGGCCGTACTTCTGCGCCGCGGCCAGGTCAACCGTCACGGCGATCTGGGGGACTTCCACCTCGAGGGAGACGTGCGGGTTCTGGGTGCCCTGAATCGAGTCCATGATGGTCTTGACCCGTTGGGCCTGTTCCCGTAGCACGTTGAGGTCGTCTCCGTAGACCCGGACCAGGATGGGCTCGCTGGCGCCGGTGATGACCTCTTCAATCCGCTCCTTCAGATAGGTCTGGACGTCACGGTGCAGCCCCGGGTAACCTTTGACCACTTCCTCCACGGCGGCCACCGTCTCGTCGTAGTCGGCGTGGCGGTCGATGCTGATCCAGTGTTCGCCGGCATTGACACCGACGATTTCGTCCGCGGCGAATGCCTGCCCGATGTGCGTGCCGCAGTTCAGGACGCCGGGGACCTTGAGGAATTCCTCACAGCCGCGCTGGGAGATCCTGAACTCTTCCGCGGCAGAGGTTCCCGGTTCCGAGATCCAGTGCATCAGGAAGTCCCGTTCCTTGAACGTGGGGAACAGGGACGAGCCCATCAGGGGAGCGAGGAGCAAGCCCACGACGGCAAGCACGCCAAAGCCTGCGTAGCCGAACCGGGGCCGGTTCATGGCCTTGGACAGGGCGGCGTGGTAGCCGCGTTTGAGCACACGGACCAGCGGCGCATCGCGTTCTTGCAGTTTGGCATTGCCCAGCAGAATCAGGGCAAGGGCCGGCGTCACTGTCAGCGCCACGAACATGGAGGCCAGGACAGCCAAGGTGTAGGAGACGGCCAACGGCCGGAAGAAGACGCCGGTCAGCCCGTCCAGGAAAAAGATCGGTACGGCGGCGACCACAATGATCAGGGTCGCGTAGACGATGGGGCTCCGCATCTCCAGGGAGGCTTTCAAAACCACCGATGCCGCAGATTCGTCACTGCCCTGGGCTCGTCGCTGCCGAAGCCGGCGCATGATGTTCTCGACGTCGATGATCGCATCATCGACCACGACGCCCACGGCTATGACCAGCCCCGCGAGGACCATCGTGTTGATCGCACTGGAGGTGAAATAGAGCACCAGTGCGGCGGTGAGCAGGGACAACGGAATTGCGACGATGCTGATCAGGGCCGTGCGCCACTGGAAGAGGAACGCCACGAGGATCATGACCACCAGCAGGCAGCCCAGCAGCAGCGCGATGCTGAGGTTGGAGATCGCCTCCTCAACGAAGCTGGCCGGGCGGAAGATCGTGGTGTCGAAGTTGATACCGCTCAGGCCCGGCTGCAGCTCGTGGAGGGCCTCCTCCACGCCTTTGGTCACGTCGAGTGTGTTGCCCCAGGGCAGCTTCTCGACGATCAGCATGAGCCCGTGCCCGTTGTTGATCACGGCGTCACCAATGAGCGGCTGATGGTCCTCGACAACCTGGGCAACGTCGCCCAGGTGCAGCGCCACGCCGTCCTTTTCCCGAATGGTCACCTGGGCCAGATCGGCGGGGGTCTGGATCGGCTGGACGTGCCGGACCCCCATCCTCTGGGTGGGACTGTCAATGAAGCCGCCGGTGCCGATGAAGCGTCCGGGCGAGTATTTCAGCAGCCCGGCGTCGAGGGCGCCGGCGGTGACTTCCATGACCTGGTTGAGGGAGACGTTCTGGGCCTTGAGCTTGTCAGGTTCCACCTGGACCTGCAGCATCTGGAGCCGCTCGCCCCAGATGGCCACGTTGGCCACCCCGGGGACCCGCAGCAGCCGGGCCCGGATGGTCCAGTAGGACAGCATGGACATTTCGATGAGCGAATGTTCCGACGATGTCATCCCGATCTTCATCACGCGGCTGGTCGCGGACAGCGGCTGCAGCATCACCGGCGGGGCCGCCCACGTGGGCAGCGCCGCAGTCACCGAAGCCATCCGTTCCGATACGAGCTGACGGGCGTTGAGCAGGTCAGTGCCCTGATGGAAGAGCAGCACGATCGAGGACAGCTGGGGCACGGACTTGGACCGTATCTCGTCCAGACCCGGCATGCCGCTGACCGCGGCCTCGATCGGCACACTGACGAGCTCTTCGACTTCCTGGGCGGTCAACCCGAGGCATGCGGTCTGGATTTCGACGCGCGGCGGGGCGAACTCCGGGAAGACATCCACGGAAGCGGCACCCAACTGCAGGGAACCGAGCAGCATCACGGCGCACGCGAGGGCGACAACAACCGTCTTGAAACGGAGGCTGATCCCGATGAGCCAGCGCATGTCACTCGGCCGTATCGAATTCGGTGCCGAGAAGTTCCTCGGCCCCTGTCGTGACAACCACGGTCCCTGCCGGCGGCCCGTCCGTCAGGACGGCGACGTCGCCATTGATGCGCTGGACGGTGATGGACTGGCGGACGTAGACCTGGGGCTCGGGGTTGGTGTAGACCCATGCGTTGCCCGAGCTGTCGTAGAGTATGGCCCCGTAGGGGACGGTGAGCTTCCCGGTCTTGGGATCTACGGCAACCACAGCTGTCGCGATCCCGACCCGTTCAATGGCGTGCTCGGTGAGGGTGAGCCGGTGAAGGTCCGTGCCGGGGACTTCAGCGATAGCCGCCGGTTCGCCTTCGGACGGTGCGGCCTCCGGCGCCTGGGCGCAACCTGTGGCGGAGAGAGCGGTGAACGCCGTCACGAACAGCGCAAGGATGAAAACCGCGACCTTGTGGCCCCTCGGCGAAAGTGTGGAGTTCACGACGCATCCTGGCTTTCCGTTGGTGCTGCGGTGCCCTGACCGGTCCGCGCGCTGGGTGCTTGCTTCGGCTCGAACCGAAGCAGCACAGCGGGCACAACAAACAGGGTGAAGAAAGTTGTTGTCAGCAGGCCGCCCCAGATGATCACGGCAAGCGGCAGGATAATTTCCGTTCCGACGACGCCGCCCAGAAGGACCAGGGGCAAAAGCGCCAGGGCCGTGATCACGGTCGACAGCAGGATGGGTCCCAGTCTCTCCCTGCTTCCGCGGACCACCAGCGCAGGCCAGGGCGCCGAAGCATCTGTTGCCCGTAAATCCCGGACCTGGCCCGTCAGCAGGAGTGTGCCGCGCACGGCGATCCCCAGCACAGCGGCGAAGGCGACCAGGGCCACCAGCGAGTTGACCCCGCCCGTAGCCTGGGCGGCCAGCACACCGCCGGACATTGCCAGGATCAGGCCCAGGAAGAGCGGGCCGGCGAGCCGCCAGCTCCCCGTCGCCGTCTGCAGCAGAACCAGGATGCCGGCCGCGGCAACCGCCGCGAGCAGCCAGAGCCACTGGTAATTGTTCTGCTGCTGGGCGTATTGGGTGAGGATCTCGGCGTGATAGGAAATCGGGAACTGCATCTGCTGCAGGGCCGTGTTGATGTCTCCTTCGATGTCGCCCAGCGGACGGCCCTGGATGTCGGCCTTCACATCGATGCGCCGCGAGGTGTCGTCGTGCAGGATCACGGACTCGTTCCCGACCATGGTCACCTGCGCGACGTCGCCGAGGCGGGCGTGCCCGCCGTTGGGGGTGTCAATGATCAGGTTGCGGACGCTGTCCAGGCTGCTGCGGGTGGCCGCATTCCCCTTCACGATGACAGAGAAGACCTTCTGCTGTTCGTACAGGTTGCCGACTTCGATGCCTTGCAGCAGGGCGGCAGCCGCGCGCCGTACATCACCGGGGACGACGCCGGCTTTTTGGGCCGCGGCGAGGTCCACTCTGACCTCGGCGATCGGCTGTTCGGGGGGCAGGTCGACGTGGGGATTAACGACGCCGGCTGTGTGCTCCAGGATTGTTTGGACCTCCGCCGCCTTCTGCCGCAGGACTGTCGGGTCCAGGCCAAAGACCCGGACGGCAAAGCCGCTATCGGCTTCTTCGCGGATCCGGTCGATGCGTTGTTGCGGGTAGGTGGAAATTTTGCTGGTCAGGCCCGCGTAGCCTGCGATCACGCGGTCGACGGCGGCGGCCGTGTCCGGGTAGGACGCGTCCGGGGCCACGGTCACCCACAGCTCGCCGGAGCTGACGTCACCGACCTGATCCGAAGTGATCGCGCGCCCGACGTGTCCTCCGACATTGGCCACGCCCGGGACGGTGCGCAGTTCTACGGCAGCAGCCTCGGTGATCCGGCTCATTTCCTGGTCCGAGGTGCCTGCTATCGCGCTCCAGTGCACCACCAGCGTCTTGTCCGCCAGCACCGGCACCACAGGACGGGTCCCGGCCAGCTGGGGTGCGAGCGCCAGTCCGGCCACCGCCAGCACCGCCGCGGCTGCGAATACCCACCGCGTCTTTTGCGTCAGCCGCGTCACGGTCCGGCCGTAGGCGCCTTGCAGCCGCGCCAGGGAACGCCGTTGCGGCGCCTTGGAACCGACCGGAAGGACGAACGCCAGTGCCGCCGTGACCGTGAGCGCCACGATCATCGAGACAACCAGGGCCAGCAGATAGCTCTGGACCAAGGGTCCGAACAGGGCGCCGTTCTCACCGGAAATAAAGAGCGCGGGCATGACGGCCAGCGCCATAATCAGCAGCGAGTAGAGCATTGGCGTGCGGGCTGCCCGCAGGGCGCCCGGGATCACGGAGTCGCGTCGGCGCTGGTCCTGTGACAGGTCCTGGCCGGCCTCCGTCCCGCCGTCGGCAGTTTCGTGGCCGGACCTGGCCGCGGCGCTGCGTGCCCGCGCGATGCCGTTCAGGTCTTCCGCGACGTCGCCTACGATGACGGCCAGGGCAAGCACCATGCCGGCCAGGACCATGGTGTTCATCCCGGTGCCACGCAGATCGAGCACCAGCGCTGCCGCGGTCAGCGAGACGGGAATCGTGATCAGGGTGATCAGGGCCGTACGCCAGGAACGGAAGAAAGCGCCAAACAGGGCAACGATCAGCAGCAGCGCGATCAGCGCAGCGACGCCGAGCGTCCCGACCTCTTCGTCGATAAAGGAGGCCTGTCGGTAGACGCTGGTATCGATCACGACTCCGGGCAAGCCGGGCTGGAGCTCCCGGAGGACCTCGTCAACGCCCCGGGTCACGTCCATCGTGTTGGTCTCCGGGAACTTTTCGATGACCAGCAGCAACTCGGCTTCATTGCTGAGCAGGGCGTCGCCGATCAGAGGCTGGTGGTCGGTTGCCACCGTTGCCACGTCTTTGAGCAGGAGATTGCCGGCCGGACCTTGGACAGGAACCTGGCCCAGGTCTTCCGGCGTGGTGATAGGCAGGACATGCTGGACGCCGATCCGCTGGTGGCCCGTCTCGAAGAAACCGCCGGTGCCCGGTGTGGATGCTTCCAGGTAGCTAAGTGGCGAAACCCAGACGGAGTTGCCGGTCGTCTTGATGATTTCGTCCAGCGTGACGCCCTTGGCTTCGAGCTGTGCCGGGTCCACCAGGACTTGAAGCTGCTGGTCGCGCTGGCCCCAGATCGCCACGTTCGCGACGCCGGGAACGGCAAGGAGTCCGGGCTTCATGGTCCAGCGGGCCAGGACGGACATGTCGATGGCGGACATGTTTTTGGACGTTAGCCGGACCATCATGACCCGGCTGGTCGAGGACAGCGGCTGCATGAGCACTGGAGCCGCCGAAACATTCGGCAGTGCACGCGCCTGGGTCAGCCGTTCCGAGACGAGCTGGCGTGCCCGCAAAATGTCGGTCCCCGGCTTGAAAACCATCTGGATCGACGAAAGGCCGGGCACGGATTTGGACCGGATGGCTTCAACCCAGGCCACCCCGTTCAGCAGGTCGGCCTCCATGGGCGAGGTGACGAGTTGCTCAACCTCGGCGGCCGAGAGTCCCAGGGCTTCAGTCTGGATCTCTACCTGCGGCGGGGCGAATTCCGGAAAGGCGTCCACGGACATGCCCGGCAGATTGGTGAGCCCGAGGGCCAGGATTCCTGCCGCGGCGGCCAGGACCAAGAGCCGGAACTGCAGCGTCCAGCGCACGATTGCATTCATCATGGCCGGTACCCCGCTGGCTCCACCGTGGTGCACGGGCTGGCGGGATTACGTCCGCGTCGGCGTCGCCGGTGTCCCGGGCCGTCGGGGTGGGCGGAGGGAGGGGGCGGGTCGTGGCGCGGTCCTGCCGCGAAACCGATCACCGGGAAAAGGGTGCTGACTGCTTTTCCTGCTTGGCCAACTGCACATTTACCATTCACGGCGCGGCTCCTCAACCTCAGGCCATAGCGCCCCCCAGCCGATAAGAGCCATAATGATCTTCGGGCACACAGGCGTCAATAGGGATACAGGTGACCGCCATGAAGGCAACCGCAGGGGACCGCATCATCATCCGGGGGACGACGGTCGAGTCCACGGACCGGCACGGTCTGATCCTTGAAGTGAAGGGTGCTGACGGTGCGCCGCCGTACCTGGTCCGGTTCGACGACGGCCACGAAACGATCATGTTTCCCGGCGGGGATTTCGCCGTCGAAAAGGCCGCGGGCGGGCCCTAAGGCCGTAGACGCGCCCTAGAAACTCGACGAACTCCCGGACCCGGAAAAGCTTCCGCCGCTGGACCCGTACCCGGTGGTGGCGCCGCCGCCGCGCGCGCTGCTGACGCTGCTGACGCCGCTGCTGAAGCCGGTGTTGAAGCTCGGGACCGAGAAGAAGTAGTAGGACGGGTACACCGTTCCGAGGATGCTTGGCTCGTACGTGCGGCCGTATTTTGCCTTCGTTCCCGCCTGCGCGCTGTCCATTTCCTCGCGCATGAGCCCGGCTTCCTTCTCATTGCGGGCAAAGGCCTGGATCAGGGTGTCGGCGTGATTTTTCAACAGCTCCGAGAGGTGGGTCCGGGCGTCACGCAACCTGTCCAGCGCCGATTCCGGTGTGATGGAGCCGTCCGCCAGTTCCGTCGACCAGCGCTCCATGTCGCGCCGGCTTTCATCGCGGAAGGACAGCAGTGCCAGCGCCGTCCCTGAGGTTCCCTCGGCCCGGCGCTGGCTGAGCAGGTCTTCCACGCCGTCCAGATCGTTGCGGAACGGCGCGAGCTGGCGGTCCCAGGCGGCAGGCCAGGACGAGCCCCGGTTGAGCAGGGCATTGGTATCGGCGATCACGTCGTCCAGGGCGTCGAGTTCGGCCGCGGCGTCGGCGTAACTCCGGACCAGTTTGAGGTTGGGCCGGCGGCTCAGGTCCCTGCTGCTGAGGGCGTGTACCTGGGTGGAAAGTTCGGTGGCCGTACCGTAGCGGTTCAGGAACGTGCGGTGCTTTTCCAGCACCGTGCTCCCGTACCGGGAGGACTCGGGAATGGTGCTGGCGTTGAGCTCGGTCACCTGCAGGTCCATGCTGACATTGGCGTAGCTGGCGTCGCCCCGGGCCAGTTCCTTCCGGCTGGACACCCGGGTCCGCCACCGCACGATCAGCCAGGCCGCGGCTCCGCAGACCGCGGCGGCCACCGCCGCCCAGGCTGTGACGAGGAAGGCTGTGGAACGGTACCACGGCTGATTGATGAGTTCGGCGCCGCGGCGGATCCCGGCAATGGTGCCCTCGGTCCACTGCGCATCGCGAAGCAGCTCTTTGGCGGCGTTCTGGATGTCCTCGCGCTGTTCGGGCGAGACCTTCCGGTCCTCACCCATGTACGTCCCCACATGCCGGCCCACCGGATCCAGGGCGAAGATGAACAGTCCGTCTGCCCACTTCTGCCCGTCGGCACTGATCCATTCGGGATGTTCGGTGCGGGCGAACCGCAGGACTTCTTCGTTCAGATTGTCGGCGGCAGTGCCGTTATAGGTGTAGACCGCAACTTTGGTGGGCTCATAAAAGTCGGTGGCCTGAACCGCCGGCAACAGCGTCCGCTGGTCCAACACCCCGGCGCGGTCTTCAATGACGACGGCGGTCGGCGTCGTGGCGAGCGCGGCCGGGGCCCCGCCGAGAAGGCCGGCCATCAGCACAACAGCAGCGGCGAGGGCTTTGCGCATGATTCCCATTTTCCGAGCGTAGTGGCTGGCTTTGGCTGCGTCGACGCGGACGCCGCGGAAAGGGGACGAAAGACATCGTGACCGTGCGCTGGACGGCGTCCATACTTGCGCCATGAGGCCGCCGCCTGAAGGACTGCCGGAGGAACCCCGCCCGGAGGAGCCCGGCCCGGAGGATCCCCGCCCGGAGGATCCCGGCCCGGAAAAGCCGGGGGAGGCGGGGGAGCCGCGCCGCACCAGGGCTGACCGGACCCTGCTGGCCATCATGGCCGCGATCGCGGTGATCGTCATCATCGCGCTGGCAGTGGTCTTCACCCGCGGGGAGCCCGCGCCCCTGGCCGAGTCAACGCCCGCCGGCGTCGCACAGCGCTACGCCGCCGCCGTCATTGCCGGGGATGAGACGGCCGCCTCCACCTACCTGACGCCGGCCGCCCGGAGCAAGTGCACAACCGGGTCACGCCCCTCGGCCCGGAACCTGCGAGTCACGCTGGTGTCCACCACCGAGCGGCCGGAATCCGCGGACGTGAGGGTGCTCATCACCGTGTCCGAGCCGGGCGGTCCCTTCGGCAGCGCCGAATACCAGGTGGAGGACGCGTTCGACCTCGTTCGGGCGGGCAACGGCTGGCTGATCGACACCGTGCCCTGGCCCCTGGCAGTGTGCACCGGCGAGGCGAAGCAATGAGCGCCCAAGGGACAGTGCGCCGGCTCATCACCTACGCGTTGCTGTTCGCACTGGTGGTGACCACCGCCGTCGGGCTCAGCGGACTGCTGGGCCGCCTGCTGGTGGCGGGGACAGAACTGGCCCCGGACGACGTCGCCGGGCTCGCGCGCTCGCTGGCGTTCGCCCTGATTGGCGGCCCGCTCGCGGCCCTCTTGTGGTGGGCGGTTTGGCGGCGGCTCGAGGACCCGGAGGAGCGGTCCGCCATCGGCTGGGGTCTCTACCTGGCAGGCGCCTACCTGCTCGCCCTGCTCATCGCGGCCACCAACGTGCTGAACACTCTGTCCTCGCTGATCGGCGGGCAGGGCCTTCAGTGGCGGCTGTCCCTGGCCACAGGTCTGGTGTGGGCTGCGGTCTGGGCCTGGCACCGGTGGATGTGGCGTGACCCCCGGAAGAATCCGACAGTCCTCTCCGGTGTCCCTACGGTGCTCGGCTCGGTGCTGGGGCTCGTGCTGGGCGTGGGCGGCGCCGTCGCAGCCTTATCCACCTTGCTGGATGCCGCCCTGCGGGGAGCCGCGACGGAGGTGTCGGTGGGCAAACCGTGGTGGGTGTCGGCGCTGCAATCCCTGGTCTGGGCCGTCGGCGGAACCATTATCTGGTGGTGGCATTGGAATCACGACGGCGGCCGGAGGCTGCGGACCGGGCTGGCCGACGTCGCGCTCATCACGGTCGGGGTGCTTGGCGCCGGCGTTCTGACCTTGGGCGGAGCCGGGGTGGCGCTCTTCGTGGTGCTTCGCCTGCTGTTTGACCGTTCCGAACCGCAGGAGCTCCTGCTGGAGCCCCTCGCGCCGGCTGTGTCCGCGGCCGCCATCGGCTGCCTCGTCTGGGTCTACCACCGCAATGTCGCGCGCGGGCGCTCAGAGGCCACGCTTCAGGGCGGCAGGCTGGTGACCTCCGGCGTCGCCCTGGTCGCGGCAGCGTCCGGGATAGGCGTGATCGTCAACTCGGTCCTCGCCATGACTGCGACGCCGCTGGCCGGCTCCGGGGCGCGGACGCTGCTGCTTGCGGGAATCAGCTCGCTCCTGGTTGGCGGCCCGGTCTGGTGGCTTGCGTGGCGGCGCGTGGAGCAGGCGGCGGCGGCCGGCGCCGGCCTGAACGCGCGCCGGATCTACCTGGTGGCCGTGTTCGGCCTGAGCGCCGTGGTGGCGGTGGTCACGCTGCTGGTGATCGGGTTCCGGATGTTCGAGTTCGTCCTGGGCGAGGTCAGCGGGGGAAGCCTCGTGGACCGGATCCGCGCACCCCTGGGGCTCCTGGTCGCCACGGGACTCGTGTTCGGGTACCACTTTGCCGTGTGGCGGCAGGACCGTGCCGTGCTCGCCGCGGCCGGTCCGGTCCGTCCGCGAACCATCGGCCACGTGTTCCTCGTGGCGGGATCCGACCCCGCACCGCTGCGGCGCGTCATCGGTGAGGTCACCGGGGCCGGCGTCACGGTGTGGAAACGGGCCGACGGCGGTGCCGGCGCTGCCGGTGCTGCCGGTGCTGGCGTTGCCGGTGGGGACGTCGCGGGCGATGCCGGGGCCCAGGAGAAGCGGTTGGCGGCCGCACTGGAGGTGTGGCGGCGCCCCGGGTTCTGGTCGTTGCCGATCAGCACGGGGGAATTGACGTCATCCCGCTGCAGGGCTGACCGGCCTGTCCTGAGCCTGGTCGGGCCGGGCAACCGAAGGACTCTGGTCAGCCGGTTGCGGCGGGGCTAATCTGATCCGTGCCGGCTCCCCGGCCGGCCACAACAACGGAGAAATCAGGGATGCAGCATGGCTGGCAAGTATGAGGTCTACAAAGACAAGTCCGGCGGATTCCGGTTCCGGCTTAAGGCCTCCAACGGCGAGGTGATCGCCTCCTCGGAGAGCTACAAGACCAAGGCGAGTGCCATGGGCGGGGTCGAGTCCGTCAAGAAGAACGCGGCCTCGCCGGTGGTCGATCTGACGGAGGCAGCCGCTGAGAAGGGGTGAACCCGCAGGGCACGCGCCCGGTTGGGCCGGTCACCGCCTAGGATTGCCGCATGTCTACTTATGAAGTTACCCGCAGCGCAGTCATTCCAGCCCCGGCGCAGGAGATCTTTCCGCTGGTCAACAGCTTCCACGAATGGACCAAATGGTCCCCTTGGGAGGCCGTTGATCCGGCCATGGAACGGAGCTACTCCGGCAGCGAATCCGGCGTCGGTGCCAAGTACACCTGGAGCGGAAACCGCAAGGCCGGCTCCGGCACCATGGAAATCGTGGACACGGCCGAGCCGCGCGACATCAAGATCCGTCTGGAATTCACCAAGCCCTTCAAAGCGGTCAACCCCACCTCCTTCACGTTCACGCCCTCCGGTGACGGCACACAGGTCACCTGGACGATGACCGGGGAGAACAAAGGCATCGGCAAAGTGTTCGCCCTGTTCATGAACATGGACAAAATGGTCGGCGCCGACTTCGAAAAGGGCCTGGCCTCGCTGGCCGGCGCCGTGAAACAGCGACAGGCCTGAGTCGGGACGCCGCCGGGCCGCCCCGGCGGCCCGTCATTCCCGGCACGTTGGCCGGTGAACTGCTGCCGTTCAGGTCTGCCCGGCGCTCCGGACCAGTTCCGGGTGATGAATCCGGGCGACCTCGGGGTGGGCCCGCAGCCAGCCTTTGAGCACGTTTGCGCCGTAGGACGCGAGCATCGGATTGTCCGGATCATCGGTGACCCCCCGGGACCGGGCCGCGAGTGCGGGCGGCAGGGGCACTGGCTCAATGACGGCATCGAGCCGGGGCGAGAAGAAGAAGGGGACCGTGTAGCGGTCGACGCCGGCCGGGGGCGCCTCGACGCGGTGGATGGTGGCGGCCAGGTAACCCTGAGTCGCGACTTCGAGCATTTCGCCCAGGTTGATGACCAGGGCCCCCGGAACGGGTTCGACCGGAATCCAGCTGTCCGTGCCCGGCGGGAGTACCTGCAGGCCGCCGACCTGGTCCTGGAGCAACAAGGTGACAAAGCCGTAGTCCGCGTGCGCGCCGACACCCTGCGGACCGGCATCAGCGACGACGCCGCCGACGTAGTGGACCAACTTGGCCATCCAGGCCGGTGAGTCCCGGAAGGGTTCATCGAAGTATCCTTCGGGCAGTTCCAGCGACACGGCGATGGCGCTGAGCAATTCGGCCCCGACGCCGGACATCCGTTCCGCCCAGGCCATGCACACGGTGCGCAGCTCGGGCAGCGCCCGGTCCGGCAGCAGGTTCGGCCCTTGGACCAGCCAGTACGGCTGATCCGGCGGGTAGTCCTCCACGGCGGGACGCTCCGGTCCAAAATCCAGCTGCTCCCGCGCGTCCGGCCGCCCCTGGGTGATTTCGTGGCCCAGCCGCGTGTAACCGCGGAAATGCGGCGAGAGCCGGTTGTCCAGTTCCAGCCGTGATGCAAGCGGAAGCTCGAAGAAGCGCCGCGTGACGTCGAAGAGCTCTTCCACCTCGGCGGCAGAGGCCCCGTAACCGGTCAGCTGGAAGAAGCCCACCCGGTGCGTGGCGTCGCGCAGTGCATCAATAAACGCCGGGTCAAACCTGCCGTCGCGCCCCCTGGCGGTACTCAGGTCCAGGAGCGGAATGGAATCCGATGGTGCGCCCATGAGTGCAAAGTACCACCACAGCATTCGCTACTGAACTCATTCCCAGCAACTGTGCAGGGTCCTCGCGGGTTTTCTTGACCGCGGTGTGAAAGAGTGCAGACACTGAAGCCGCCAAATCCACGCTGACAGGTCAATCAGAAAGCCGGAATCCATGAGCCGGACTGCCACGAAAAATCATCGACGAATCGCCGCGCGGCTGCTTGTTGCAGCAGTCCTGGTGGCGTCGGCAGCGGCGTGCGAGCCGGGGCCGCCGGGCGCCAGCCCGGGTCCCACTGCCGGGGGCACCGCCACCGCGGGGGCGGCGTCGAAGCCCGGGCACGTGTTCGTCATCAATCTCGAGAACAAGGGCTACAACAAGGTGTGGGGCGCAGGCTCGGAGGCCCCCTACCTGTCGCAGACGCTCCGCAGCCAGGGCGTCCTGCTTTCCAAGTACTACGGGATCGCCCACAATTCGAACCCGAACTACCTGGCCCAGATCTCCGGCCAGCCGTCCAATGCCATGACGAGGGAGGACTGCCCCACCTACGCCGCGTTTGAGCTGACGGGGACGGGTGCGCTCGGCCTGGCGGAGGGCGCCGGCTGCGTCTATCCGGCCTCGGTCCCCACGGTCGCCGGGCAGCTCAGTGCCGCAGGCAAGACCTGGAAGGGTTACATGGAAGACATGGGCACGCCGTGCCGTCATCCCGAACTCGGCGGGCAGGACACCAGCCAGGGCGCCAAGGTGGGTGACCAGTACGCAACGCGGCACAACCCGTTCGTGTATTTCCAGGCCATCACCTCGTCACCGGACTGCCAGAGCAACGTGGTGGACTTCAGCGAACTCCGCGGCGACCTCCGGTCTGTAGCCACCACCCCGAACCTGTCCTACATTTCGCCCAATCTTTGCAATGACGGCCACGACAACCCCTGCGTCGACGGCAGCGCAGGCGGACTGGCCGCCGCCGACACTTGGCTGAGCCAGCAGGTCCCGGCCATCCTGGATTCCCCGGCCTTCCGGCAGGACGGGATGCTGGTGATCACCTTCGACGAGTCCGAGGGCAAGACCGTTGGGCCCTCAGGGCTGCTGCCCGGAGGGACGGCCGGCGGCAGGATTGGTGCGCTGGTCCTCTCGCCGCTCACCAAGGGCGGCACGACGTCGGACCGGCCCTACAACCACTTCAGCCTCCTGGCCAGCATCGAAGACGCCTTCTCGCTCCCGCGCCTCGGGTACGCCGGGGCGCCGGGACTGGACAGTTTCGGCGGAGACGTATTTAACGCCGGGTCCTAGCGCGCGTCACCGCTGGACGCCTGCGTTGTAGACGTCGAGTCCGAAGCGGTTCAGTCCAGAGGCTCCCGCGTAGCCCAGGTATGGCAGGCCGAAGGTGTCTTCGATGCTGGCGAGCAGGCTGTAATGGTTATAGGGAGTGGTGGACCAGGTGCCGCCCTTGACGAAGGGTGAGATCACCAGTGCGCCGACGCGGCCGCCGCCGGGGCCGGTGATGCCCGGCTCGGGTGAGTTGGGTCCGGCGGTTTCGCCGCAGCAGGCGGCGGCATCCGACTGCGGCCCGTCGGACTCGTCGAAGGTGACCACCAGGACGCCGTCCTGTTTGAACGCCGGGGACGAGGTGATGGCCGGCACCCACTGCTTGAGCCACTCGTCGGCGCTGGCCAGGCCACCCGGCTGTCCGTCCACGCACGGGGCGTCGTGGCCGTCGTGGCAGAGGTTCGGCGTAATCATGGACAGATTGGGGGTCGTGGCGGTTGACGCGAGGTCTGTCTTCAGGGCGCTGAGGTCGACGTCGTTCTTGGCGCAGTCCGGGGAGCCGGTGATCCCGGCGAAGTAGACGAAAGGGTTGTGACGCGCCGCGTACTGGTCCCCGACCTTGGCCTTCTGAGTGTCGTCCACCGCGCCGAGGGCAGGATGCCGGCAGGGCGTTCCCATGTCTTCCATGTAGCCCTTCCACGTCTTGCCTGCGGCCGTCAGTTGGCCGGCCACCGTGGGCACGCTGGCCGGGAAGACACAGCCGTCTCCGACCGCCTGGCCGGGACTGGCCGTGCCACTTCCGACAAACGGTGAGTAGGTCTGGCAGTCGGCCTGCATTTGGGGGTTGGGGCCTTGGCCGGAAATCTGGGCGACGTAATTCGGCTGAGAATTGTGGGCCGTGCCGAAGTACTGGTTCAGCAGCACCCCCTGGCCCCTGAGCGTCTGGGACAGGTATGGGGCGGCCGACGCCGGGCCCCACGTCCCGTCGTAACCCTTGTTTTCCAGGTTGATGATGAAGACATGTTTGGCGCCGGGCAGGTAGCCCTGGCCCGAGGTGGCTGTCGGAGCGCTGGCTGTGGCAGCCGGCTGGGCCGGTCCGCAGCCGATCGCCGCCGCCGCCAGCAGGACGATGGCCGCGGCGGAGGCCCGCAGAGCTGGCCTGCGGCCCCGCCGGAGGGGCCCGGGGGCCGCCGTCGTGGTTTCTGTGGTGGTGGGGTTCACGGGAGTTTCCATCCGTCGGCGAGTGCTTTCTGTTTGAGTCCGGACCATTCCTCGGCCGGCGGCGGCCCCACGGGGGTGCAGGCCGGGCCGGCCACGAAGGGCGGGACCAGGTAGGTGGGAGCGGTCAGGTTTGCCGGTGCGCCGAAGTCCAGGACTTCGGCGATGTTGCGGGCCGCGCTGTCCCGGGGCGTCAGCGGAGGCAGGTTCCACCGCCATTCGATGGCCTTCAGTACGGACGTGTGATCGTAGATGTCGTGGGCGACGTACCGGCGTCGGGCGGGCGGGGAGATGACCACGGACGGCACCCGGAAACCCCTCAGCGCCGTCGCGGCGCTCATGTCCGGGGCCGTACCGGGGGCGACGTGGTCGTAAAAGCCGCCCCACTCGTCATAGTTGATCACCAGCAGCGTCTTGGCCCACCCCGGGCCGGTGGTGACGGCGTTGTAGACCTCGGCGAGAAATGTCTCCCCGGAGCGGATGTCCGCGTGCGGGTGGTCATCGCCGGATGTTCCCGATCCCTCGTCGGTGAACCGCGGATCCACGAAGGACACCGCGGGCAGGCTGCCGGCGCCGGCGTCAGAGAGGAATTCGGAGTAGTGGTGCGAGATCCCGAGGTACTTCGTGCCCCAGAGCGCGGTGAACGGGATATCGCCGTAGTAGTACTTTCCGTCCACCCCGGCGGCGGCCAGCCGGTCCCAGATGGTCGGGAGCGTGGATGTCACGGTGGAGTTGTGCAGCCGGTCGGTGGCCGCCGCGTGCTGGTAGAACCTGTTCGGGTAGGTTTCGGCCATCGTGGCGGCAAAGTACCGGTCGCAGACCGTCCAGTCCGGGCCGGCCTGCCGCCAGAAATCGAGGTCGGCGGCGTCGTAATAGCCGACGGCGAACCCGTCGTTTTCCCCGGCCAGGAGCCAACCGTTGTTCTTGCCGCCGTTGTACTGGATCCGGCCGCCCTCGTACGAGTGGTCCGGGTCCGGGTGGCCGCAGCCCTGGAAGTCCGTCAGGTGGTGCGTGGTGTGCGGAGTCCCATAGCGGTCCGTGTAGCTCAGGCCGGCCTGCTGGCCGTCTGAACCGGGCAGCCAGCCCAGGAAGTGGTCGAAGGAACGGTTTTCCATCATCAACACGATGATGTGGTCAATGCCGGATGCGGCGGCCGGGGGCAGGGCGGCAGTGGCGGCTTCCGCTGCCCGCCAGCTGTTGCCGGCGGCGAGCGCTGTGGCTGCGGCCGTTCCGGCGGCGGTCAGGAAGGTGCGTCTTGAGAAGTTCACGCCCAGCAGTAGATCACAGGCAGATTACGAGAAGCCTGCTTTCGATGCCCGTTTCACCGGGTGTTCACCGGGTGTTTGTACCCCCGGACCGGCCGCTAAGGCTCCGCGGGTCCTGAACCGTTGGGGGGCGCCTCCTGGCCGTATTCGGCCGTGATCAGGATGGGAAGGTGGTCCGACGCGCCTCGGGCCAGGGTTTCCACGCTTTCGATCTCCAGCCCCTGGGAAGTGGCAAAATCGAAATGGCCCTTGAAGACCTTGTACCGGGTGTAGGTGCGTCGGTCACTCATCGTGAGGTCGTAGCCGGCGTCCTTCATCTGCGCTGTCAGGGACTTGGTGAAGAACGGATAGTTGAAGTCGCCCACCATCAGGGACATCAGCCCACCGCCCATGCTGAGCAGCTCGGCGTGGGCGGCATGGATCTGGTTCCGGCGCAGTGAGTTCGATGCCGTCAGCGGTGCCGCGTGGAAGGACGCGATGACGAGTTCGTGGTCGGTCTCGTTGTCGGTCACACGCGTACCGATGAGCCGCTCGTGCGCGGGGGAGAGGACACGGTCGTGCATGGACTTCTTAAGGGCGAAGGTCTTGGTCTCGTAGGCCGTGAAACGGCTCATGCGGTAATAGATCGCCAGGCCCAGCCGGTTGCCCTTGGTGGAATCGGCCAAGTGCAGATCCCCGATGGTCTCCGGCAGATCGTCCGTATCGCACTCCTGGAGGCACAAAGCATCAATCTCGAAATCACGTGCCAGATCGACCAGCTCGCCGCTGGCCGCGTGCTTGCGGAGGTTGTAGCTGATGACTCTAAGCAGGGGGAGCACCTCTTCGGTGAATAGTCGTTAAAACCTCACCCGAGTCTACCCAGTCCGAGCGGATCGGTTGGGAACAAGCGCAACGCGCGTCCGGGGTCCGCGCCGGATCGGAGCCGGAAACACAGCGGCCGGGAACACTGAAAGCGCAGCAGGATAGTGTGTTCTGGAATCACCAGCCATGCGAAAGGGCGGACGTTGACTGCTGCACTACCGGAACTTGCCGAGGGCGATTCCTACTACGAGGTCCTGGGGGACGGGCGGTTCCGCTCCACCATCCACGCCCAAGGCGCCTGGAACGAACACGAGCAGCACATGGCCCCCGCGTCCGGCATCATGGCCGACCGCCTGGCCCGGCATGAGCCCCGCGAAGACATGCGCATGGCGCGGCTCAGCTACGAAATCCTCGGGCTGATCCCCGGCGGTGAGTTCGAGATCGTGACCTCCACCCTGCGCCCGGGACGGACCATCGAACTGGTGCAGGCCGAGCTCGTTTCCGGCGGGCGCACGGCCATTCGCGCCACGGCCTGGCGGATGATCACCTCTGACACGTCCGCCATCGCGGCCTTCGAGGATCCCAGGATTCCGGCGCCGGAGGACTGCGAGCCGTACGACGCCGCGGCCGTCTGGCCCGGCGGCTACATCGCCTCACTGCACATGCGGATCGCCGAGGGCCACCGGGCGGGCTCGGGAACCGTCTGGCTCCGCACCGACTACCCGCTGACAGACCGGGCGGACAGCGGCGACCTCGCCCGGCTGGTCGGCCTCGTGGACACGGCGAACGGCATCGCCGCCCGGGTCCCGCCGGGCAAGGGCAGCTACGCCTTCCCCAACCTGGACCTGCAGATCCACATGTACCGGCAGCCGGAGGGGGAGTGGCTGGGGCTGGACAACGAAGTCACGTTCGGTACGGACGGGATCGGGCTCACCTCCACGGTGCTGCATGACCTCACAGGCCCGTTCGGACGCGCGGAACAGATCCTGACGCTGCGCAGGTCCTAGTTCTAGTGGAAGACGAGCCAGCCGGCCAACGTGGCCAGCGCCGTCAACACGGCACCCCAAAGGATGTCCACGACGATCAGCTGCCACGGCCACGTCTTGAGCGTGGCGGCATTTGTCAGATCGTAGGTGGCGTAGCCAAACACGCCCAGCGCGGCACCGTAGCCCACAGCGCTGAGCCAGCTGCCGCCGTCGAGCGCTGGCGTCAGGGCAAAGAACACGATCCCGGCAATGTAGATCACGTAGAACACCACCGCGTAACCTAGATTGGGCTTGTCGGCCATCAGGTCACCGATCTGGCGGCGGTAGAACGGGTTCATCGTCTTGAGCCAGATGGCGTCGATGATGGCGAATGCGGCGGCTACGACGAGGAATTGCAGAATGACCATAAGGGAGCATAACAACATGCCGCAGGCGCCAGCCGGGTCCCGGACACTGACGGTGGTGCGGCAGCAGGAATCACTTGGCGCCGCGGCCGACCTCGACTTCGCGCTCGGGCTCCTCCAGAAGGTCAAAACCGGCTCGCTGGGTCCCACCTTGCGGCTGTACCGGCCGGTTCCCACGGTCGCCTTCGGCCAGCGCGACACGCACCTGCCAGGCTTCGAGGCCGCTGCCAACGCCTGCCGGCAGCTGGGCTTCGAGCCGCTGGTCCGCAAGGCCGGAGGCCGCGCGGCGGCGTACCACGAGCGAACCCTCGTCATCGACCACCTGGAACCCGATGCGGACGCGATTGCCGGGGCCAAGGGGAGGTTTTCGCGTTTCGGCGAACTGCTCGCCGGGGCACTGCGCGACGCCGGGGTGGATGCCGGCGTCGGTGAGATCCCGGGGGAGTACTGCCCCGGGGAGTTCAGCGTGCACGGCAGCGACCCGGAGGTCCCCGAGCACCGGATCAAGCTGGTCGGCACCGCCCAGCGGGTGGTCGCCGGCGGCTGGCTCTTCAGCTCCGTGATCGTGGTGGCGGACTCCGCCCCGATCCGCGCGGTCCTGGAGGCCAGCTACGCCGCCCTCGGCCTCGAATGGGACCCCGCGACGGCGGGCGCGGCCGATGACCTGGTGCCGGGCCTGGACGTCGATGCGGTCGAGGCCGCGGTGATCGCCGCCTACGGACGCTACGCCCCGCTCAGCCACGCGGAGTTCTCGAGCCTGCTCTGAGCCTCATCTAGCGGTGACCCCGCCGGACGGCGTCCCTCGGCCGGCGCAAGGACGCTGCCCAGGTTGCGGTACTTCGCCAGGCGCCGGGGGAGCAGTTCGTCGACTCCTGCCTTGGAGAGCGCGGCGAGTTCGTATTCAATGGCGCGGCCGAGGCGACTGCAGAAGGCCAGGGCCTCGTCGGCGGCGTTGGGGCGTTCGTCCACGATGTGTTCCACGAGTCCGTTGGCGTGCAGCGACGAGACGTTGACGCCCTGGGCCTCGGACATGGCCGCGGCGAAGCCGGTGCTCCGATGGACGATCGCGCTCGCGCCTTCCGGCGGCAACGGCGACAGCCACGCGTGCTGCGCGGCGATGGTGCGGTCCGCGGGCAGGAGGGCCAGTGCCCCGCCGCCGGCCCCCTGCCCGAGCAGCACGGACACCGTGGGTGCGTTAATCCCAATGAGGTCGTGCAGAGAGCGGGCGATCTCGCCGGCCAGGCCGCCTTCCTCGGCTTCCTGGGACAGGGCGGCGCCGGCGGTGTCGATGACGGTGACCAGCGGCAGCCCGAGCTCCTCGGCTAGGCGCATGCCGCGCCGGGCCTCCCGGAGGGACGCCGGCCCCATCGCCGTCTGTCCCAATGCCGTCTGTCCCATGCCTGTCGGCCGCGTGGCCCGGGGCCGGGTGTGGCCGATCACGACGCAGGATTCCCGGCCGAAACGGGCCAGGGCCAGCTGGAGGCCGGGGTCCTTTTCGCCCTGGCCGGTGCCGTAGAGCGGAAGCACGTCCCGGGCCCCGTGCGCCAGCAGCTGCCGGACATCCGGCCGGCGGGGGTCGCGGGAAATACCGATCGACTCCCAGGCGCCGGCGCCGGACGGCTTCACGGACAGTGTTGCGGGCGCGGCGACCGGCGGGCGGGGGCCGGTGACCAGGATGCCCAAGGCGCGGTCGACGACGTCAGACAGCTGCCAGGGCGGGACCACCGCATCAATCAGCCCCTTGTCGAAAAGGTTCTCCGCCGTCTGGACGTTCTCCGGGAATGGGGTGGCGTGGAGGGCCTCGTAAACCCGGGGTCCGAGGAAGCCGAGCAGGGCGCCGGGCTCGGCGGCGGTGATATGGCCGAGGGACCCCCATGAGGCCATGACGCCTCCCGTGGTGGGATGACGCAGGTAGACCAGATAGGGCAGACCGGCCTTGCGGTGGGTGCGGACGGCGGCGCTGATCTTGACCATGGAGAGGAACGCGACGGTCCCTTCCTGCATGCGGGTCCCGCCCGACGCCGGACCGGCCAGGAGGGGCAGGCCCTCGCGGGTGGCCCGTTCGACGGCGGTGACGATCCGTTCCGCGGCGGCCTGGCCGATGGAGCCGGCGAGGAACCGGAACTCGCTGACGATCACGGCCACCCGGCGGCCGCGGATCAGGCCTTCGCCGGTAAGGACGGATTCGTCCACGCCGGTCCTGGCCCGGGCGGCGGCCAGTTCCTGCCGGTACTCGGGGCCGGGATCGGGGTCCAGCACGGGCGCGTCCCAGCTGCGGTAGGACCCGGGATCGAGGACCGCGGTGATGAGTTCGGTGGCGTCCAGGTGCCGGACCTTCTGCCCGGTCAGCATGCCCGGGGGCCTTCCTGGCCGGTGACTGTGGCCGCGCCCGCTGGGGTGCCGGGTGTCAGCCCCAGCCACCGCCGGATCTGCTCCCCGTCCTGGTCCAGCAGCGGCGGCGCGGTGTGGGACGTCAACGTGGTTTCGGTGGTGCCGGCGGCGCTGAAGAACCGCAGCGGCGGGCCGGGCAGGCTCACGGTGCCGAGGATTTTGTGCTCGACGTCGACCACCAGACGCTGCGAGTGGACCTGTTCCCATTCGTAGACTTCGTCCAGGGTTCTGACCTTGCCGGCCGGGATGCCGGCGTCGTTGAGTTTGGTGAGCAGCGGCTCGGCCTCGAAATCGGAGAACACCCGCTCCACTTCTTCGATGACTTTCTCGCGGTTGCGCACGCGGTCCGCATTGGTGGCGAACTCCGGCCGCGCGGCGTCGATCCCGAACGTCGAGGCGAACGTTTTCCAGAGCTTTTCGCTTCCCACGCTGATCTGCACCCTGCCCTGCCGGCAGTGGAACAGTCCGTAGGGGGCAATGGACGGGTGCTGGTTGCCCTGCGCCTTCGGCACTTCGCCCGCAACCGTGGCCCGGGTGCCCTGGAAGGCATGGACCCCGATCAGGGCCGCGAGCAATGAGGTGCGGACGATCTGGCCCTGGCCGGTCCGCTCACGCTGGAGCAGCGCCGCGAGGGTGCCGAACGCCCCGTACATGCCGGAGAGGAGGTCGGCGATGGGAACCCCGACCCGCTGCGGATCGTCCGGCCCGGATCCGGTCAGGGACATCAGCCCGGCCTCGCCCTGGAGGATCTGGTCGTAGCCGCTGCGCTGGGATTCGGGCCCGTCGTGCCCGAATCCTGTGATGGAGAGGACCACCAGCGCCGGATTCAGGGCGTGCATCTGCGCGGCGGAGAATCCGAGCCGGTCCAGGACGCCGGGACGGAAGTTCTCGATGACCACGTCGGCGCGTTCCAGCAGCTCACGCAGCACTGCCCGCCCGTCGTCGCTCTTCAAGTCCAGGGCAATGGATTCCTTGTTGCGGTTGCAGGAGAGGAAATACGTGGCCTGC
The DNA here is from genome assembly GCF_056395875.1 of Arthrobacter sp. 05T45. Lineage (NCBI taxonomy): Bacteria > Bacillati > Actinomycetota > Actinomycetes > Micrococcales > Micrococcaceae > Arthrobacter > Arthrobacter sp. 05T45. The sequence continues at coordinate 62,752 of NZ_JBFTKI010000009.1, read as the reverse complement.
GGATCATCCTCGGGGCCCACGAACGGCGGCCCCCAGCCGCGGGTGTCGTCGCCGGTACCGGGGTTCTCCACCTTGATCACCCGCGCGCCGAGGTCAGCCAGCATCATCCCGGCATGCGGGCCGGCGAGCGCGCGGCTCAGGTCCACTACGAGATAGCCGGTGAGGGGGCCTTCGGCGTCGGGCATGGGTTCGGTGCTCATGGACGTGTTCCTTCTTTGGTCGGTCGTGGCGGGCGCGCGGTGGGCTTGCGCGGTTGGTTGATTTGTCGGCTGCATCCAGCGGTCACATCCAGCCCGGGACTACCATGACCAGCCAGGCGACGGCCGGTCCGACGGCGACGACGATGCCGCTGTAGGCCAGGATCTGCTTGTAGAACCTGTCCTTGTCCACGTCCTCGGGCGCGTTGGCCAGGACCAGGGCGCCGTTGGTGGAGAACGGGGACACATCCACGATCGTGGAGGCCACGGCCAGGGCGGCGATCACGCCGACGGCGCCGACCTCGCCGGTGGCCAGGAACGGCACCGCCAGTGGAATGAGGGCCGCGAGGATGGCAGTGGAGGAGGCGAAGGCCGAGACGATGGCACCGATGTAGCAGATCAGCAGGGCGGCGAGCAGGGGCATGCCGAGATCCGCCACTCCGCCGGACACGAATGCGATGGTGCCGGCTTCTTCGAGGACGCCCACGAACGTGAGCATGCCGCAGATGAGCAGGACCGTGGACCAGCTGATCTTGTTGACGGCGCCCTTCTGCGCGGCGGGAGACACGAGGGCGAGGACGATCGCGATGGTGATTGAAACAAAGCCGACGTCCACCTTGAATCCGAGCGAGATGACGGCCAGGGCGATCAGGCCAAGGATGGTGATGAGCTGGGCCATGGATGCACGGGCGCCGCCGGCCGGAGGTGCGACGGCCGGGGCGGGACCGGCAGCCGAGGATGTGCCGGAGCCTGAGGTGCCCTTGGCCGAGACGCCGGCGGCGGAGATGTCGGATCCGGACCCCTGCAGCGTGACGCCGGCCGCGCGGGCACCCACGCTGACGGACAGGCGCTTTTCTGCGGCCTGTTCCACCAGCCGCCCGCCCGGGGTGGACAGCAGTTTGCCGCCGCCGAGGACGACAAACAGCACCAGCGCGATGGCCAGGTTGAAGAGGAAACTCGCCAGGAAAATCGCCATCGGGTTGGCGTCCAGCTCTGTCCTGGCAATGATGCTGTTGACGGTGACGCCATAAACGGCGATGGGGGAGAAGCCGCCGGCCTGCGCGCCGTGGATCACCATCATGCCCATCATGAGCGGATTGATTTTGTGTTTGGCGGCGAAGCTGAGGGCGATCGGCGCGATGATGGCCACGGCGGCCGGGGAGAGGGCGCCGACGGCGGTAATCACCGCGGTGATGGCGAACATGACCCACGGGATCAGGGCAACCTTGCTGCCGACCAGCCGAACGGCGCCCCGGACCAGCAGGTCGATGGTGCCGTTGTTTTGCGCGATGGCGAACAGGTAGGTAACCCCGACGATGGTCAGGAACAGGCCGCCGGGGAAGTTGGCAAGGATCTCGTTGGTGGACATCCCCAGCACCACGGAGCCCAGCAGGAAGGCGCCGACGAAGGCCAAGGCACCCATGTTGAGCGGCAGCACCGTGGCCAGAAGGAACATCACCGCCAGGATGATGATGGACAGGACGGGAGCGGACATCGTTGTTCCTCCGGATCGAAGTGGTTCGTGACTGGCTTAGTGGCCTAGCCTCCTAGACACTAGGTGTCTTTGTCAATAGTTCTCCGGTAGTCTTAGGGGTCAGGACAGGCTGGAAGGACGCGCATGGCAAAGCAGGCGGCAACGCATCAGATTTCCCGCGTTTCGCGGCCCCGGCTTTACGAGCAGCTGGTGGAGCAGATCATGGACTTCATCGAGTCCGCCGAGCTGGGCCCCGGGGACACGTTGCCGGCCGAGCGGGAACTTGCCGAGCGGTTGGGGGTTTCCCGTGCCACCCTGGCGCAGGCCCTGGTGGCCCTCGAGGTGCTTGGCGTGATCGACGTCCAGCACGGCACCGGAGCGGTGCTGGTCTACCGGCCGAACGTTCCCTCCGTGATCAAAGGCCTCCGCGAACACCGGAGCCGTCTGCCCGAGATCGTTGAGGCGCGGAGCACGCTGGAGGTCAAGCTGGCCGAACTGGCCGCGGCCCGCCGCACGGAGCAGGACATGGACGCGATCGATCACGCCCTCGAAGCCATGGCGGCAGAGGTCGCCTCGGGAGACCGCGGCGCACGCGGCGACGAGCTGTTCCACCAGGCCGTCACCGCCGCGGCCCACTCGGCAGTCCTCGCCCAGCTCATGACCTTCATTGCCGGCATGGTCCTGGAAACGCGCCTCGAATCGCTCGCACAGCCCGGCCGGCCGGAGCAGTCGCTCGCCTCCCACCGCAAGATCGCCGACGCGATCCGGTCCCGGGACTCGGCGGCCGCCGCGGCGGCGATGCTGGAGCACATTGATCTTGTCTCCGACGTTGCCCTCCTGAAGAACAGCTAGACCGGAATAGACGTGAACCTTTCCTTCGATCCGCCGTGTGGCCCGATCACCGGATGGCGCGACGGCGCCGTCGTGCGTGCCGCCGGCATTCCCTACGCCACCGCGGAACGCTTTCAGCCGCCCGCGCCGGCACCCGACTGGGCCGAGACGCTCGAGGCGACATCCCTGTCTCCGGCGTGCCCGCAGGCGCCGGTGCCCTTCCTGGATGACGTGCTCGGCACCCGCTACGGCGAACTTCCGGGCAGCGAGGATTGCCAGCGCCTGACCATCACCCTGCCTGCCGATCTCCACGACGGTGAACGGTTGCCGGTAATGGTGTGGCTGCACGGCGGGTCCTACACGTCCGGTTCCGGGGATCTGGCGATCTTCGACCCCGCAGCGCTGGTTGCCGAAACCCGGGTGATCGTCGTTTCGGTGACCTACCGGCTGGGCCTCTTCGGATATTTGTCCACCAGCACCGGCCGTCCCGCCAACCTGGGCCTGCTCGACCAGATCGAGGCGTTCCGGTGGGTGCAGCGCAACATCGCGTCCTTCGGCGGCGATCCGGGCCGCGTCACCGCGTTCGGGCAATCCGCAGGGGGCGACGCCGTCGCGCACCTCATGGCGACCCCTGACGCGGCGTCGCTCTTCCAGCGCGCCATCATTCAAAGTGCGCCGCTGGGCATTACCCGGGGGCGGGAAAGGACGACCGCCGCCATGGGGGTGGCGGCGGAGGCGGTTACCGCCGCGACTCCGGCGATGGACGTCGTAGCTATTGAAGAGGACGTGGCGCGGGCGGCGAGGAAGTTCGGTCTGATGGCTGCCATGCCGTTCGGGATCCAGTACGGGCACTCACCCCTGCCCGAGGAATCCGGGCTTGACCGGGCCTGGAATGCCGCTGCCCCGGCGATCGACATCCTGATCGGCTACACAGCGGAGGAAGCCCGGCTGTTTCTGCCGCGCAGCCCGCGCCTGGGCCGGGTGGCGAGGATTCCCGTGGTCGGCAGCGCGGTGCTCAAGGCAGTCACCTGGGTGGTCACGGAATTGGTGTACGGCAAAGCGGCCAGACAGTTTGCCAGGCGGCATGTACGTGCGGGCGGCCGGGCCCACAGCTACGTCCTGTCCTGGCGCGCACCGGGAAATCTCTATGGCGCCGCGCACACGGTCGACCTGCCCCTGCTCTTCGGCCACCAGCGCACGTGGGAAGGTGCCGGACTCCTGGCGGGGGCGACGTGGGACGAGATCAACGCCCATGGCCGGGCGATGCGGGCGCTGTGGGCACAGTTCGCCTACGGGGAAGGCCTCGGATCCCGGGGAGAGATTCCCGGCTCGCTTCGGTACCGCTCGGTCTGAACTCCCGAGGCCTTGCCCGGCGTGCGCTTCACCCCCGCTGGATCAGGACCGCAGCGATCACCCAGAGGAGCGCCGCGCCGCCCGTGGCGAGAACCGGGCGGTTCCACGTCGTGGTCACTGTTCCGCCGGAGGAGTGGAGTCCAGCGGCGCGGGCGTCGTGCCACGCCTGGGCGATCCTGTCACGGCCGGTGACTACCTCCGGCTGCCGGATGCGCTCATTGCCGGGGAGCATGCTGTGTGGCCGGCTCTTCAGATCGCTGACATGCTGAAAGCCGGAGTCGAACGAGCCCGGCGGGGTCGGAGCGCCCCAGCTGACGTACTTCTTGCCCGCGGCCCTGACGGTGACGGCATAGCGGACCTCGACGTCCTCAACCGTATCGAACGGTATCCGGTGGTCGCGCAGTCCGTTGATCAACACAAACCCGCCGCTCTCAACGCGGAGGCACGGGCGCCACTGGACTGCATAGACGAACCAGGACACCAGAACCAGCCAGGGTGCGGCGTCCATCGCGGCACTGGGTTCTCCGCTGGCCGCCAGCCAGTACAGTGTGCCGGCAGCACCGGCCCATACGGTTGCGGCAACGGGCCGGCCCGACGCCGAACGGTGCGTCCGGGCTCGCCGCGCGGACCGCTGAGTGGACGCTGGGCAGTCCGGCCGCGGCAGGTGCACGTTCTCTTTTGACGCTTTCAATGGTCCCCCTCCATCGCCCGGGCCGTCGCCGGGTTGAGAGCAATGTAGCGCACGCCGTGTCCGGATCGGTGGTCAAGGGTGAAGCCCGGATACTCGGGAAAGTCGCCCACACGATCGGGGGTGAAGCCGAGTGCCCCGTAAAAGCCGATGGCGGAGGGACTTGCCTGCCAGTCCAGGATCATTGGCTGTGGCCTGGCCCGTGACCAATCGAAGATGAAGTTCATAAGGGCCCGGCCGGTGCCGGCCAGACGCGTGTCGGGGTCTACAAAGACGTCATGGACCCGGCCCGTCGTGAAGTCAGCCCGCAGGCCCGGCCCGAAATCCTGAGCGAGGCCGTAGCCGAGCAGCCTGGTGCGTGCCGGAGCCACAGGGAGGCACCATGAGGCGTCGGCAAGGAACCGGGCGAAACGGCTATGGAAGACCTCGGGCGGAACCTCCTGTGCGGCTGGAGTGAAGGCGATGGACAACCGGCGCACCTCCGCCGCGTCTTCCGGCCTCGCTGCGCGCACCACCAGCCTCTCGAACGTCACAGGCCGCCCCTTCCTTTGAATCATCGCCGACATTCGATCAATCCTGTGGACGGAAATGGGGTCGTGGCTCTGCCGCTTCAGCGGCCGTGGCCTCCGCGCGAAGCTGTGCGATCCGCAGCTTCAGGTACGTGTTCAGCCGGAATACGGTTCGCGCCAGGACAAATACCGCCGCCACCGGAAAGGCCCAGTAAAGAGCCGCAATAAGCAGACCAAGGTCCAATTTCAAACCCCCAGAGTTGATGCCGCGTTTGCGGCTCAGCGCAGCATAGATGCTGCAGCGACTATTGACATAGTCAATTTCAGCTGCGGTGACCCGGCCGAAATACGGGAGTGCTTACTCAGTGAGCTCGGCCAGAACTTCGGCCGCGTCCGTATTGCCGGCGGATGCCAGACGCCGAAGCTCGTCCAGATCTTCCTTCTCAGCGGCGAGTTCAACCAGCTGATCCTCAGCGTCGCGGCTGCCGCCGTCGGCAAGTTGCCGCAGCTCCTCGAAATCTTCCCGCTCCGCGGCCAGCTCGATGAGCTCGCCGATGGCGTCGTTGTCACCGCGGGCAGCCCGCTCACGGAGAATGGAAAGTTCAGAATCTGACATGGCGTGGCCTTCCAAGAAAACGGTTCTGCTGGACTCTTCTGGCCCGAGGAGGGATTTGACCTCATCGCGATCGGGGGAGAGGCATACAGGGGGTGAGTGCAGGCTACCGCGCCAAAGGAATCGGCCGAAAGCCTCTGTTCCTGTTTCCAACCGGTCGCTGGGTGGGATAGCACCTGTTTCCTTGTTCGAAGATGCCGTCCGGAAGCCGCAGCTTTGAAACGAATAGACTGCCAGGATGCTGACCGGACAAGCAAAAAATCTGGTGATCAATCCGGCGACAGCCGCTGATACCGATCACTTCGCAGCCGACGCGCCATGGGCCAGAGCCGATGAATGGCGCCCCGGGGGATCATCGCTGGTGGCAAAGTTCGGTGCAGAGCCAGTGGGGATCGCTGTCTCAGCCACCAACCGCGTCCATCCAACTCGGGACACGGTCAACGTTTTCGTGCGTGAGCAATACCGGCGGCAGGGTATCGGTTCGGCACTGGTGAAATCCATTCAAAGGCGTCGTTGGATGCCACTGTCCGTCAAAGCCCATCCGGGCACGGTTGCGCACGAGTTTTACAGATCGCTGGGAGCTGTGCGCTATCAAATGTGTCCGCCCGAGCAGATCGATACCGCGAGCATTGAAGTGCTCCGATGGGCAAACGAAAACCGCTGTGGCGGCATCCTCACAGGAGATCGAATAGCTCTGGATCAACTGAATGAAGCATGGACGGAAATGTATGAAATCGTGCACGCGCCATGGTCACCTACTGGGTCGCGCGCGACACTCCTCGCTGAATTCCGCCCCATGATCCAGAAAGAACTGGATCGGTCCCGAAGCGTATTCGTCGTCAGGAATGACCGGATTGCTGCGGCGTGCTTTGTCTTCGGTACTGACCGGGATCCGGAAGTGGAGGCAATATGCGAATCCCTGGACCAGGCCAACCGCTTGGCGCGTCTCGACGTCGCCGCATGCATGGCAGAAGTTCTGGTGAGCGCCGGCGGTACGCCAGTCCTGTTTGACGGACACATCACCGACCCACACTTCTTTCCGATTCTCCAACTAATTCCGGGTGTTTCGGGCCGGGCACTGGAACTCCTCGAAATTCCAAGGAATCGGGTCTCGCCGCAGGAGTCGATTCGTGCTGTGATGTCTGCCAAGAGTTCCACGGGCTAGCTCATTTACGGAGATGCGGAGGAGGGGTCGTGGAGGAAACGCCCCGGCCCGGCCGGCGTCCGATGTGGCCCTGGGTGTGTGCCATCCTGTTAGTGATCGCCGTCGACGCCTTGCTTCTCGGCTTTCGGACAGGCGAGTGCATCGACTACACGGCGGAATCCGGCGCCGCCAGCACCTGCACGAGCGGCCCGGCCCTTGGATCCGCGGGCACGTGGCTCCTCGCCGCAGCCAGCGTCCTCGTCATCTGCTACCTTGCCCGCCGCCTCGCGCGCGCCGCCCGGCACCGGTGACCGCAGTTAATAGATTCTGGACCATGACCACTCCGGACATCAGTGTCAGGGCAGCAACCGTGCACGACGCCGCACGGCTGGCCGAGATCCACATCGCGGCCTGGCGGGCCACTTACCGCGGCGTCATGACCGATGAGTACCTGGACGGTCTCGACGTCGACCGCGCGGCATCCGCCTGGCGCCGAAACATCCTTGAACCCAGGCAAGGGACCATTCACCTCGTCGTCCAAAGCGCCGATGCGGTTGCCGGGTTCGCCATCCTCGGCCCTGCTGCCGGCGACCCGGACCCGGGAACCGGTCAGCTCCACGCGATCAACGTGCATCCGGACTGCTGGGCGCAGGGCGTAGGTTCCGTCCTGTTCGCGGCCGCGGAACAACAGCTGATCGAACTCGGCTATGACCGGGCATTTCTCTGGGTTGAGAAAGGCAACGATCGGGCTATCAGCTTCTACACCAACCGCCGTTGGCTCGACGACGGAGGGACCCTGGAAGATACGAGATTCGATCCGGCTGTGGCCGAGAAGCGCCACAGCCGGGTCCTCCCGCCCGGAACGGTCCCGTCTGCCACGCAGTGAGCTCTTCGGCTCCCGGGCGGCTGCCCGCAGCGGTGACTGCCGCCATCATGCGAAGAGACCTTCGCCGATGAAGCCTCCCGCCCGGATGCCCGGCGGAACCGCGAACAGGCCCGAGCCGGTGTGCTTGAGGTATTCCAGGGCCAGTGCGTCCTCCTTCGCCATGGCCAGCTGCATGGGCACATAGTGGGTCCTGGGGTCCGTGACGAACGCGATGAAGAACAGTCCGGCGTCGAGGTGCCCCAGGCCGTCCGAGCCGTCGGTGTAGTTGTAGCCGCGCCGGAGCATCTTGACGCCGTCGTTCTGGCTCGAGTGCGCGAGCCTGACGTGGGCGTCCAGCGGGATCAGTGGTTCCCCGCCGCGCCCCTGGAGCTCGAAGTCGGGGGCGGTGAATTCCTCGCCGCCGGAGAGCGGGGCCCCGGCGCCCTTGGTGCGCCCGATCAGCGCTTCCTGTTCCCGCAGCGACGTGCGGTCCCAGATTTCGATGTGCATCCGGATCCGGCGCGCCACGAGGTACGTGCCGCCGGCCATCCAGCCCTCTTCCGGGCGCGTTCCCTGGCCTGCCCACACGTGCTCCCCAAGCAGGGCGGTGTCCTCGGCTTTGAGGTTGTTGGTGCCGTCCTTGAAGCCGAAGAGGTTCCGCGGGGTGGCCTGTGACCTCGACGTGGAGGACGTCCGCCCGAAGCCGAGTTGGGACCAGCGGACGCGCGACTGCCCGAAGCCGATGCGGGCAAGGTTGTGGATCGCGTGGACGGCCACCTGGGGGTCGTCGGCGCAGGCCTGCACCACGATGTCGCCGCCGGTGCGTCCCGGCTGGAGGTCGTCGCCTGGGAAGTGCGGCAGGTCGATCAGTGCGTCCGGGCGGCGCCCCTCGAGTCCGAAGCGGGCCTTGCCGTCCTTCTCGAACAGGCCGGGGCCGAACCCGAAGGTGAGGGTGAGTCTGCCGGCGCCGAGGTCCAGGGCCTCACCCGTGTCCTCGGGCGGGGCGTCGTAGGGGCCATCGACGGCCCCGCTGCTGCCCGTGCTGCGCCCCTCGGTCATCGCCACGGCGGCGGCCGTCCAGTTTTTCAGAAGCCGGATGAGCTCTGCACGGTCCTCCGTGACGAGGTCGAAGGCTGCAATGTGAAGGCGGTCCTGGGCCGGCGTGACGATGCCGGCCTGCCGGTCACCGTGGAAGGCGATGATGTCGCCGGGCTCTGCCACGGGGGCGGCCGCGGCCTCGACGGCGTCGTGACTGAGGAAGCCAACCGCCAGGCCGGCGACGGCGCCCGCGCCGCCGGCTCCTGCCAGGGACAGGAGCCCGCGGCGGGACAGCCGGCCCTTTCCCGAACCGGGGGCTGCGGGCGGCGCGGGCATGGCGGCGGCTCCCGGTGGCTTGGCTGGTTCCGGTGCGCTAGCTGATTCGGAGGCGCCGCCGTCGGGGGTCTGGCGGGGGCTGCCGCCGAAGGGGCAGCCGGTCACGGGGCTATTGCCGAAGCGAGCTTGGCCAGGGGCTCGCCCAGGGCATCAACCAGGGAGGCGAGTTGCTGCACCTGGGCCTGGCTGAGGTCGTTGTAGTAGACGAAGCCTGCGCCGGTGGAATGCTGCTTGAGCCCGGCCTGCAAGGCGGCGAACTTGGCCTCGAGCGCTTCGGCCAGGGCCGGGTCCTTCTGCTGCAGCGCAGGCAACAGGCTCTCGAAAGCGGTCCGGGCTCCGTCAACGTTGGCCTGGAAGTCCCAGAGATCGGTGTGGGACCAGATTTCTTCCTCCCCGGTAACTTTGCCGGTGGCCACCTCGTCCAGGAGTTCCTTGGCGCCGTTGCCGATCTTGTCCGCGGAGAGTTCCACGGTGCGGGTCCGCTGGGCCAGGTCCTCGGTGTCGGCAACAAGCTGCGTGGCGATGGCGGCACGCTCCGCCGGTGCGAGGGGAGTGTAGCCGGCCGGCGGGAACAAGTCCTTCTCGGCCCGGTGCCAGCCGGTCCATTCCTGGCCGGGTGCGAGGTCGGCTTCACGGGCATCGAGCTTGGGGTCCAGGTCCCCGAACGACTCGGCGACCGGCTCGATACGCTCCCAGTGCATGCGCGTGGCGGCATAGAGTCCGCGGGCCTTCGTCGCATCCCCGGCGGCGTAAGCCGCCGCGAATGACCTCGTGCCGGTAACCAGCTGATCGGTCTGATCCACGACGAAAGCGGAGTATTGCCGGGTGCCGGTGTCCAACAGGCCCTGAAGATGGGCGTCGACGCCGGTACTGCTCGTGACCTGGATGGGTCCGGCGGCGCCCGGGTCCTTTGGGTTGCCCATACAGCCGGCCAGGGCCAACGGAACTGCGGTTGCCGCGGCCAACAGGGCAAGCGTCTTCCGGAACCGGGGGGCATTTTTGGGCAGGGGGATGCTGGGCATGGTGTTTCCTTGGATCGGTGGGGTGGAGCAGTGCGGTGCGGTGCGGTGCGGGGGAGTGGAGGCAGGGGTACGGGACCGAGTGGGCTTCCCCGGCAACATTGCCGATGCAATCCCGACTTAGGTACACCTAAGTAAGGAGGATACCGATTCGCGGCGATTACGCAAACCTTTCGTACCCTAATTTGGATTAGGTAAGCCTAATCTAATAACATCGTCCGGGTGACCACGCAGCTTGACTTCATGCGGGTGCCCTTTGCCGCCGATCTTGCGAGCTACGGGGACAGCCCAGCCATCCTTACCGACACCCTGGCAATGACGTACCGGGAGCTGGCGGAGCGGGTCGATGCCTTCGCCCTCCGGCTTGGCACCACACGGCGCCTCGTGGCGCTCGCCGCAGCCAACGACCTCGACTCTCTGGTGGTCTATCTGGCGGCCCTGGCCGGCGGCCACCCGCTGATCCTCCTGCCGGAGGACAAGCCGGCCGCCCTGGAATCCCTCGTCGCGGCCTACGACCCCGACGTCGTTGTCCAACCCGGCAACGGGCAGCTCCTGCTGGACGAACGCCGGACCGGCACCCGCCACGAGCTTCACCCGGACCTCGCGCTCCTGCTCAGCACCTCCGGATCCACCGGCTCGCCCAAGCTCGTGCGGCTCTCGCATGCGAACCTGCAGTCCAACGCCGAGTCGATTTCCGAGTACCTGAACATCGGGCCCGACGACCGCGCGGCCACGACGCTGCCCATGTCCTACTGCTACGGGCTGTCCGTGATCAACAGCCACCTGCTCCGCGGCGCCGGACTGGTCCTGACCGATCTTTCCGTGGTCGATCCGTGCTTCTGGGACCTCTTCCGAGGCCGCGGGGCGACGTCTTTCGCGGCCGTTCCGTACACCTTTGAACTGCTGGAACGGGTCGGGTTCGCGGACATGGATCTGCCCGGCCTGCGCTACGTCACCCAGGCCGGGGGCCGACTGGGGCCGGACTCGGTGCGGAACTACGCCGAACTTGGCCGCAGCAGCGGCTGGGAATTTTTCGTGATGTACGGCCAGACCGAGGCGACGGCCCGGATGGCATACCTGCCTCCTGAACTGGCGGCCGAGGTGCCGGGCGCGGTGGGCGTCCCGGTGCCCGGCGGCTCGTTCCGGATCGACCCCGTGCCGGGGCTGGAACACGGCGAACTGGTCTACAGCGGCGCCAACGTCATGCTTGGCTACGCCGAATGCCCGGCGGATCTCGCCGCGGGCCGGACCGTTGCGGAGCTCCGCACCGGCGACCTCGCCAGGCTGCACCCGGCGGGCGTCTACGAAGTGGTGGGCCGGCGCAGCCGGTTCGTCAAGATCGTGGGGCTGCGCGTTGACCTGGGGCAGGTGGAGCGGCTCCTGGCTGACCTCGGTGTGCAGGCGGCCAGCGCCGGGACGGACGACGGCGTCGTCGTCGCCGTCGAAGGCGACCACGACGCGCACCTGCTGGGCAAGGTCCTCGCCCAGGGCATGGGGCTGCCGCGAGCCGCCCTAGAGGTCCACGCCGTCGACCATCTCCCGCGCCTGGCAACGGGCAAGCTCGACTACAGGGGCGTCCTGGCCCTGTCCGGGCCGAAACCCGGGCCGGCACCCGCCCCTGCAGCGGAAACCGGCGCGCCGGACAACAATGCTCCGGACAGCGTCCGGAAGATTTTCCAGGACGTGCTGGAGTGCGCCGACATCGCGGACAGCGACACGTTCGTGTCCCTGGGCGGGGACTCATTGTCCTATGTGGCCGCGTCGGTGCGGCTGGAACAGGCGCTGGGCCATCTCCCGCGGGACTGGCACGTGACGCCGGTCCGGGATCTGGAGCCCCGGCCGCGCACTGCACCGGGCCGTAAGCGGAGGAGATTCTTTGCGCCGGTGGAAACGAGCATCGTGCTGCGGGCCGTCGGGATCGTCCTGATCGTCAGCACGCACGTTGGGCTGTTTAGCTGGCAGGGTGCGGCCCACGTGCTCATGGCGGTGGCAGGCTACAACTTCGCACGCTTCCAGCTCTCCGGGAAGCGGATCCCGCGGCTGCGGAGGCAGCTGTCCAGCTCGGCACGAATCATCGTGCCGAGCATGGCGTTCATCGCGGTGGCGTACCTGATCACCGACAACTACTCACCCGCCAATATCGTGCTGCTCAATGCCGTCCTCGGGCCGGAGGGGGTGAGCACCCAGTGGCATTTCTGGTTCATCGAAGTTCTTGTTTACCTGCTTGTGGGGTCCGTGGCTCTGCTTGCCGTTCCGTGGGCGGACCGCGCCGAGCGGCGCTTCCCCCTGCTCTTTCCGCTGGCGCTGACCGGCGTGGGGCTCCTGACCCGGTATGAGCTGGTCAACCCGGGAGTGCCGCACACGGCGCCTGCGCTCTGGCTCTTCGCGCTGGGTTGGGCTATCGCACGGTCCCGGACCGTCGCCCAGCGTTGCCTGGTCTCGGTCATTGCAGCAGTGACCGTTCCGGGATTCTTCGAGAATCCGGGTCGGGAGGCCACGCTGCTCGCCGGGATCCTGCTGCTCATCTGGCTGCCCAGCATTCCGGTGCCGCAGGTCCTCCGCCGCCTCATGGTGGTACTCGCCAGCGCCTCCCTCTACGCATACCTTGTCCACTGGGTGGTCTATCCGCCGCTGGCCGGGATCAGCCCCGCCTTGGCCGTGGCAGGCTCGCTGGCCGCGGGGGTAGCCTACTGGGCGCTCTGCCTGCGCTTGATGGGGGCGGTCAACCGCCGGCGGGCAGGCGCAGGCAACGATCCGGGTACGAATTCAGCACAACAGTAGGCGCCGACTGCTGTACCAGCGACACTGACGGCATGGTTCTCTGTCTGAAAGACAGCGGGCGGCGCTCCGCGATCCGTGCCACGGTTGGCGCATTGGTGCTGGCTGCCTCGGTCTCGGGGTGCTCGTCCTCCACCGGTGGGGAACCGCCGTGTTTCCCGCCCGCCTATTCGCTGACCCCGTCGGAAGCCAAACCGGGGCAGAGCGTGACGGTGGCAGCGCCGGACGCTGACTGCAATCCCCGCTACGGCAAGAACGCCCGTATCCAGGTGAGCGTCACCGACGCCACAGGCGTGGAGGTCGTCAACACCACCACCGCCATGAACGACGCCGGGGGGTTCACCTATACGTTTGTCGTTCCCGCCCGGACAGCTGTGGGGGATGCCGCCGTAACCGCGGTGCCCTACAACATTGACTGGTGCGATGACACCGGCAGGAACAACCGCGTGGCGGGCCCTGGCGACCTACGACTGGAACGGGTGTCCTGTGTGTTGCCCATGAAACCTCTAACCGTCACCCGCTGAAGTGCATTTTCCGGGCGACTGCCGGCAAGGGCTTACCCGGGGCGAGGACGCCGTCGATGTCTACCGGGAGGTGGGACGGGCCGCGCAGGAACGGGCTCGGCCGGTACGGCGGTGGGTCCGAGACCAGCCGCGGGTTCTCCAGCCTGGTGGCGAATTCAGTGAGCGCGATCTGCGCTTCCAGCCGGGCCAGGGGCGCCCCGAAGCAAAGATGAACCCCGCCCCCAAAACCGAGGTGCTGGTTGTTGGCCCGGTCAGGGATGAAGAGCCCGGGGTCAGCCACGTGGGCGGGGTCGCGGTTGCCCGCAGCAAGGACCAGGGTGAGGGAGGCGCCGGCCGGGATGGTGGTGCCGGCGATGTCGATGTCGTCGAGAGCGGTGCGGAACGGGACGAAATGCACGGGCGGCTCGTAGCGGAGCAGCTCCTCGACCATCGGGATGGCCAGGCCGGGGTCAGCGCGCAGCCTCTGGAGCTCGGCCGGGTGGCGGAGCAACGTCAGTACGCCGTTGGAGATGAGGTTCACGGTGGTTTCATGTCCGGCGATGAGCAGGAGAAGCCCGGTGCTCACCAGTTGTTCGTCCGGCATGCGGCCCTCCGGGCCATCATCGGTGGCCATCGCTGAAAGCAGGTCATTCCCCGGGGCCAGCCGGTGGGCGTCGACCAGCTCTTGCATGAACGCGCGCAGTTCCGTGCCGGCCTCAATCCTCTTCTTTTGCTGGGTTTCGGGATCGAGTCCGGGATCGGTCGATTGCAGGGCCAGGTCCACCCAGACCCGGAAGCGCTGTTCATCTCCCGGGGGCACACCGAGAAGTTCGCAGATCACCGTGACGGGCAGGGGATACGCCAGATCATCGACGACGTCGATCCGGCCGCGGTCCGCCATATTGTCGACCAGATCGGTGACAATTTCCGCCATCCGCGCCTCCATCCCGGCCACCCTGCCAGGCGTCGTGGGCGGCCCGAAATGCCGCATGGTGATCCGCCGGAACTTGTCGTGATCAGGGGGATCCATGCTGAGGAAAGTCGGCGTCATGCCGGCGCCGTCCCCGTCCCCGTCCTCACCGACGGCGGCGCCCGCCGCGGCGGCAGCCGGGTTGCGGGTTATGTCGGAGCTGACCCGTGGATCGTGCAACAGGGCGGCGATCTCCGCGTAGGTGCTCACGAGATAGCTGCCGTCCGGAAGTCGTCTCACGGGGGTTTTGCGGAGTTCGTCGTAGAACGGGTAGGGGTTAGCCCGGTTGGTGTAGTCGAGGATCTGCTCCCAGGTGCTGGGCTCGGCCATGGCGAAGGCTCCTTGGGTCGTGGGCCGGTGGCTGCCGGTCTCCGGTGCGGCGCATTACGGGAGGCGGCGGTCAGTCAATCTGGCGCGCCGCTCATTGGGATAGTGACCGGTCACGACGACGGTCGCATCCTGGGTGGGGCTGGCGGCGGGCTGGAACCCGGCCGGCACGGGCTGCGCATCCTCGGGCTCGTCAATATGGTGGAACGACGGCGGGAAGGGCGCCGCCTGGTCAATCAGCGGTTCATAGAAGTCAAGCCATTTGTTCTGGTTGAACGCCACTGCAGCCACGATCCGGCCCTTGTAGCCGTAAACGGCCAGGAACCGCCGAGATCCGACCGATCCTTGCACGATGGCGACCTCATCGGCGACCGAGGGCACGCCCACGCTCTTGATTTCGGTGCCGAACTGGACGGACCAGAATTTGGGCACAGCCAGGTGCGGCCACCGTTCGGTTTCGCCGCTGACCATATTGTGCGCTGCAACCTCGGCCTGGGAGATTGCGTTGCCCCAGTGTTCGACGGCGAGGAACTGGTAGCCGAACATCGGCTGAGGGGCGCGGGATACGTCGCCGGCGACGAAGACGTCATCGGTGACCAGCCCGTTGACGTCGAAAGCCCGGCAGCCGGCGTCGCACGCGACACCCCACACGCCGCTCGCCAATCCGGAGCCTGCGAGCCAATCACCGTTACGAACGGTCCCCAGCGCGGCGACCGCGATGTCCACGTCAAGTGTTGTGCCATCGGAGAGGCGGGCGCGGCGCAGCTGTCCGCCGGCATCGCCTTCCAGTGCAACGACCCTGACGCCGCAGCGCAGATCCACGCCGTTCTCGATCTGAAGCTCTCCGGCAATTGCACCGATCACGCTGCCGAGCGCCGCGCCGAGCGGTGCCGGGCCCGCCTCGGCCACGGTGACCGGCAGGCCTAGTTCGCGGCACACCGAAGCGACTTCGCAGCCGATGAACCCGGCGCCAATGACCAGGACCCGGCGAGGGCGCGCGGCCAGGAGCTGCCGAAGCGTTGCCGCGTCTTCCCGGGTCCGCAAGGTCAGCACGCCTGCCAGCGCCGCCTCCGCCGCGTTTGGCCAGGACCGGGCCCGCACGCCAGTGGCGATCAACAACTTGTCGAATCCGATCCGGCCACCGTCGGCGAGATGCACCTGCCTGGCGGCGAGATCCAGACCCGTGGCCGCGACGCCCAGACGCCAGTCGGCGTCGATTGCCCGGCGGCGCGGCAGCGACGTGTCATCGGACGGCACCGACCCGGCCAGGACCTGTTTCGACAGCGGCGGCCGGTCATACGGCTCGTGCGTTTCCTCACCAATGAGAGTCAGCGAGCCCGTGAACCCTTCCTCGCGCAGCCGCTCCGCCGCGCGCAGCCCGGTCAGTGACGTGCCCACGATGACAATCCTGCCAGATCGAAGGAACGCGCCCCCGTTGCCCCTTGCGGCAGCGGCCGTTCCCGGGGCTTCTTCGGGAGGCCGCGGCCTGTGCGGCTCCTCAAGCTGGTCGAGCCGGATGGCCTGGACGGGGCAGGCCGCGGCTGCCCGCCGGATCCTCGTGCGCTGCGCCTCGTCAGGGTCCGGGTCGTAGGTAAGTGCCTCGTCCCCCTGGATCGTGAAGACCTCCGGGGCGAGGAAGGCGCATTGTGCGTAACCCTGACACTTAGTGAGATCGACGACGAGCCTCATGCCGAACTTCTCTCTGTTTGCTCAAGCCAATCGAGTCTAAGCCTCGCGGGCTGGCCGCGGAAGGGGCCTGCGGCCGGGTACGACGAGGCTGCGGAGGCCCTCCAGAGCGGGGCGTGGGGGATCTTGCGGCGGAGGCGGACCTTCGCCACGTGGCCGCGCTGGGGGCGGCGGCAGGAGTGCAGGTGACACTTAGCCATCGCTCCGGCCGGGTTGCCCTCGGTGAGGGAACTTGAGCACCGGGTGTCCTATGTCCTGTATCCGGCGTCCGGCGTGGCTGTAGGGTGGACGCCGATGACTCTTTCTGAAGACCTTCTTGTGGCGTACGACCAGCAACTCCGGACAGCTGCAGAGACGCCCGGTGCCAGCGGCGTGGAACGGCTGGGTCCGCTGCGGCTGGTGACCTTCGCAGGCGGCAGGGGCTTCGTGACCTATCAGAACCTCGATGGGGCCAACGCCCTGACGATCGCGCAGTGGGTAGCCGAAGCGCTCGCGTTTTACCGCAGCGATCCCGCAATCGTGCGGGTCGAGTGGAAAACCCGTGGTCACGATCATGCGCCCGGACTCCACGGGGCACTGCTCGACAACGGATTCGAGCCTGATGAGACCGAGTCGATCATGATCGGACCGGCAAACGCCTTGACGGTGGACGTCCAGCTCCCGCCCGGCGTCAGCCTGCGGCCGGTGAGCGCAGAACGGGACATCCGCGCCATGAGCGCGATGCAGGACGAGGTTTTCGGCGTTGACGTTTCCGACGGCAACGCCGACGCAATCCTGAAACGCATGGCGCGCGACGACGGCATGGAACTGTGGGTAGCCGAACACGAAGGACTGATCGTGAGCGCTGGCCGCCTCGAGCCGGTGCCGGATTCGGAATTCGGAATTCGCGGGCATCTGGGGCGGGGCGACGCGACCAGAATGGCGTGGTCAGGGTATCTACCGGGCCCTCACCGCCGCCCGGGCCCGGGCCGCGCTGGCGCTCGGCAAGAGACTCATCCACAGTGACTCGACTGAATATTCGCGACCGATCCTGGAACGCTATGGATTGCTGCGAGTCTCAACGACCACCCCGTACCGCTGGCGGCGCTGAGGGCCCAAGCGCACTGGCGCGGTACGTCCTAGCCCCCGGGATGGAAGGCCGCCGGCGGTCAGGGGAACGGTCCGCCCATGCCCTCAGAGCCGTCTCCGGTGCCGCTGCCGAGGAGGCTTCGGGTGAGCGCGGCGCTGTCGGCCATCAGGTCATCCACAGCCTTCTGAAGATGATGGTCCGCCACCGGCACGCCGTCCAATGCGCCGGCAACGACCGCACGGCGGACGAGTTCGCGTGCGAACGAAGCGGTGGTTCCTTCGGTGCGGGCGGCGGCGTCTTCAATCGAGTTCGGACTGAGGGGAATACCGCGGGCATACAGTTTGATCAGTGCAACCCGCTCCGCCTGGGCAGGCATGGGAATTTCCACGGCCAGGTCCACACGGCCGGGACGCTGCGCCAGGGCGCGTTCCAGCATGTCCACGCGGTTGGTGGTGAGGACGAACGCCACGTCGGCGTCGCTGGCCAAACCGTCCATGGCGTCCAGCACCTCGAATAGCAGCGGCTGGGGTCCGTGCCCGAAGCTGCGGTCCTCGGCGATGAGGTCACAGTCCTCAAGGACCACGATGGAGGGCTGCAGCGCCCTGGCCATGGTGGCGGCTTCTGAGATCCTGGCGAGCGATCCTCCCGAAAGAAGGATTGCTGTGACACCTTCGCTCCGGCTCAACAAATACCGCACCGTATGGGTCTTGCCCGTCCCCGGCCTGCCGTAGAGCAGGACGCCGCGTTTGAGGTGCTGGCCGTACCTGATCAGAGACTCGCGGTGCTCGGCGATACCTAAGGCGTGGTCCGACACTTTCTCCAGCAGGCCATCCGGCAGGATGACATCCGACGCGGCAAGGACTGGCCGTGCATGGAACGTCACCCCGGCCGCGCTGGGACCATACTCACCCATCACCAGGGAAATGACCTGTCCCTTGAGCACGCTGCGGTGCTGCATCCGACGGCGGAACTCCGAGAGGAAGCGTGCGGCCTTATCTGTAGCGCCGGCCAAAACCTCAAGGGACGCTGACTGCCGGCCGTACCGGGGGTTGGCGTCCCGCTGCAGCACGGCGACGGGACTGCCTCCATGGCTGAACAGCCAGAGCCCCAGTGCCACGGCCTGCCGTTGTTCGTCCGGCCCGACAGCTAAGTTGGCGTAGTCCGGCTGGGACAGGGGGAACTGCGGATATAGCTGGGACTGCTGCAGCATGTCGCTCAGCGAGTGATGGTGGCGTTGGTCGCCGCCGCCGATGCCCACCAGCCGGAACTCAGGATCCTCGGCGGCGAGCTCTTCCATGAGGATGTCTGCGTCCACGAATCGGTGCGGCGGAATCTCCTCAACCACTACCGACACTGATTCGGCCCGGACCGCCAAATGCTCGGTGAGCGTAGTCAGCAGCTGGGTTCCCGGTTGCCCCCGACGCTGCCCGGACTGCGCGAGCTCCACGAGCCGCGCGAAATCGTCGATGAACTTCCCCAAAATTTCATCCATGGGCTGACCCTACCAGCGCCGCCAATCGGTGTGGCGCTCATGCTCTCCAGCAAGCGTCAGTCGGTGGTTGCGCTGACCGCGATGGTGCCGCCCTGGGGGTCCCTGATCACGGCGCTGCGAAATCCCGGAGTGTCCATGGGCGCCATCAAGATGCTGCCACCCAGTGTTACGACCTGCCGGGCAATGACGTCCGCGTCGCGGACGGCGAAATTGACGCTCCAATGCGGGGGGACCGCGACGCCGTCCGTGGCTGCCACCACCGCCACTACCCGGCCGGAGCGGAGCCACCGCGAGAAGGGGGCGTCCGGGACGGGTTCGAGTTCCCAGTCGAACATTGCACCGTAGAACGCCTGGGCCCGCCCGACATCTGTGGTGTGCAGCGAGCTCATGGCCCAGGAATTCGGCTCATTGGCCAGCTGGGCGCCGTCGTTCCCTCCTGCCTGCCGCAGGCAGAACGGGACGCCGGTGGCATCGGCGAGCACAGCAATGCGGTCATCCGGGCCGGCACCAAACGGCGCCAGGCGCTTGCCCCCCGCCCGCACGGCACGAGCCAAGGCTTCCCCGACGTTTACGACACGCACGTGGGTTATCCACCCCGGCGGCGATTGCGGCGGCGCCTGTCCGATTCCGGCAACCAGCTGACCGCGGAGGCGGGCGGCGTAGTAGAAGCCGTCGAGCCCGGGCGGCATCGGAATGGGGTCGTCGAAAGTCCAGCAGAAGAGCGGACCGTAGAAGTCCTTGGCCGCCTGGGGGTCGGGCTGCCAGGTGTCGACCCAGCACGGAGCGCCGACTGAGGAGGTATCCCGCGCTGTCATTGAAACCCTTTCTCCGGGGCCCGTTACGCCGCGAACATTGTTTCCCAAGACCGCGAGTGGATCAAGACCCAACTGCGATTCCGGCGAGGCAAACTGCCGAATCCTCCATGACCGAGGGGAAAACACCGTCGCTCGGGAAACCTGGCACCTGTGCGGTAGGCTCGCCAACATATTTCTGGCCAATTGGGGGAACCATGAATAAAGGAATGAAAACTGGAATTGCAGCCGTGGCGCTCACGCCACTTCTCGCGCTGGGGCTGCCCGCCGCATTCGGAGCTTTGAAATCCGGTCCTGCTGGCACGGCAGTTGATGCCTCGGATCATCCCGAGTGCTACAACGAGGCCAGGCTGAACGATCCGAATGACTTCTGCTACCGAACGATGGGACCGTGGAACAGCACCCGGTCCTCGGACGAGGAAGTCCGGAGCATGATGTCCGTTGAGCGAATGGTGAGGGCCGGCAAGACCGTTCAAGAGATCCAGCGTTACTACCCGGAATACGCCCCGTCCACGAAATGACGGCCAGCGCATCGGCCGGTTGACCTCATCCGCATCCCACATCTTTCCGGACTGTAGAGACGGTGAGCCGCGGATTACGGGGATGCCGGCCCAAAAAGCCGCAGGTTAATTGTTACTCTCTTTTCCTTTTGTGCGGCAAATGCAATTGATATTCTGATTTTGGTCATGCAGAGGCTGCTAACTTCGTTGCGGGAGTTCCTATCTCATGGCCATCAAAGTCGTTGTCGCCGGCAGTGCCGCCGCCCCGTTCACGGCGTTCGCCTTGAGATCGGACACGACATCCGGCCGGCCCGGTTCCTTGCGCGCCCCCGCTTTGCTGTCTGAGCTGGCCGGGGCGCGATTACGCCGCCGGCACGCGGAACCAGAGCCGGAACCCGGGCTTCCCTAGACCAGCGCGGATGCGGCCCTGTGAAAACCAATCGGGGGTGGCCGCATCCGCGCTCACCCGCACCCATGGTGCAATGCGGGTCTTCTGGTTTAGAACCTTGACCCGGGCGGCCGGTGCCGTCAGGTGCGCGCAGCGAGGATCTGCTCGCGCAGAATATCCGCGTGGCCGCAGTGCTGGGCGAGTTCCCTGAGCATGTGCAGGTAGACCAACCGCAGCGGTAGCGGGCCGCGCCGGTTGCCTCTGACAAGGTCGTCAAGGCCGAGCGAAGCGGCCCGACGCCGTGAGTCCCCGCAGGCCTGGAGATAAGCGGCCTGGAGGCCCGCGATGGTGTCGTCGTCCGCCAGGATGAACGATTCGTCGGGGGTGGCCGGAATGCCGATCACCGCCCGGGGCCGGCACGTGATGGCCTCGTCAAACCAGACCTTCTCCACGAAGGCGGCGTGCTTGACCAGCCCCAGAAGGGTGGTCCGCGACGGCACCAGCGAGGCCCGGGCCTCCTCTTCGGTGAGCCCGTCCAGGCAGGCGTGCAGGTCCGCACGATGCTCGTCGAGGAATGCATCGAACTGGGTACGCAGGTCCGCGGCCAGTGTTGCCGGATCCATGCTGGGGTGAGAGCTCATGGCCCCACATCCTATGGCGGAAAAGCCCGGTCCGGAAGCAGTGGACCGGGCCTTTCCGCGGACGCGGTCAGTGGCCGCGGGCGATCCATTCCTCAAGGTGCGGCGCTTCGGCGCCGATCGTTGTGGGTTCCCCGTGGCCGGTCCGGACCGTCGTGTCGGCCGGGAGCGGCAGGAGCCGGGTCCGGATGGACTCGATGATGGTCGGGAAATCGCTGAAGGATCGGCCCGTCGCCCCGGGGCCACCCTGGAACAGCGTGTCCCCGCTGAACACTGTTTTTTCGCTAAGCAAGGTGCCTTCGCTTTCGAGAAGGAAGCACACGGACCCGGGCGAGTGGCCGGGGGTGTGCCGTGCCACGAGTCTTGCCCCTGCGACGTCGAACGTGTCGCCGTCGGCAATGGCGTGGTCCGGCTTGGTGCCGGGGAACACCCGCTCCCACAGCATCCAGTCGTCCCGGTGCAGGTACACCGGCGCGTTCACGAGAGTCCGGACCTCGCCCACGGCGCTGATGTGGTCATCGTGGCCGTGCGTGAGCAGGATTGCGGTGACCTTCCGGCCCGAGACGGCCGCGGCCACGGCAGCGGGATCGTGGGCCGGGTCGATGATGACGCATTCGGCGTCGTCCCCGAGGATCCAGACGTTGTTCTCAACATCCCAGGTGCCGCCGTCGAGGGAAAACGTCCCGGAGGTGACCAGCCGGTCGATCCGGATGCTCACAGGGCCGGCGTTCACAGCTCCACCACCGAGCGCAGCACAGCGCCGGCATGCATCTTCGTGAAGGCCTCCTCGATCTGGTCGATCGTGATCCGCTCCGTCACGAAGGCGTCCAGGTCCAGCTTGCCCTGCCGGTAGAGGCTGATGAGTGTGGGGAAGTCGCGCGAAGGCAGGCAGTCGCCGTACCAGGAGGACTTCAGGGAGCCGCCGCGCCCGAACACATCCAGCAGCGGCAGTTCCAGGGTCATCTCGGGGCTCGGCACACCCACCAGGACCACCGTGCCGGCGAGGTCCCGGGCGTAGAAGGCCTGCTTGTATGTTTCCGGGCGGCCGACGGCGTCGATCACCACATCGGCGCCGAAACCACCGGTCAGTTCGCGGATTGCTTCGACGGGGTCGACGGCGGAGGAGTCCACCGTGTGGGTGGCGCCGAGGTCCTTGGCGCGCTGGAGCTTTTTGGCGTCGATGTCGACGGCGATCACGGTGGTGGCGCCGGCGAGCGCCGCGCCGGCGACGGCCGCCGTGCCGACTCCGCCGCAGCCGATCACGGCGACCGAATCGCCGCGCTGGACGTTTCCGGTGTTGATCGCCGCGCCGATGCCTGCCATGACGCCGCAGCCGAGCAGGCCGACGGCGGCGGGATCGGCGTCGTCGTCCACCTTGGTGCACTGGCCGGCCGCTACGAGGGTCTTTTCGGCGAAGGCACCGATGCCCAGCGCGGCCGTCAGCTCGGTGCCGTCCTCCAGCGTCATTTTCTGGGTGGCGTTGTGGGTATTGAAGCAGTACTGCGGCTGGCCCCGGCGGCAGGCGCGGCACTCGCCGCAGACTGCCCGCCAGTTCAGCACCACGCGGTCCCCGGGGGCGACCTCGGTGACGTCCGGTCCCACGGCACTGACAACGCCGGTGGCCTCGTGGCCGAGCAGGAAGGGGAAGTCGTCGTTGATGGCGCCCTGCTTGTAGTGCAGATCGGTGTGGCAGACACCGCAGGTGAGGATGTCCACGAGGGCCTCGCCGGGGCCCGGGTCCGGCACCAGGATCGTCTCCAGGGTGACGTCGGCATTCTTGGAACGGACAACTGCGGCTTTGACTTTATGGACCATGAAACAAGCTCCTCTGTTCTGGAACGCGGATTGCTGGCACAACTTACTGGTTACTGGCACAACGGGCGGCGGCGCGGCCCTTGGGAGGCCGCGCCGTCGTGGTTTGGTGGTGTCCTGGGATGCAGGAAGGGCCTAGGCGGCGAGCCGGCTCTTGACCTCAGCTGCGGAGGGGTTGGTGGCGGCGGTGCCGTCGGGGAACAGCACGGTGGGGACGGTGCGGTTGCCTCCGTTGAGCTGCTCGACGAGATCGGCCGTGCCTTCGACTTCCTCGATGTTGATCTCGGTGTACCCGATGCCCTGTGCGTCCAGCTGCTTCTTCAGCCGGTTGCAGTAGCCGCACCACGTGGTCGAAAACATAGTGATGGTGCCGGATTCGGGGGTGAAGTCCACGAAGTTCTCCTCAAGTAAGTGGATGGGGCCGGCGTATCAGGCCGGGCGCCCACTGAAGTCGTACGTCACTGCCAACAACCGTACCCTGCAGCCCGCTATTCCCGCAGAGAGCGCTGCCCCCTACGCCGTCCGACGCGACTTCGCGGTAAAGATGCGAAATCGCCGGAAAGTTCCGGCGACTTCGCACGTTTCCGGCGACCTCGGCGGGCTCAGGCGGCTCGGCGGATGACATGGGATGGGTGCGGTGGCATGCTGATGCCATGTGTGGACGCTACGTGATGGCCCGGGCCGTCGGAGACCTGCTGGCCGAATTCGATGCCGGGCTGGAGGATGAGATCGCGATTCCGCCGTCGTGGAACGTGGCCCCGACGGCTGATGTGCCGATCCTGCTCGAACGGCTTGTGGAGGGAGAACCGGTCCGCCAACTGCACATTGCGCGCTGGGGCCTGGTGCCGTCCTGGGCCAAGGACCCGGGCATCGGGTCCAAGATGATCAATGCCCGCAGCGAGACCGTGCTGGAGAAGCCCGCCTTCCGGAAAGCGACCCGCGCCCGTCGCTGCGCCGTCCCGGCGGATGGCTACTACGAGTGGAAGGGCGAGGGCCGCACCAAGCAGCCCTACTACGTCCATCCCAAGGACGGACGCCCCATTGTCTTCGCGGGACTCTATGAATGGTGGCGGGACCCGTCCAAGGCAGAGGGTGACCCGGAGCGCTGGATGCTCTCGACCTCGATCATGACCACCGACTCGCCGCCGGAGGGCTACGCCGGGGGAATGCTGGCCGAGCTGACCGCGCTGCATGACAGGGTTCCGCTGCCCATGAACCGCGAGACCATGCAGACGTGGCTGGACCCGCAGGCCGATGATGCGGCCGGGCTCGTGGATCTGGTCCGGGCCGGGGCGCACGACGTCGCGGAAGGCTGGACGATCGACGCCGTCGGCACCGCCGTCGGGAACGTCAGGAATGACTCACCGGAACTCATCCAGCCGGTGGGGAGCCTGTTCTAGCGGTACGCCGGCCTGTCTGGCGGCTGCCCGGCGGCTGCCAAGGCACGGGGCGGCACTGGTTACCTGAGTCAGAGCGTTACTTTGCCGCCGCCGTCGACCGACCAGTCGGGGTTGAAGGCGACCTCCCAGCGGTAGCCGTCGGGATCGGCGAAGTAGCCGGTGTAGCCGCCCCAGGGCTGGGTCTTCGGTGCCGCAACGATGCGGGCTCCCGCGGTCCCGGCTTCGGCCATCACCCGGTCGACGTCCACCGTGCCGGCCAGGTTGTGGCTGAGCGTGATGCACGCAATGCCGGCAGGGGGATCGGTGGCCGCCTCGGACTGCATTTGACCCGCGTCCCAGAGCGAAAGGATGAGGCCGTGGTTGACCTGGATGAAGAGCACCTCCCCGGGGACTTCCCGGTGGACCGGCCATCCGAGGCCATCGACGTAGAAGCGGCGTGAGGCGTCAACACTGCGGACACCTAGCGATATGAAGTCGACTCGTGGCTGCATCTTTCGATACTGTCATGCACATGCCCACAAATCACGCAGACGACAAGGCCGCCCAGGCCGACCGCGAACAGCTCGCCGCCGTGCGGGTGGCTGTTGACGAGGTGGACGAGCAGATCGTGTCCTTGATCGGGCGCCGGGAACGGCTGATCCGGATCGCCGGGACCCTCAAGGCGGACAGCGCCGAGGTCCGTGCGCCCGGGCGTGTGGAGCGGGTCATCGAACACGTCCGCGCCACGGCGGAAAAGAAGGACATCGACGTCGAACTTGTCGAGAAGACCTACCGGGCGATGATCGATGCCTTCATCACGCTCGAGCTGGAAGTGTACAAGTCCAGCTCCTAGAAGATGCCTAGAG
Organism: Arthrobacter sp. 05T45; assembly: GCF_056395875.1. Classification (NCBI taxonomy): domain Bacteria; kingdom Bacillati; phylum Actinomycetota; class Actinomycetes; order Micrococcales; family Micrococcaceae; genus Arthrobacter; species Arthrobacter sp. 05T45. The sequence continues at coordinate 37,465 of NZ_JBFTKI010000009.1, read as the reverse complement.
GGCTTCTTCGACAGGCACGTTGGCCTGGTAGTCCCGGCCGTCACAATCGCTGAAGGCCGTCATGAGATGGCCCTTGGGCAGGCCAAGCACAGTCGTAAGCGGGAAATGGCCGGTAATGGTGTTGCCCGAGTGTTCGACCCCCTTGAGGTCGAAATTTTCCTCGGTGCCGTCGTGGCTGAAGCAGTAGAAGGACACGGCTTCGCCGTTCATGAACTCGATCCCCATCCTGCGCTGGTGGGAATAGTCCGGGGTGGCTGCCAAGAGCCCCACCACGTAGGCGCCCTGGCCGGGGATGTTTCCGTCTATATCAAAAGTCGCCACCAAGGTTGGATCCTTGGCGGCGATGCTTACGTGCTTCAGGAGTGCGTTATGGGAGCTCATGGCTCAATCCTGCTACCTGTACCTGCGTGAGTCCACCCCCGATCTGGGTTTTGTCGCCTCTCCGACGTAGACTGATTTTATTCGAAGATATGTTCGAATAAATTCATGGGGCCTGGAACTGGGGGCGCCGGAAGCGGAATGGACGTAGGAAGTCGAAGCGGGGACTGGGCCGGCTCCAGCCCGGACTGGGTCGGGAGGCAACGTGGGTATTTTCAGCGAGTCCGTGGATGTCGTCTGCACGCCCTCGGGCCAGCCCCTGCGCCTCGACTGGGCCGGCCGGCGCTACACGGTCTGCGCGGACCCCGTCCGCTGGTACGAACGCCGCCAATGGTGGGCCGAGGAACGCCGGGCGCCACTCGGAAGCGGGCCGGGCCTGGTGGACCATGAGATCTGGCGGGTCCAGGTGCGTGCGGCCGGGGATCACGCCGCGGATTCCACCCTCACCCTTGACCTGACCCGGCATGTCGGCAGCGGCCGGTGGCGGCTCCTGAAGATCCACGACGCCCTGCAGCCCCTCCGGAAGCCCGAATCAGCATGAGTTTCACCCATCTGCACGTCTCCACCGCGTTCAGCGCCCACTATGGCGTCTCCTGGCCGGAGGAACTTGCCGCCGCGGCCGCCGCTGACGGCGCCACCGCGCTGGCCTGCACGGACCGCGACGGCCTGTACGGAACCGTCAAGCACCTGAAGGCGTGCATGGCAGCCGGGCTGGATGCAATCGTCGGGGTGGACCTTGCAGTCTTTGACGACGACGGCGACCACCGTACCCAGCTCGGGGGACGCGTCGTCGTGCTGGCGCACGGACACAACAACGGTGCCGGCTACCGGGCGCTGTGCCGGCTGATCTCCGACGCCCACGCCCGCACCACGGGCAAGGCCGGGGGAATAGTGCCGGTGGCCGTCACCCGGGCGGAACTGGCCTCCCGCACCCTGCACCCGGAAACCCTGAAGCCGGTCCTGACAGTGCTGATCGGCCCGGACTCCGACGTCGGCCGGGCCATGGGCGGCCGGCGCTACCTGCGGCCCCGCACCCTGTTCAAACGATGGCTGGACGCCATGCCCCCCGGAACGTTGGCGGCAGAGGTTGTGTCCCAGCTCAGCCCGCCCGGGGAACCGCTGAGCACCGCCCACGCGGTGCGCATGCTCAAACTCGCCGCAGAACACGGGGTGCCCGCCGTGCTGAGCAACGCTGTGCGGTACGTGGCTGAGGACGGCGCGGCCACCGCCGATGTGCTGGACTCGGCCCGGACACTGAAATCCCTCCCCGAGCTCTCGGCTGCCCCGCTGCTGCAGCCCAACGGGCAGGGCTGGCTCAAATCGGCGGCCCGGATGCTGCAGCTGGGCAAGGAGATCATCCACGCCGCCGGCTACGGCACGGCGGACCTCAAGCGGCTCCTGGCCCAGACCGAGGCGCTCGCGGACCGCTGCCGCATGGATCCGGAAGCCGACATGGGCTGGAAACGGCCCGTGGTCCCGGAGGCATCCGTGATCGGGATCGACGGCGACGCGCTCGCCGAACTGACCCTGCGGTGTGAGGCCGGCATCGGCCGCCGCTTCCCGGGCATTTCCGGGCAGCGGGAAAAGCAGCTGCGGGCCAGGCTGGAGCATGAGCTTCGGATCATCGACTCGCTGGGTTTCGCCTCGTACTTCCTGACCGTCGCAGAGGTCTCCCGGATGATCCTGGCCCTGGGCATCCGGGCGGCCGCGCGCGGTTCGGGCGCCTCCAGCCTGGTCAACTACCTGATCGACATCAGCCAGGTGAACCCGCTCGAGCACGACCTCATCTTTGAACGCTTCCTCTCCCGCGACCGTGCCACGCTGCCGGACATAGACATCGACGTCGAAAGCGCCGAACGGCACAACGTCTACCGGAAGATCTTTGAGCGCTTCGGCGCCGAACGCGTCACGCTGATGAGCATGCAGAACGGGTACCGCGCTCGCGGTGCCGTGCGCGATGCCGGCCTGGCCCTGGGCATGGACGACGGCGAGGTCGGGGAAATCGCCAAGCAGCTGTGGCGGTTCTCGGCCCGGCACTTCCGCGAAGCCCTCGTGGAGAAACCCGAGCTGAAGGAATTCGCGGACCGGGTGGAGCAGCGAGGCTTCTCCGAGAACCAGCAGCTGGACCTGCTGGTGGACCTCACGGAGCGGCTGGACCGGCTGCCCCGCCACATCTCCATGCACCCGTGCGGCGTCATCCTCGGCGATGCCACCCTGCTGGACCGCACCCCCGTCCAGCCCAGCGGCCTGGGCCTGCCCATGAGCCAGTTCGACAAGCACGACATGGACCCCATGGGCATGCTGAAACTCGATGTACTTGGCGTCCGGATGCAGAGCGCCATGGCCTTCGCCGTCCGGGAAGTGATCCGGCTCCACCCGTCCAAGGCCGAGGTGGTGGCCGCCGGCGCGCATCCGGCCGGGCCGGACGGGGCGGGCCCGGACTACATCGCCGAGGACGGGCGCATCGACCTCAACGCCGTCCCGCTCGATGACGAGCCAACCTTTGAACTGATCCGCAGCACCCACACCCTGGGCTGCTTCCAGATCGAGTCCCCTGGCCAGCGCGAACTGATCGGCAAGTTGGCCCCCCGGGAGTTCAACGATCTCATTATCGACATTTCCCTGTTCCGCCCGGGTCCGATGAAATCCGACATGGTCCGGCCCTTCCTGGAGCACCGGCATGGATTCGCCCCCGAGGTCTACCCGCACCCGGACCTCAAACCTGTCCTGAAAGAGACCCACGGGGTCACGGTCTTCCACGAGCAGATCCTCAAGACCTTCGACGTCATGACCGGGTGCGGGCTGGCGCGGGCCGACGAGTTCCGCCGTGCGCTGGGCAACGACGTGTTGGAAGCCAGGGTGGAGGAGTTTTTCCGGAAGGAGGCGCGGGCCCGGAACTACAGTCCCGAGGTGGTGGACAAGGTCTGGGGCACGCTGAAGGCCTTTGGCAGCTTCGGGTTCTGCAAGGCCCACGGAGCCGCCTTCGCAGTGCCCACCTATCAGTCGGCCTGGCTTAAGGCACACCACCCGGAGGCGTTCCTCGCCGGGCTCTGGGAACACGACCCCGGAATGTACCCCAAACGCCTGCTCGTGGCCGAGGCCCGCCGGCTGGGGATCCCCATCCTTCCCCTCGACATCAACCGGAGCCAGGCCGAGTACCGGGTGGAGCGGGTGCAAACCGGGCCGGACCGGGGCAGGCTGGGCATCCGGCTGAGCCTGAACGGTATCTTCGGGCTCTCCGGCGCCGAGCTGAAACGGATTGTGGCCGGCCAGCCCTACGACTCCCTGGCGGACCTGCGGGCCAGGTCGCGGCTCAGCCGGCCCAGCATCCAGCGACTGGCCCAGCTGGGCGCCTTCGATTCGCTGCACCGGGCGTCCGGGGGAGAAGCCAACCGGGCGGATCTGGTCCAGCACCTGCAAAAACTCCAGGCCCGCCCCCTCCGGAAGGGCGTGGAAGTCATTGAGGGCCAGCTGGCGTTGCCGCTGGGGGACGTGGAGTTGACGAACCTGGTGGCGGCACTGCCCGCACCCAGCATGGTGGATAACGTCCGAGCGGAACTGGACCTGATGGCTGTGGACGTCAGCGAGCACCTCATGACCAGCCACCGCCCGCTGCTGGACCGGCTGGGCGTCACCACCGCGGACAAGCTGCTGGGACTGCGCAACGGCACGGAGGTGCTGGTGGCCGGGGTCCGGGTGGCCACCCAGACCCCGCCCATGAGGGGCGGCCGGCGTGTGGTGTTCATCAGCGTCGACGACGGCACGGGCTGTGTGGATTCGGTGTTCTTCCACGAGGCGCAGGAGCAGTCCGGACCCTTGCTGTTCGGCACCCGCCTGCTCCTGATCCGCGGCACCACCCGCCGGACCGGGCCGCGGGGGATCAGCATCAGCGCCTCCATGGCCTGGGACCTCAGCCGCCCGGAGACCCTCCCGTTCCCGGCATCGGCTCCCGGCGCCGCCGGCCGGCAGGAGCCTTACCTGTCCGGCCCCCTGTCCAGCCCCCTGGACGGGATCAGCAGGAACCTCGCCATCACCGGGCTGGGCGGCTGACCGGCCGGCGGTGCGGCTCGCTCGTGGCGCGTTGGTTGGCCTCTGGAGAAACCGATAGCATGGACGAGGCTGGCTGTGGTCCCCGTACGCCACAAGCTACGAAGCCTTAACTTTGAATAGGAGACACCCGTGTCAGATGCCCAGCAGATCACCCTTCTCGTCGACGGCGAAGAGACCAAGGTGACTACCGGGACCACCGGCGCGGAACTCTTCTTTGAGCGCCGCGACGTCGTTGTGGCCCGCGTTAACGGCGAGTTGAAGGACCTGGACCAGCCCCTTCCCGAGGACGCCGCCGTCGAGGCCGTCACCATTGATTCCCCGGACGGGCTCAACGTCCTGCGCCACTCCACGGCCCACGTCATGGCCCAGGCCGTGCAGCAGCTGCGCCCCGACGCAAAGCTCGGCATCGGCCCCTACATCACGGACGGCTTCTACTTCGACTTCGACGTCGCGGAACCGTTCACCCCGGAAGACCTCCGCCAGCTCGAAAAGATGATGCAGAAGATCATCAACCAGAACCAGAAGTTCGTGCGCCGCGTGGTGTCCGAGGACGAGGCCCGCGAGGCGATGAAGGACGAGCCCTACAAGCTCGAACTCCTGGGCAGGAAGAATGACGCCGCCGAGGCCGGAGAGGGCGTCAACGTCGAGGTCGGCGCCGGCGACATCACCATCTACGACAACGTGGACCGCAAGAGCGGGGACAGCATCTGGTGCGATCTGTGCCGCGGCCCGCACCTGCCGAACACCAAACTCATCTCCAACGCCTTCGCACTGACCCGGTCCTCGGCCGCCTACTGGCTGGGAAACCAGAGCAACCAGCAGCTGCAGCGCATCTACGGCACCGCCTGGCCCACCAAGGACGCGCTCAAGGCCTACCAGGAGCGCATTGCCGAGGCAGAGCGCCGCGACCACCGCAAACTCGGCGCGGAGCTGGACCTGTTCTCCTTCCCGGATGAGCTCGGCTCAGGCCTGCCGGTCTTCCACCCCAAGGGCGGCATTATCCGCAAGGCCATGGAGGACTACTCCCGCCAGCGTCACGTCGATGCCGGCTACGATTTCGTCTACACCCCGCACATCACCAAGGGCCACCTCTACGAAGTCTCAGGCCACCTGGACTGGTACAAGGAGGGCATGTTCCCGGCGATGCACATCGACGCGGAGCTGAACGAGGACGGCACGGTCCGCAAGCCCGGCCAGGACTACTACCTCAAGCCGATGAACTGCCCCATGCACAACCTGATCTTCCGGTCCCGCGGCCGCTCCTACCGCGAACTGCCGCTGCGGCTCTTCGAGTTCGGCTCGGTTTACCGCTACGAGAAGTCCGGCGTGGTGCACGGCCTGACCCGCGTCCGGGGCATGACCCAGGACGACGCCCACATCTACTGCACCCGCGAGCAGATGAAGGACGAGCTCACCACCACGCTGAACTTCGTCCTCGGCCTGCTCAAGGACTACGGCCTGGACGACTTCTACCTCGAGCTCTCCACCAAAAACGAAGACAAGTTCGTGGGCGACGACGCTACCTGGGACGAAGCCACCCGCACCCTCGCCGAAGTAGCCGAAGCCTCCGGGCTCGAGCTCATCCCGGATCCGGGCGGAGCCGCGTTCTACGGCCCCAAGATTTCCGTCCAGACCAAGGACGCGCTCGGCCGCACCTGGCAGATGTCCACCATCCAGCTGGACTTCAACCTGCCCGAACGCTTCGAGCTTGAGTTCCAGGCCGCCGACGGCACCCGGCAGCGGCCCGTGATGATCCACCGTGCCTTGTTCGGCTCGGTGGAGCGCTTCATGGGCGTGCTTACCGAGCACTACGCCGGTGCCTTCCCCGCCTGGCTGGCACCGGTGCAGGTGGTGGGCATCCCGGTGGCGGAAGCCTTCAACGACTACATGTTCGACGTCGTGGACCAGCTCAAGGCGGCCGGCATCCGCGCCGAGGTGGACATCTCCTCGGACCGTTTCCCGAAGAAGATCCGCACGGCCAGCAAGGACAAGATCCCGTTCGTGCTGATCGCCGGCGGGGACGATGCCGAGGCGGGTGCCGTGTCCTTCCGCTTCCGCGACGGCAGCCAGGACAACGGCGTGCCCGTGTCCGAGGCCGTACAGCGGATCGTCGACGCTGTCCGAAACCGGACCAGCTAGGCAGACGGAAGGGCAGCGCGTGCAGGAAACCACAGGGGCCGGGCCGGAGTATCCGGGCGACCACGCCGTGACGGACGACTTCAGCCTGGCCGGGGTCCCGGACGCTTTCCAGCGCCTGTGGACCCCGCACCGGATGGCGTACATCAAGGGCGGCCAGCATCAGTTCAAGAACCCGGACGACTGCCCGTTCTGCGCCGCGCCCGAGCGTGGCGATGAGGACTCCCTGATCGTCTACCGGGGAAGGACGAGCTACGTGGTGCTGAATCTCTTTCCGTACAACCCGGGCCACCTGCTGGTCTGCCCCTACCGGCACATCCCGGACTACACGGACCTCACGGTCGAGGAAACGGCGGAATTCGCCGAACTGACCCAGACGGCCATGCGGGTGCTGCGCAAAGTCGCCAACCCTTCCGGTTTCAACCTGGGCATGAACCAGGGCGTCACCGGCGGGGCGGGCATCGCCGGCCATCTGCACCAGCACGTGGTGCCGCGCTGGGGCGGTGACGGAAATTTCTTCCCCATCATTGCCCAGACAAAGGCGGTCACGCAGACCCTCGGTGAGGTCCGTCAGCAGGTCGCCGACGCATGGCCGCAGGAAATGCCCGCGCCGCAGGACACAGCGGGGGAGAAGGATGCTTAACAGGCACGCCCGGGGCTTCTTCACCGCCCTGTTTTCCCCGGTTGCCCGCTGGCTGCTGAGGATCGGGGTCTCTCCCGACGCCGTGACCGTGGTCGGCACGCTCGGCGTCGTGATCGGCGCTCTCGTGTTCTACCCGCTCGGGCAGCTCTTCTGGGGGACCGTGTTCATCACGGCGTTCATTTTCTCCGACGTTATTGACGGCATCATGGCCCGGATGCAGCACCGCGGCGGCCGGTGGGGCAATTTCCTGGACTCCACCCTTGACCGCGTGGCCGACGGCGCCCTGTTCGCCGGCGTCGCCGTCTGGTTCTTCACCGGCGGCGCCAACCCGGCCGTCGCCGTCGCCGCGATTCTCTGCCTGGTGCTCGGCATGGTGGTCTCCTATGCGCGGGCCAAAGCCGAGGCCCTGGGCTTCCACGCCAACGTGGGCATCGCCGAGCGCGCCGAGCGCCTCGTGTCCGTGCTGGTGGTCACAGGGCTCACCGGACTGGGCCTGACCCCGGTGGTGCTCTTCGTGACGCTGTGCCTTCTCGCTACAGCGAGCCTGGTGACGGTGATCCAGCGCATCGTGACAGTGCACCGCCAGTCGCTGGCGGAACCCGAAGGTACCGCCACGGAACGTCCCGCCTGACAGCGCCAGGCGGCACCCCGGCGGCCGCGCCGAATCCCTGTCCCCGCGCGAGATTCGACTGCTGTAACCCGAATTCTGCCGCGCCCCGGCCGGGGGATAGTATTAGCTTTACCGGCCAATGGATCCGGTAATCCGGTGTGTGCGAGACACGGCATGAACGTGCCGTCCGCGCCCCGGCGAGGTCATCTATCTACCCATAGGGGTTTTTGTGTCTACACCTGATGTAAGCAGCGAAGCCGGCGCGTCCGCGAAGAACGTCACGGGCAGCAGCCGCGTCAAGCGCGGCATGGCTGAGATGCTCAAGGGCGGCGTCATCATGGACGTCGTCAACGCCGAGCAGGCCCGCATCGCCGAAGACGCCGGTGCCGTGGCCGTGATGGCGCTGGAACGTGTTCCGGCCGATATCCGCGCCCAGGGCGGCGTGTCCCGCATGTCCGATCCCGACATGATCGACAAGATCATTGCGGCCGTGTCCGTGCCCGTTATGGCCAAGGCCCGGATCGGGCACTTCGTCGAGGCGCAGGTGCTGCAGTCCCTCGGCGTGGACTACATTGACGAGTCCGAGGTCCTGACCCCGGCGGACTACACCAACCACATCGACAAGTGGAACTTCACCGTTCCGTTCGTCTGCGGTGCGACCAACCTGGGCGAGGCCCTGCGCCGGATCAACGAGGGCGCGGCGATGATCCGGTCCAAGGGCGAGGCCGGCACCGGGGACGTCTCCAACGCCACCACGCACATGCGCCAGATCCGTGCCGAGATCAAGAAGCTCGCCGGCATGGCCGAGGACGAGCTCTACGTCGCGGCCAAGGAGCTGCAGGCCCCATACGAACTGGTCAAGGAAGTTGCCGCGACCGGCAAGCTCCCGGTGGTGCTGTTCACCGCCGGCGGCATCGCCACCCCGGCCGACGCCGCGATGATGATGCAGCTCGGCGCCGACGGCGTGTTTGTCGGCTCCGGCATCTTCAAGTCCGGCAACCCGGCCCAGCGGGCCGCCGCCGTCGTGAAGGCCACCACGTTCTACGACGACCCGGACGAGATCGCCAAGGCCTCCCGCGGCCTGGGCGAGGCCATGGTCGGCATCAACGTCGACGAGATCCCGCAGCCGCACCGCCTCGCCGAGCGCGGCTGGTAACGTTCGCGCCTTTGGCGGCGCCGGACGGCGCTGATCCTCTGCGTGCTATTCCCCGCGCCCTGTTGGCAGCTGAGCGGTTGCCCGGGGCGCGGGGCCCCTTTTACGCACGCTGCCGGATCACGCCGCCCTTCGCCTTGCGCTTCTGATTGAACGACGACGCCGGGCGGTCACCTTCTTAGGTGACCGCCCGGCGTCGTTTGCGTTCTGCGGGGGTTAGTCGAGGCCGCGGCGCTTCAGCAGCGGCCCGAGATCCGAGTCCCGGCCGCGGAAGGCGCGGAAGGACTCCAGCGGGTCCCGGCTGTTGCCGCGGGAAAGCAGTTCGGCGCGGAAGAAATTGCCGTTCGCGCGGCTGAGTCCGCCGTTTTCCTTGAACCATTCCACGGTGTCAGCGTCCAGGACCTCGCTCCAGATGTAGGAGTAGTAGCCGGCGGCATACCAGCCTCCCGCGAAGATGTGCTGGAAGTAGCCGGTCCGGTAGCGCGGCGGGATCAGGCTGTGCGCCACGCCGGCCGCGGCCAGCGCCTTCGCTTCAAACTCGACGGCGTCATCCGGGATGTCGGAGCCATCCAGGACATGCCACGCCAGGTCCAGCAGGGCAGCGCCGAGGTATTCCGTGGTGCCGAAGCCTTCGCCCCAGAGCTGGGCGGCGTTGAGCTTGTCCACGGTCTCCTGCGGCAGGGGTTCGCCGGTGGCGTGGTGCCGGGCATAGTTGGCCAGGACTTCGGGCCACATGATCCACATTTCGTTGACCTGCGAAGGGTATTCCACGAAGTCCCGCGGCACGTTCGTGCCGGAGAACCGGGGATAGGTGACGGCGGAAAACAGGCCGTGCAGGGCGTGGCCGAACTCGTGGAAGGTGGTGCGGAGCTCGTCCAGCGTCAGCAGGGTGGGCTCGCCGGCCGGCGGCTTGGAGATGTTGAGGTTGTTGATCACCACAGGTCGGGTGTTCAAGAGCCCTGACTGCTCCACGAGGGAATTCATCCACGCGCCCCCGCGCTTCGTCTCCCGCGTGTAGTAGTCGCCCAGGAAAAGGCCCAGGTCCGTGCCGTCGGAATTCTTAACCTCCCAGACGCGCACGTCCGGGTGGTAGCCGGCGAGGTCGGCGCGTTCGTTGAAGGTGACGCCGTACAGGGCGTTTGCCGCGAAGAACACGCCATCATTCAAAACCCGGTCCAGCTCGAAGTAGGGGCGCAGGGCCTGTTCGTCCACGGCATACCGCTCCCGCTTGACCTTGGCAGAGTAATACGCCCAGTCCCAGGCCTCGAGGGGGTGGCCGGCGGTCCCGGCCAGCGCCTCGGCCTCTGCGTCGGCATTGCGGACGGCTGCGGGGGCCAGCCGGCTCATCATTGCCTGGACGGCCTGGAAGTCCGGTGCCGTCTGCCGGTCCACGCTGAGTTCGGCGAAGTTCGCGAACCCGAGAAGGCTGCCCTTCTCGGCGCGGAGCCGGACCATGTCCTTGACCAGGTCGAGCACATCGAAGCTTCCGCCGTCGCTGCCGCGGCCGATGGAGGCCTCGTAGAGGCGACGGCGGATTTCCCGGTTCGCCAGCGCGGCCATGGCAGGCTGGTTGCTCGGCTGGATCAGGGTCAGCAGGAACTTTCCCTCGTGCCCGGCGGTCCGGGCGGCCTCGGCGGCGCTGGCGACGTCGTCGGCGGGCAGGCCCGCGAGGTCGGCGGCGTCATCCAGCAGCAGGGCAGCGGACTTCATGCCCTCCTTGACGCGCTGCCCGAACTCGGTGCCGAGCCGGGAAAGCTCGGCGTTGACGTCCCTGAGGCGCTCCTGGCCGGCGTCGTCGAGCTGGATGCCGGAGGCCCGGAACTCCTTGAGGTATTCCTCCACGAGCCGGGCGGACTCCGCGTCCAGGACCGTTGCGTCCAGCGCCGCGAAGCGCTCGTAGAGCCCGCGGTTGAGGTAGACGGCGTCCTGGTGGGCGGCGAAGAGCGGGGACAGGCGGGTCTCGAGGTCGCGGATGGTGTCCGAGGCGTCTGCGGACACCAGCGTGAAGAAGGACGCGGCGGCCCGGTCCAGGAGCCGGCCGGAGCGTTCCATGGCGAGGGCCGTGTTTTCGAAGGTCGGGGCCGCCGGGGTGTCCACGATGGCCTGGATTTCGGCAAGGTGCTCGGCCAGGCCGGCCTCGACGGCCTCGGCGTAGTGCGCGTCGTCGATATCCGCAAACGGCGGCAGTCCATAGGGCAGGGTGCTGGGGCTCAGGAGGGGATTGGTCATGAAATGACTCTTTCATGCAGGCGGCCGCTTCTCAACGATCGGCTCCGTGTGTTGTGATGCCGCCCACCATAGGATGAGCGGCATGGAGAACACGACCGCGAGGCCGCGGGGCCGGATCCTGACCGCAGCAACGGCCGTTGTTCTCGGGTCGATGCTGGCATCCTGCGGACTCCTCGCCGGGCCGGATAAGCCCCCGGGTCCCACGGCCGGCGGTACCGGGGGAACGTCCGACGTTACCCAGCCGCCGTCGGGCACCCCGACTCCGACTCCGACCCCGACTCCGACCCCGACGCCGACGCCGACGCCGACGCCCGGGAAGGGGCCAGGCTGTGCGGCCGCCCGGTGCGCCTCCGTCCTCGTCACCGGGGACATGCTGGTCCACCCCCAGCTCTGGCAGCAGGCCCGCGAGGACGCCCGCGCCGCCGGCGCGACGGGGCTGGACTTCGGGCCGCTGCTGGAGGGCCAGCGGCGCTACATCGAGCAGAGCGACGTGGCGATTTGCCATCTGGAGACCCCGGTGGCCGGCCCGGACGGACCATTCTCCGGGTATCCCTCCTTCAACGTTCCGCCGCAGATCATCACCGCCGTGCGCGGCGTGGGCTATCAGGCCTGCACGACCGCCAGCAATCACACCGTTGACCGCGGCACCGCGGGACTCGTCCGTACCCTGGACGCCCTCGACGCCGCCGGACTCCGGCACACGGGCTCGTACCGGACCGAGGCAGAGTCCCAGGGCATCCAGATCCTGCAGACCGCCGCGGCCAAAATCGCCGTCATTGATGCCGCATATGGCCTCAACGGGCTGCGCGCCGAGCAGCCCTGGCAGGTCGACCTGCTCGATCCCGACGCCATGATTTCCAAAGCACGCAAGGCCAGGGCTTTGGGCGCGGACATTGTGCTGGGGGTCATGCACGCCGGGGAGGAGTACTCAGCCGAGCCCAACACCCAGCAGCGCGACGTCGCCCATGCGCTCGTGGACAGCGGCCTGTTCAGCCTGATCTACGGCCACCACAGCCATTCGGTGCTGCCGATCGAAAAGTACAAGGGAACCTGGATTGTGTATGGGCTCGGCAACGGCATCACCGAGCTCTCGCCGTCGTTCGTGGTCAACAACGAGGGCCTGTTGGTCCGGGTGCAGTTCAGCCAGGACGCGTCCGGGTCCTGGGCCGCCTCGGACCTGGCCTGGGCACCGTCGGTGATGGTCCGCGGACCCTACCGCTGGTGTTCGGTGGCGGCCGACGCGCCGCAGGGCCGTTGCGCCGGAACGGCGGCGGACGCAGCCACGCGCCGGCGCACCGCGGCCGTGCTGGAGTCGATGGGCGCCGCGGCGGCGGGCGCCCATGAGCTTATTCTCACCCCGGGGTCCTAAGCTTGGGCAGCATGGAGATGATCAACGAACGGCGGAGCACCGTCGCGTCCAGCGGGGCTGAGCTTGCAGTGTTCGAGTATGGCAGGGAGCCGGGACCGGAAGTGCCGACGCTGCTGCTGGTACACGGCTATCCGGACGATCATCAGGTCTTCCTGCCGGCCATCCGTGATCTGGCCCGAAGCCACCACGTGGTCGCCTACGACACCCGGAACGCGGGCGCGTCCGCCGTCGTCGGCCTCCCCGGGGACTTCACCCTGAAGACGCTCGTGGATGACATGTTCGCCGTGCTGGCCGCCGTCGGCGCCACGGACGTCCATCTTGTGGGCCATGACTGGGGCTCGATCCAGGGCTGGGCCGCCGTCCAGGACCCCAGGGCCGCGGGCCTGATCGGCCGGTACACGTCCATCTCGGGCCCGGACCTGCGGCACTTCGCCCGCTGGGTGCGGAGCCGGTATGCACGTCCCCGGGCGTGGCCGCAGCTGGCCGGACAATTGGCCCGCAGCTGGTACATCGCCGCGTTCCTTGTGCCGAAGCTGCCGGAGGCCGCCTGGCGCCTCTTCCTCACCAAACGCTACGGGCAGATGGCCAAGCGCGACGTCGGCGATGATCCCATCCGCGGCCTGGCTCTTTACCGCGCAAATTTCTTCTCGGCGGTGAACTGGCCGGCCGGCGGCCGCGTGACGCTGCCCGTCCAGGTGGTGGTGCCGCTGAAGGATTCCTTCCTGTCGCCGGACCTCGTGGAGGGACTGGATTCCTGGGTGGATGACCTCACGGTGATCCGGGTGGACAGCGGCCACTGGTGGCCGGCATCCCGGCCGGCGGAGTTCGCGGAGCTGCTGCGGCAGCCGCAGCCGACGACGCCGATAACACCGTAGGCCGGCGCCATGGCCCGGGCAAACCGGCGGGATCGGGAATCCCGGAGCGGGACGTTCAGCAACGGGATGGAATACCTGACGTGGGGCCGGGGCCCGAAGACGCTCTTGTTCGTCCAGGGCGGACCGGGGAGCTTCGTGCCCCAGGGGGTGCTGCGCGGACTGTTCCGGCGGGAGTTTGCCGCCTATCAGGAGGCCGGGTACGCCATCTGGATTGTCACCCGCCGGCGGAACATGCCGGCGTCGCACACCAGCGCCGACATGGCGGACGACTACGCCCAGCTGATCGCCGAGGAGTTCGGCGGCCGGGTCGGCCTGGTGGTGGCCGAGTCATTCGGCGGGATGATCGGGCAGTACCTGGCCGCCCGCCATCCCGAGTCCTTCGGGCACATCGCGATGGTGGTCACGGCGGCCGAACTGAGCGCCTGGGGCAAAGACGTGGACGAGCGGATGGCCGCCGCCGTCGCTGCCGGAGACCCAGGCCGCGCCGGGACGGTCCTGGCCGAGTACCTCTTACCGGGGCCGCGGACCCGCTGGCTGCGGGAACTGCTGGGACCTGTCGTCGGCCGGCGCGTGCTGGACCCCTCCGGATGCCCCGCCGCGGACGTCCTGACGGAGGCGCGGGCCGAGTTCGCGTTTGATGCGCGGGCGGTACTGCCGCTCATTCGTCCGCCCGTCCTGCTGCTCTGCGGCGGCCGGGACGCGTTCTTCCCGAGGACGGTTGCGGAGGAGACCGCGCAATTGATTCCAGACTGCACCCTGATCGTCTACGAGCGATGGGGCCATATCCGGGCAGGATCGAGCCGGCGGGTGCCGCGCGATGTCCTGGCTTTCGTCCGGAGCCGATGACGGCAGGCGGGGCCCATGGAAGGCTGCCGGGCAGCTACCCGGCGTCCAGGAGCAGGGACATGAAGACGCTGTTGGGGTCGGCTTCGTAGCCGGCAAACGGCGGGCAGTTCGTGAAGCCGTGCCGCTCGTACAGCCGCCGCGCGGGGGCGAAGAACTCCTGGCTCCCCGTCTCCAGGAACAAGCGTTCGTAGCCGCTGTGCCGGGCCTCGGCCAGGAGGTGGCGGAGCAGCGCCGACGCAACGCCGCGCCCGCGGGCTGCATTCGCGGTGCGCATTGACTTGATCTCGGCGTCGCCGGGAGCCAGGTGTTTCAGTGCCGCGCAGCCCAGGAGCCGGGAGTCCTGCCGGGCGGTCCAGAAGCTGATGCCGGGTCCGGCCAGGGCGGCAGGATCAAGGGCGTGGACGCTTTCCGGCGGGGAGGTCGCGTACATGTCGGCGAGGTGTTCGCCCAGGAGCCGCAGGACGTCCTCGCGTTCCGGGGTGTCGCGCCCAATCCGGACCGTGCCGCCCTCGGCGCCTGCCACCTGGGTCAGCGGGGCCGGCGGGCGGCGTGTTCCCGCGCCAGCACCGCGTAGGAGTCATCCGGCGTGCCTGGGGTGAAGCTGCCGTATTTGCGTTCGACGGCGGTCCGGATCAGGAAATCCGCGAGAGCCGGGTTCTTGGGCAGCAGCGAGCCGTGCAGGTAGCTCGCCACGATGTTGCGGTAGCGGGCTCCCTCCTGGCCGTCCGTGCTGTTGTTGCCGGTACCTTTGGCCGTCGTCCCGAGCGGTTCGACGCCCGGTCCCAGTGTGGTCTGGCCGCTGTGGTTTTCGTAGCCGAGGATGTTGCCGAATTCGGGGGAGGAGACCGTGACGTTGCCGATCAGGCGCTCGTCGGTGCCGTGGGTTTCCACGTCCAGGATGCCGATGCCCGGAAGGACCGACCCGAGCCGGGTCTTGAAGAATTTCCCGAAGAGCTGGTACAGCCCGCAGATCACGAGCATCGGGGTGCCCTCGTCGGCCATCTGCTTCAGGGTGGACTCGCGCGAGAGGAGGTCGTCCTGGATGACGAGCTGTCCGCTGTCCTGTCCGCCGCCACCGACAATCAGGTCCACATCTGCCGGGAACGGGTCACCAACGTTGTACTCGAGCAGTTCCGGCGTGTAGCCGTGCCAGCGCAGGCGCTGCGCGAGGACCAGGGCGTTGCCCCAGTCGCCGTAAATGTTCATGTCCCGCGGGTAGAGCTGCAGGACCCGGATGGTTCCCTTGCTGGGGGCCGCGGAATCTTCGGGCGGAAGTTCGTGCCCGAAGGACAGCTCGTGCGGCGTTTCGGGGGACCCGGGGGTCATGAGACCACCTCCACTGTGGTGATTTTGGACAGCTCGCGGCGGATGGCCAGCATGGCCGTGTAGGTGCAGAAGATCCTCTTCGGCTTGCCCTCGCCGCCGCGGATGAACGCTGCCAGTGCCGGCGCAATGTCCGTGTCGACGGCGCCGATCGCGACGTCGTCGTACTGCAGCCGCAGCGCCATGTCATACGCGCGGGAGCCCGTGAGCTGGTCCACGCCGCCGTCGCGGAGCGTGTCGAATTCGACGTCCCACAGCCAGGACATGTCCCGGCCGTCGGCGTAGTTGTCGTTGATCGCGATCATCGTGGCGTACCCGGCGGCGGGGAACGATTTGAGGCCGAGCCGGAAACCGCTGGGGTTCTTGACCAGGACCAGTTCCAGCGGCAGGCCATCGACCACGAGGCTTTCGCCGCGGCCGAACGCCGGCGCCACCTTGGACAGCGCCGTGAGCAGGCCGGCCTGGTCGGTCCCGGTGCCGCGGGCGCCGGAGACGCCGCGGGCCAGGGTCAGCGCGGCGGCGGCATTGAAGATGTTGTAGACGCCGCGCAGTTTCATCCCCGTGGTGACCGTCGCGCCGTCGTACTCGAAATCGGCGTCGTCGGCGCCCACGCGGCGCAACACGACGTCGGCGGCGGGCCGGGCGGGGGCGGCCGGCACCGGGCTGCCCGGGGCGGCGCGCATGTCGTCGTCGTTGGGGAAGGTGCTCAGCAGCGAATCGTCGAGCCCGAAGTAGAGCACCTCCGGCCCGTCCAGGGTCTGGGCGATCCGGGCGACGCGCGGGTCTTCCCGGTTCAGGACCACGGTCCCGGTGGTCTTGGACGCGATGTGCTGGAGCAGTTCGGCGGTCTTGTCGATCTCGCCGAACCGGTCCAGCTGGTCGCGGAGGACATTGAGCAGGAGGCTGTACTGCGGCGGGACCTTGTTGACGAAGTGGACGGCATGCGCCTCATCCAGTTCCAGGACCGCGACGTCGGCATCGAGCCGGCCCCGCCAGTCGACCTCGCCCAGGAGGGCCGCGGCCACGCCGCGGGTGAAGTTGCTGCCGGTGCGGTTGGTGAAGACTTTCAGTCCCTGGCTTTCGAGCAGTTCCACGACCATCTTGGTGGTGGTGGTCTTCCCGTTCGTGCCACTGACGACGGCGACCCCCAGCGGCAGCGTGGACAGCGTCCGCCGCATGAAATCGGGGTCGATTTTTTCGACCACAAGCCCGGGGAGGGCCGAGCCTCCGCCCCTGAGCCGGGAGACCCGGCGGACGAACTTGCCGAGCGGAACGCTGAAGTAAAGCATGCTCTGTAATATATCCCAGCAGCGGCATGGAACCCGGACGCCCGGTGCCGTTGCATGCGTCTTCCATGCGTGCCGTGCAGGCGCAGAGCATTATGCTGTGGGGATGACCACCCCCTCTTTTTCCCCTGAATCCCGCGTGGGAACGGGGCTCCGGATCGGCGTCCTGGCGCTGCAGGGCGATTTCCGGGAGCATCTGCATGCCGTGGAAGCCGCCGGCGCCGCCGGCGTCGGGATCCGGCGTCCCGCCGAACTCGACGGCCTGGACGGGCTCATCATCCCCGGCGGCGAATCGACCACGATCGACAAGCTCTCCCGGATCTTCGGGCTCCGGGATCCGCTGCGCGAACGCATCCAGGCCGGCCTGCCCGTTTACGGCTCGTGCGCCGGGATGATCCTGCTGGCGGACGAAATCGCCGACCCGGCCAAGGACCTGGCCGGAAACCCGCAGCAGACGTTCGGCGGACTCGACATCACCGTGCGCCGCAACGCCTTCGGCCGGCAGCGCGAGTCCTTCGAGACGGACCTGGACTTCATGGGGTTAGGGTTCAGCGCCGCGGGCGGGGCAGTGGCCCCGGTCCACGCCGTCTTTATCCGCGGGCCCTGGGTGGAGCGCGTCGGCGACGGCGTCGAAGTCCTTGCTCAGGTGGAACCGTCCAAAGCCGGCCACCCCGAATCCCTGGACGGGACGGCTAGAATTGTTGCAGTGCGTTCCGGCAAGCTGCTGGCCACCTCCTTCCACCCGGAAGTGACGGGGGAGAAGCGCGTGCATGAACTGTTTATTCGAATGATCAGAGGAGAAGCGTAAAGCATGTCAGGCCACTCCAAATGGGCGACGACCAAGCATAAGAAGGCCATCCTTGACAGCCGCCGGGCCAAGTCGTTCGCCAAGCTGATCAAGAACATCGAAGTCGCCGCGCGCATGGGCGGCCCCGACCTCTCCGGCAACCCCAGCTTGGAACTGGCCGTCACCAAGGCGAAAAAGACGTCGGTGCCCGCTGACAATATCGACCGCGCCATCAAGCGCGGCGCCGGGCTCACCGGCGAGGTCGTCGATTACACCGAAATCATGTACGAGTGCCGCGGCCCGCAGGGTTCCGCGCTGCTGATCGAGTGCCTCACGGACAACAAGAACCGTGCCGCCTCCGAGGTCCGGCTCGCCATCTCCCGCAACGGCGGCACGATCGCCGATCCCGGCTCCGTCAGCTACCTCTTCTCCCGCAAGGGCGTCGTCTCGCTGCCGAAGAACGGCCTGGCCGAGGACGACGTCCTGATGGCCGTGCTGGATGCCGGGGCCGAGGAAGTCAAGGACAACGGCGACAGCTTCGAGATCCACTCCGAGCCGACCGACCTCCAGGCCATCCGCGATGCCCTCACGGAAGCCGGCATTGAGTACGACACCGACGAGGCCGAGTTTGTGCCGTCCATGCAGGTGCCGCTGGACCTTGATGCCGCCAAGAAGTTCATGAAGCTGGTGGACGCCCTGGAAGAGCTCGACGACGTCCAGAACGTGTACAGCAACGCCGACCTCAGCGACGAAGTGCAGGCCGCACTGGAAGCCGAGTGACCCGCTCACCCAAACGTGACTTTTGGGGCCCGGTCTTGACGGCCCAACCGTGACGCTGCGCGTGTTGGGGGTCGACCCGGGCCTCACCCGTTGCGGGATCGGCGTTGTCGACGTCGAGCGGAACCGGCGGGCCACTTTGGTGGCCTTCGGCGTTGTGGGCACCTCACCCGAGGAGAGCCTGGACCAGCGGCTGCTGGTCATCGCCACGTCCATCGACGAGTGGCTGGACCGCTACGAACCCCAGGTCCTCGCCGTGGAGCGGGTCTTTTCCCAGCTCAACGTCAGCACGGTCATGGGGGTGGCGCAGGCCTCCGGTGTGGTCATTGCGGCCGCCGCGCGCCGTGGCATCCCGGTGGCTCTGCACACCCCGTCCGAGGTCAAGGCAGCCGTGACGGGAAGCGGGACCTCGAACAAGGATGCGGTCACCAAGCTGGTGACCAAGATCCTCCGGCTGGACGCGCCTCCGCGCCCTGCCGACGCCGCCGACGCCCTTGCGTTGGCCATCACCCACGCTTGGCGGGCCGGCAGCGGGGCCGCCGTAGCCACGACTGGGCCGGGCAGCCAGTCCCTCACTCCGGCGCAGCGGGCGTGGGCGGACGCGGAGGCAAAAGCGCGCCGTGCGCGCTGAATGTCCGGCTGTGACGCCGCGGGGCTTGGTAGGGTATTCGTAGATATGTTCGGATAGCCGGCGTGCCCGGCTGTACGTTCTTTCATCACCCAGTTGTAGACGCCAGTTAGACCAGGAGCCCGGCCTTGATCAGTTTTCTTCGTGGAACCGTTGCGCATGTTGGCCTGTCCTCCGCCGTGATCGACCTCAACGGCGCCGGCATGAGCGTCAACGCCACACCGCAGACCCTCAGCGGCCTCCGGGTGGGTGAGGAGGGAAAGCTATTCACGTCCCTGATCGTGCGGGAAGACTCGCTGACCCTGTTCGGCTTCGCCAGCGATGACGAACGCGAGGTGTTTGATGTGCTCCTCAGCGTCAGCGGAGTCGGTCCCCGCCTCGCACTGGCGGTGCTGGCCGTCCACGAGCCCGAAGCCATCCGGGTGGCCGCCCACTCCGGCGACGGCAAGGCCTTCACGAAGGTCCCCGGCATCGGACCGAAGGTGGCCGGCCGGATCGTGCTCGAACTAGCCGGCAAGCTTGTGCCGCACGGCACCGCCGGCGCGCCTGTCGCGGCCGTGTCCGCCGAATCCGTCTGGAAGCCGCAGGTGGTGGCCGCGATGACCAGCCTGGGCTGGTCCGAAAAGGATGCCACGGCCAGCATCGACAAGTCCCTTGCCGATTCCCCGGACCTCGCGGCGAACGGCAATGTGGCGGAGATTCTCCGCGCGACGCTGCGCTGGCTGGGCCAGGACGGCGCCCGCGCCGGGAACCGGGTAGGCGCGCGTGGCTGAGCCGTCGATCGTCGCCGGGGGAGAGGAACCGGAGGAGCGGGTCATCGAAGCCGCCCTGCGGCCCAAGAACCTGCACGACTTCGTGGGCCAGCACCGGGTCCGCAAGCAGCTCTCCCTCGTGTTGGAGGCCTCGCGCATGCGTGGGCGCAGCGCGGACCACGTGCTGCTCTCGGGCCCTCCCGGCCTGGGCAAGACCACACTGTCCATGATCATCGCCGCCGAAATGAACGTTCCGCTGCGGATCAGCAGCGGCCCGGCCATCCAACACGCGGGCGACCTTGCGGCCATCCTGTCCTCACTCTCTGAGGGCGAGGTCCTGTTCCTGGATGAAATCCACCGCATGTCCCGGCCGGCCGAGGAAATGCTGTACATGGCGATGGAAGATTTCCGCGTCGATATCGTCGTCGGCAAGGGCGCCGGCGCCACGGCCATTCCGCTGGAGCTGCCGCCCTTCACGCTCGTCGGCGCCACCACGCGGGCCGGCCTCCTTCCCGGCCCGCTGCGGGACCGGTTCGGTTTCACCGGCCACCTCGAGTTTTACTCCGTCGAGGAGCTGGAACTGGTCCTGCGCCGCTCCGCCGGCCTGCTGGACCTGAAGGTCAACTCCGCCGGATTCAGCGAGATTGCCGGCCGGTCCCGGGGCACGCCGCGCATCGCCAACCGGCTCCTGCGCCGGGTCCGGGACTGGGCACTCGTGCACGGCATCGAGCAAATCGACGCGCGGGCGGCCTCCGCGGCCCTGGACATGTATGAGGTGGACAAGCGGGGCCTGGACCGGCTGGACCGTGCCGTTCTCGAGGCCCTCATCACCAAGTTCGGCGGCGGCCCGGTAGGCCTGTCCACGCTCGCGATCGCCGTCGGCGAGGAAACGGAGACCGTGGAAACGGTCGCCGAGCCCTATCTGGTGCGCGAAGGACTCCTGGGCCGGACGCCGCGCGGCCGGATAGCCCTGGCGCCGGCATGGACGCACCTGGGCTTCGCCATTCCGGCCGGCGCCTTCGGCCAGGACCCGCTGGAACTGTTCCAGGCCGACGAGCCGGGCGAGAGCCCGATCGGCGGGTCCGGTGGGGATCTCGGCGAAGAAACCGATCCTCAGTGGATCCGAAACAGCCGCTAGCACCGTTCTTTCAGCTTTTCCCTTTAGACTGGTATGACGCTCGGCACGTCCGGGTTTTGTTTCCGTGGGCGGAGAGCAGGTAGCCGCCGGCGGTCTGGGGGACGGTCTCGCGGCCAGTTTGCTGCGCAGACCCCTGCCCGCGCCGTCAGGAGCAAACGGACGTTGCTGAAAAACAGCTATGCAAGTACAGAACGGAACTTTCCCCTTGGATCTAATGACAATTCTCCTGTTCGTGATGCTTGGCGTGTTCGTCTTCATGATGTTCCGCCGCAACAAGAAAACGCAGCAGCAGCAGGCGCAGCTCCAGTCGAAGTTCGGCCCGGGCGTCGAGGTCATGACGAGTTTCGGGCTGTTCGGCCGGATCGTCGACATTGACGAAGCGGAGAACAAGGTCACGCTTGAGCTTTCCCCGGGCAACACGGCCACGGTGCACCGCCAGGCCGTCACCAAAATTGTGGAGCCGGTTGTCGCCGCCGAGGAGCCCACGGTCGTTCCCGACGACGCGTCCTCGCTGACCACCGAGAAGCTGGGTGCTGAGGGGACCGACGCCAGCGCCCCCGTCCACGACGCGCCGCGCACCGAAACGCCCGAGGAAACCCTGCGCCGCCTCAACGACGAAGGCAAAAAAGACAGCTAGTCTGCCTACCTGAGCTATCCCGCGAAGCAACGGTTGCGGGCATCCGTCGGCGGGGCCCAGAGCCCGCGCCGGCGGATCCGCCGTAAATAATAGAAAGATCGACAATGGCACGAACTGGCCCCAAAAACTCAGCCATCAGGATGCTGGTCTGGCTTGGCGTAATCATCGCCGCCATGACGGCTGTCCTGGCGGGCGGCACGATGGCCGGCCAGGCGGGCTGGGCTCCAAAGCTCGCACTGGACCTTGAAGGTGGCACCCAGATGATCCTGGCGCCCAAGGTTGAGGGCGGTTCGGGTATCACCGAAGACCAGCTCAACCAGGCCGTGGCGATCATTCGCCAGCGCGTGGACGGCTCGGGCGTCGCGGAAGCGGAAATCAGCACGCAGTCCGGCCGCAACGTCGTCGTCAGCCTCCCGGGAACCCCTGCCAAGGAAACCCGTGCGCTGATCCAGGCTTCCGCCGACATGAACTTCCGCCCGGTCATCCAGACCGGCCCCGGCGCAGCGGTCCCCGCCGCCTCCAGGACCCCGGATGCCCAGCTGCCGAAGCCGACAGCCGCGCCCGCCAACAGCAGCGACGAGAACTGGATTACCCCCGAGGTCTACAAGCAGTTCGAGGCCCTCGACTGCGACAACCCCTCCCAGGACAAGCAGCAGCGCTCCGACCCGACCAAGCCGCTGGTGACCTGCGAGCCGGCCTCGGCCAAGTCGCCGGCCATCAAGTACATCCTCGGTCCGGTGGAGGTGAAGGGCTCGAACATCAAGTCCTCCTCGTTCCAGCTGCAGCGCGGCGCCCAGGGTGCCGTGACCAATGAATGGGCCGTCAACATCCAGTTCGATGACGCGGGCACCACCAAGTTCAAGGAAATCACCGAGCGCCTGTACCAGTTCTACGCCGCCGGCGGCGGCCAGACCGGCTCGGATCCGAAATCCCAGTTCGCAATCGTCCTGGACGACCAGGTCATCTCCGCCCCGCGCTCCCTCGCCGTCATCACCGACGGCCGGCCGCAGATCACCGGCGGATTCACCGAGGAGTCGGCCAAGGCCCTCTCCGACCAGCTCCGTTTCGGTGCCCTGCCGATCAGCTTCGAAATCCAGAGCGAACAGCAGATCTCGGCAACCCTCGGCGGTGAGCAGCTCCGCATGGGTATGCTCGCCGGCGTGATCGGCCTCCTGTTGGTGTTTGTCTACTCGCTGTTCCAGTACCGGGCCCTTGGCCTCGTGACCGTGGCATCCCTCGTGATCGCCGGGGTGCTGACGTTCCTGGCCATCGCCATCCTCGGCTGGACCGAAAACTACCGGCTTTCGCTCGCCGGCGTCGCGGGCCTGATCGTGGCCATCGGCCAGACAGCCGACTCGTTCATCGTCTACTTCGAACGCATCCGCGATGAGCTCCGCGAAGGCCGCGGCCTGGTCTCGGCCGTCGAAAACGGCTGGAAGCGGGCCAAGCGCACCATCCTCGCGTCCAAGGCCGTGAACCTTCTCGCCGCCGTCGTGCTGTTCTTCGTGGCAGTGGGCAACGTCCGCGGCTTCGCGTTCACCCTCGGCCTCACCGCGATCGCCGACCTCATCGTCGTCTTCATGTTCACCCACCCCACCCTGCAGCTGCTGGCGCGGACCAAGTTCTTCGGCGAAGGCCACCGGTTCTCGGGCCTGGACCCGAAGCGCCTCGGCGCCGTCCCGCTGTACCGCGGTGCCGGCCGGGTCCGTACCCCGGAGGACAAGCCCGTGGCAGTGGTGCGCGCGAAGAACACCGGCGCCGCCGCCGAGGCAGAACGCCGGATGACCATTGCAGAACGCCGCCTCGCCGAAAAGCAGGATCAGGCACAACAGGCACAGCTCGCCGGTACCTCCAAGAGCGCGTCCAAGGAGGGCAAGTAAATGGTCAACTTCTCAACATTCGGCAATGAGCTGTACACGGGCAAGCGCTCGTACGACTTCGTCGGCTACAGGAAGCTGTGGTTCCTGATTGCCGGGATCGCCGTCGCCCTCTCCATCCTGATCCCGGTCGCCAAGGGTGGGTTCAACCTCGGCATCGAGTTCCGCGGCGGCTCCGAGTTCACGGTCTCCAACGTCAAGACCACCGAGGCCTCCCTCGGCGAGAAGGCCGTCAAGGACGTCGTGTCGGGATCCGTGCCGCGCGTGGCTAACGTCGCGGGTACCACCATGCGCATCCAGACGGACAAGCTCTCCGACGACGAGACGCTGCAGATTAAGGAAGGCCTCACCAAGGCCTACGGCGTGACCGATAACGAAGTCACCTCGACCTTCGTCGGCCCCACCTGGGGTGCGGACGTCACGAAGCAGGCGCTGATGGGCCTGGCAATCTTTGTGGGCCTGGCCGCCGTCCTGATGGCGCTCTACTTCCGGACCTGGAAGATGTCGCTCTCGGCACTTGTCGGCATGGCGGTCACGATGTTCGTGACCGCCGGTGTTTACGGCCTCAGCGACTTCGAAGTAACGCCGTCGGCCATCATCGGCTTCCTCACGGTGCTCAGCTACTCGCTGTACGACACCGTGGTGGTGTTCGACAAGATCCGGGAGAACACCTCGGACATGCAGGCCTCCACCCGGCGGACCTTCGCCGAAGAGGTCAACCTCGCCATCAACCAGACCCTGGTCCGGTCCATCAACACCATGGTGGTGGCCATCCTGCCGGTCGGTGCGATCCTCTTCATCGGGGCCGGGCTGCTCGGTGCCGGAACGCTGCGGGACCTGTCCCTGGCGCTGTTCGTGGGCATCCTAGTGGGCACTGCCGCCACGATCTTCATCGCGGCTCCGCTTTACGCCGCGCTGCGGCAGGGCGAACCCGACCTGGTCAAGCAGGCCAAACGGGTGGAACAGAGGCGTGCTGACGCGGCAGCCAAGGCCGAGTCGCCGGCGTCGCCCGCCACGGCCTGAACCGTCCCCAGCGGCCACAAACGGGCCGGAGACCGTCGTTTTCGACGGCCTCCGGCCCGTCGCCGTATCCCCGCCGGTTATCGAAGTATCCTGCTGCGGGAATACACTTGAATAATTAACCGGTCGCGAGAGGTGCTCCATTGGAAGAACGTTCGACGCCGGTGCCGGAGGCACCTGCGGACAAGGGCCAAGGCCAGGGTTCACAGACTGGCCTGGTGGTTCCCGGACGCCCCGATGTTCCCGTGCCGGTGGACAACTCCGGTGCCCGGCCCACTTTTCCCGGCCGGCGCGAGCGCACGAGGTCCCGCCTTGCCCGGCTGACGGGCCGTGGCACTCCGGCCTACTCGCCGATTTTGGAGCCGTTGCTGCGCACTGTGCGCGCCAACAACCCCAAAGAGGATTTCGATCTCATCCAGCGTGCCTTCGTGGTCGCCGAGCGCTGCCACCGGGGCCAGAAGCGCAAGAGCGGCGACCCGTACATCACCCACCCCGTCGCGGTGGCCACCATCCTCGCCGAACTCGGCCTCAGCGGCACCACGCTGGCCGCGGCCCTGCTGCACGACACCGTCGAAGACACGTCCTACACCCTCGCCGACCTCAAGACCGAGTTCGGTCCGGAAGTGGCCATGCTGGTGGACGGCGTCACGAAGCTGGACAAGGTCAGCTTCGGTGAGGCGGCCCAGTCCGAGACCGTGCGCAAGATGGTCGTCGCGATGGCCAAGGACATCCGCGTCCTGATGATCAAACTCGCCGACCGGCTCCACAATGCCCGCACGTGGCGTTTTGTCTCGGCTGAGTCCTCGGCCCGCAAGGCCCGGGAAACGCTGGAAATCTTCGCGCCGCTGGCCCACCGGCTTGGCATGAACACCATCAAGTGGGAGCTGGAGGATCTGTCCTTCGCTGCCCTCTATCCCAAGGTGTACGAGGAAATCGTGCGCATGGTGGGGGACCGGACCCCGGAACGCGAAAAGAACCTGGCGGTCATCCGCAACCAAATCACCGAGGACCTCAGGGCCGCGAAGATCAAGGCCACGATCACCGGGCGGCCAAAGCACTACTACTCGATCTATCAGAAGATGATCGTCCGCGACAAAGACTTCGACGACATCAACGACCTCATGGGCGTGCGCGTCCTGGTCGATTCTGTCCGGGACTGTTACGCGGCCCTGGGCGCGATGCACTCGCGCTGGAACCCCCTGCCCGGGCGGTTCAAGGACTACATCGCGATGCCCAAGTTCAACATGTACCAGTCGCTGCACACCACGGTGATCGGTCCCGGCGGCAAGCCGGTGGAAATCCAGATCCGCACCCACGAGATGCACCGGCGGGCCGAGTACGGCGTCGCCGCGCACTGGAAGTACAAGGACCAGCCGAACCGGACGGCGGCCGGCCCCGGCAGCCCGCGCGACGGCGACATGGGCTGGCTGCGTTCCCTCGTGGACTGGCAGCAGGAAACGTCGGACCCCGGCGAATTCCTTGACTCCCTGCGCTTTGAAATCAACGCCCGGGAAGTGTTCGTCTTCACCCCCAAGGGCGAGGTCATGGCACTCCCCGCCGGGTCCACGCCCGTCGACTTCGCGTACGCCGTGCACACCGAGGTGGGCCACCGGACTATCGGCGCACGCGTCAACGGCAAGCTCGTTCCGCTCAACAGCGAACTGAACCACGGCGACTGGGTCGAGATCTTCACCTCGAAGGCCGAAGGCGCCGGCCCCAGCCAGGACTGGCAGCACTTCGTCAAGAGTGCCCGGGCCCGGAACAAGATCAGGCAATGGTTCAGCAAGGAACGCCGCGAGGAAGCGATTGACCGCGGCAAGGACCTCCTGACCAAAGCGATGCGGAAGCAAAACCTTCCACTGCAGCGGCTCATGACCCACGACGCCCTCGCTGCGATCGCAGAGGACTTCAAATACGCTGACATCTCCGGGCTCTACGCCGGCGTGGGCGACGGCCATACCTCCGCCCAGTCCGTGATGGAACGCCTGGTGGAGAGCCTGGGCGGGAATGAGCACCCGGACGATGCCCTCACCGAGGTCTCCATCCCCACCCAGGTCAGCAAGGCCCGGTTCTCCGATTCCGGCGTCGTTGTCCGCGGCGTGGACGACGTCTGGGTCAAGCTCGCCCGGTGCTGCACGCCGGTCCCGCCGGATCCGATCCTGGGCTTCGTCACCCGTGGCTCCGGGGTCTCCGTGCACCGGACCGACTGCACCAACGTGAGCGGCCTGATGGACCAGCCGGACAGGATCGTGGAGGTGGACTGGGCCCCCACACAGTCCAGCGTGTTCCTGGTGGAGATCCAGGTCGAGGCGCTGGACCGCAAATCGTTGCTCTCCGACGTCACCCGGGTGCTCTCGGAAAACCACGTCAACATCCTGGCGGCGAGCGTGCACACGTCCACGGACCGGGTGGCAATCTCCAAGTTTGCCTTCGAGATGGGCGACCCGAAGTACCTTAGCCACGTGCTCAGCGCGGTCCGCAGGATCGACGGCGTCTTCGACGTGTACCGCACCACCGGAAACCGCCGCCGCAGCTGACCCGGCAGTTCAGGCCTCGGTCCAGGCTTACTGGACGGGATCTTCTGGCGCCTCCGGCTCTGCCGCGAGGGCGGCGAGCTTCGCCAGGGCCGCCCGCTTATGCGGAACGCGCGGACTCGCCTCCACGGCGAGCCTGAGCAGCCGCAGGCGGACGCCCAGCTCGGCACGAGCCAACAGCGCCCTGAGGGCCGGCACGGCCCGCTCCGCGTCCACGTGCATCGCCACGTCCACCGCCGTGCGCAGCGGGCTGGACACCATCAGGCCTCCCATGCTCACGACGTCGAACGGCCCCAGCCGAACTTCGTGGAAGGTGCAGCCGCGCACGGACCGCAGACTGGAAATCCGCCGGTTGGCGTCAACCAGCAGCGCCAGGCGGTCCGGTTCCGTGGCACACCCATAGATCCATGCCGCGGTCATCCGGCCAGCCACGACCCGCTGCCGGATCGCCGGCGCCACTACCAGGGCCGCGGCCCGCGCGCGAAGCTGGGGACTGGCATGGGATCCGGGCGGCAGGTAGCCGCGCTGATACAGCTGCGTCAGCACGCCGTCGGCGGCCATGGCCTGCAGCTCCGGCCAGGAGAACAGCGCGCCGGGGGAGTAGAGCTCGCAGTGTTCCGGCCCCGGACGTGGACTTGGAGTCCCCGGCACCGGAGCTCCCGGCACCAGGGCATGCCGTCCCGGAACCGGCGGAGCGGTGGGAGCGCGGGGCATGATTACCATTCCGCCATCGTTCCCGGTTCCCCGGACATAGAACAGGCCCCGTACCGGTCATGTGGATAACCGAAACGGGGCCTGGACTGACCTGCTGGTGTACTTCGTACCGGGGTGCCGTGTGCCTAGGAGAGTTCGCTCGCTGAGCGTTCAAGCTGCTCCAGCCAGGCCTGGCGTGCCTCGAGGGCTTCCCGGGCGGCCTTGATCTTGCGCTCGTCGCCGGCCTTCTCCGCCTTGGCCAGATCTTCCTTGAGGCCGGCAATAGCGGCCTCGAGCTGGGTGAGGGCGCTGTTGGTGCGCGCCTTCGTCTCCGGGTTGGAACGCTTCCAGTTTTCGTCCTCGGCGTGGCGGACAGCGTCCTCCACCTTCCGCAGACCGGCTTCGATGCGGCCCATGTCGGCGCGCGGCACCTTGCCGGCCTCTTCCCAGCGGTCCCGGATGGACTGCAGCGCCTTCTTGGCTGCCGCGAGATCCTTGATCGGCAGGAGCTCGTTGGCTTCCACCAGGAGCGCTTCCTTTACTACCAGGTTCGCACCGTACTCCTGGTCGATCTCGTCGTTGGCTGCCTGGCGGTTGGTGAAGAAGACGTCCTGGGCGGCGCGGAAGCGGGCCCACAGCGCGTCGTCGTCCTTGCGGCTGGCGCGGGGTGAGGCTTTCCACTCATCCATCAGGCGGCGGTACTCGCCGGCGGCAAAACCCCAGTCGGTCGAGGAAGAAAGGGCCTCGGCCTCGGTGATCAGCTTCTCCTTTGCGGCCTTGGCCGCCGAATTGTTGCTGTCCAGCTGGGAGAAGTACGCGCGGCGGTGCCGGTCAAACACCGTGCGGGCGGCGCGGAACCGCTTCCACAGTGCGTCCTCGTTGCTGCGGCCGAGCCGGACGCCGCTCTTCTGGGCGGTCTTCCAGCTCTCGAAGAGTTCGTTCATCCGCGCGCTGGAGGTCTTCCACTGGATCTGCGCGGGATCGTGGCCGGCAATTTCCTCGGCCTCGGCCACGATGGCCTCGCGGGCGGCAAGCTCAGCGGCGCGGACAGCGTCGTGCTCGGCCTTCTCAGCCTTTTCCAGCTCGCCGATCTGTGTCACCAGAGCGTCCAGCCGGGTCTCGGCGGAGCGGATGTCGCCCACCATGTTCCGCTCGGCGAGCTGCTCGCGCAGGTGCGTGACGGTCTTCTGCATGTCCGCGGTGGGCGCCTTAGAGCTCACCCGCTGTTCCAGCAGGACGATCTGGGCCACGACGTCCTCGAACTTCCGGGCGAAGTAGCCCAGGGCCTCGTCCTCGCTGACCCCCGGGTACTGGCCTACGGGGTATTCCGTGCCGTCAACGGTCAGGAAGACGTGGCCGTCGCCTTCAACACGGCCCCAGCGGGCCGCTTCGGCCAGTGAGGCTGCGGAGGACACGGCCGCCGGGGCCGGAGCCGGTGCGGCCGCGGACGGCTTGGCCTTCGGCCGGCCGGCAAACGCTGCCGGGCTCGGCGCGGGACGCGCGGCCGGCGCGGGACCCGGCGTCGGAACCGGGGCGGCGGTGGCTTCAGCTTGGTCAACAGGCTCGGCCGTCTCCGCCGGCTCGGCAGGTTCTGCCGGAACGGGCGGCACAGTGGGYTCGGCAGGTTCTGCCGGAACGGCGGGCACAGTGGCCTCGGGTGCCTCGGCGGGTGCCTCGGCGGGTTCCTCGCTGGTCGCGGCTGGGGCCTCGGGTGCCGCAGTCTCGCCGTCGGAGTCTACGGCAGCGCCTGCACTCTCGGCGGGGGTCGCCTCGGTTTCGGTTTCGTTGGCAGCTGCTGTTGCCAATGTTTCGTCGGATTTCTGACTGTCTGTCACCGCTAGAAGTCTTTCGCTTGGAGGGAAATACCGGGACCAGGGCTTTGGGGGCCGCGGCTGGTTACTTCAGTGAGAACGAGTCTATCGTGACTGGTTCCGCAGGTGCGCCGTCGGTGGCGTTGTCGCCGGGCTTCAGTCCGGCAGCGGCAATACCGCCCACCACGTCGAGTCCAGAGGTCACCTTGCCCACCACCGTATAGCCCCCGGCGGCATCCGCTGGAATGACGGTGTCCTTGTACACAATGAAGAATTGGGTGCCGTTACCGTTGGCGTTCCCGCCGGTCCGGGCCACTGCGATGGTTCCGGCGGGGTACTTGTTGTCCGTCGGGGTGTTTTCCAGCGGGCCCCAGGTGTAGCTCGGATCGCTGCTGCCGTCACCTGCCTTGGAACCGCACTGGAGTACGCCGAAGTTCTCCGCCGTCGTCAGCCGGTGGCAGCTGACGCCGTCGTAGAACTTTTGGTCGGCAAGGGATTTGAAGACCGCCGCGGCCTGGGGGGCCTTCGTGCCGTCGAGTTCGACGCCGAGCGTGCCGCGGTTCAGCTTGAGCTCGCCCGTGAACGTCTTGCCCGCGGCAGTCTCCGGCTTGGGGATGTTCGCACCGTTCGTCGGGGCCGCTGTGGGTGAGGCGGACGCCGACGGGCTGTTCAGTCCCTCCTGCGCGGCCGCGAATTCCTCTTCGGTTGGGTTTGAGGCGAAGGCGGTCAGCTGAAGCACCAAGGCCAGGCCAATTGCGGCCGTGCCGGCGCTGATGGCGAAGACGTTGTCGCGCTTGCGGCGCTTGTCCTGGTCCCGGCGCAGGCCGCGCCTGGCCTCCATCTGCTGGACGCGCCGCTTCGCCTCGCGTGCGCTGCGTGAACTGGCCGCCAAAGGTCCTCCTGGTTGTATGGCCGCCACCATGACGGGGCCGTAGGCGCCGTCGCGGTAGCAGCAGCAAGCTGCCGGCAGTCCCGCAGGGTCCGGCTCCGTTGGAAGAAGCGGGCGCCGAACGCATAAACTGACTGCCGCACACAGTTTATGCACGACTGGCCGGTCTGCCGCTTATCTTCGTTACGTTTCGACAGAGAGAATGCCGCCTGACGCCCGCGCCCGAAGATACTGCAGTAGCAACGCGATACCGCAGTGGTAACCAGAGGAGAAAATTTCACCATGGCACGCACAGCCTCCCTGTCAGGATTCCCCGAGTGGCTTCCCGAGGAGCGGCTGGTGGAACTCCATGTGCTGGACACGCTGCGCCGGACCTTCGAGCTCCATGGTTTCTCCTCGATCGAGACCCGCGCCGTGGAGACGGTGGGCCAGTTGCTGCGCAAGGGGGAAATCGATAAAGAGGTCTACGGCCTGAGCCGGCTCCAGGACGATGAGGACTCCGCGGCCAAGGTTGACCCGCATGCCCTTGCCCTGCACTTCGACCTCACCGTGCCCTTCGCCCGGTATGTCGTGGAAAACGCCGGCTACCTGGCGTTCCCGTTCCGCCGTTACCAGATCCAGAAGGTCTGGCGCGGCGAACGTCCCCAGGAGGGACGGGCCCGCGAGTTCACCCAGGCGGACATCGACGTCGTCGGCGACGGCGAACTGCCGTTCCGGTACGACGTTGAAATCGCGCTGGTGATTGCCGAGGCGCTCAACGCGCTGCCCATCCCCGACTTCCTGCTGCGGATCAACAACCGCAAGCTGGCCGAGGGCTTCTACACCGGGATCGGCCTCACGGACACCGCGGGCGTCCTGCGCAGCATCGACAAACTCGAGAAGGTCGGGCCGGCGAAGGTGGCCGAGTTGCTCAAGGAGGAACTCGGCGCCACTGACGATCAGGCGCAGGCTGCCCTGAAGCTCGCGGGCATCCGCACCACGGACACGTCCTTTGTGGAGCAGGTCCGGGCGCTCGGCGTCACCAACGAGCTGTTGGAGGAAGGCCTGAACGAGCTGGAGCAGGTCATTGCGGCCGCCGTCCAGCACGCGCCGGGACGGGTCGTCGCCGATCTCAGCATCGCCCGCGGCCTCGATTACTACACCGGCACCGTTGTGGAAACCGTCCTGGTGGGGCACGAGCAGCTGGGCTCGATCTGCTCCGGCGGCCGCTACGACGCCCTGGCGAGCAAGGGCAACCGCAAGTTCCCCGGCGTCGGCCTCTCGATCGGCGTGACCCGGCTGGTGTCGCGGATCCTGAGCCAGGACCTGGCCAAAGCCACCCGCTCCGTGCCGACCGCCGTGCTGGTGACGCTCAACAACGACGACAGCTGGGCCGCCGCACAGGATGTCGCCGCGCAGCTGCGCAGCCGGGGCATCGCCACGGAGGTCGCCGCGAAGGCCGAGAAGTTCGGCAAGCAGATCAAGTTCGCCGACCGTCGCGGCATTCCGTTTGTCTGGTTCACTGACGACGACGGCAAGCACCAGGTCAAAGACATCCGCACGGGCGAGCAGTACGACGCCGACCCGGACTCGTGGACGCCCTCCGAGGAGGACCTGCACGTGCGCGTAATCGCCGCGGGCTAGGACTTCCGGGCAGGCCCGTTAGTGTCCCGCGTCCTGCGCACCAGCAGGACGAGGAACCGCCCGGCCACCCCTGCCGCCAGCACCGCCGCCATGAACAGCACGGAGGCCGGCGGCAGGGTGACGGCCAGGACCAGGCAGCCGAGGAAACCCAGCACATTGAGCCAGCGCGGCGCATGCCAGGGGCGGCCGGCCAGCGTGAAAGCCGCGGCGTTGGTCACGGCGTAATAGACCAGCACGCCGAAGCTGGAAAAGCCGACCACGGTCATCACGTCGGTGCTCAGCAGCAGGACCACGACGGCGGCGGCGACGGCCAGTTCCGCGGTTAACGGGACGGTGCGGGCGCGGCCCACCCTGGCCAGCGGGGCGGGCAGGTCCCGTTCCCGCGCCATCGCCAACGTGGTCCGGCCGACCCCGGTGATCAGGGCCAGCAGCGCGCCGAGGCAGGCCGCCGCCGCTCCGGCCTGGACGAACGGGACGCCGGCGCCGAGGCGGGAGACCGCCACCGCGTCCAGCAGCGGCGCCGTCGAACCCGCCAGCTGCTGCGGGGGCAGGTGCCACTGCAGCAGCGCGGCCAGGCCAAGGTAGATCACGAAGGCCCCGGCCAGTGCGGCCAGGATGGCCCGCGGGATGGTACGGGCGGGATCCTTGACCTCCTCGCCGAGGGTGGCGATCCGCGCATAACCCGCGAAGGCGAAGAACATCAGCCCCGCCGCGGGAAGGACGCCCCAGCCGCCGGAGGGCGGCGCGGGATAGGCCGGCGCCGCCGACACCGCGGGGGCGCCCGCCGGGTGCGGACCGAGCAGGGAGGCCACGGCGACGAAGACGAGCGTGGCCAACACGACGGCCAGCAGGATCCTGGTCAGCAGTGCGGTCCGCGTGATGCCGAGCAGATTAACTCCCGTGAGGACGACGACGCCGGCGACCGCCAGCGGCGTGGCATAGGCCGGCGCCACGTAGTGCCCGAACGTCAGCGCCATCGCCGCGCAGGACGCCGTCTTACCCGTAATGAAACCCCAGCCCGCAATGAAGCCCGGCCACTGGCCGAGCTGCCGGCGCCCGTACACGTAAGTTCCCCCGCTGTCGGGGTACCTCGCCGCCAACTGCGCCGACGCGACGGCATTGCAGTAGGCGATGACGCCGGCCACGGCCACGGCAAGTGTCAGCAGCGGCCCGGCCAGGGCTGCGGCGGGGGAGAACACGACGAACACGCCGGCGCCCAGCATCGAACCCAGGCCGATTGCCGTGGAATCGAACACGCCGAGGCGGCGCTGCAGCCGCTGGGGTGGCCGCTGCGGACCAGGCCGGCCGCCGGGCTGAGCGCGGTGCTGACCGAGGGGCTGGTCACCGGGCTGGGTTCCGTTGCGCCGGGTTGCCATGGCAAAAGGGGCCTTTCCAACGGGTAAACTCGAACGGGATCGTTCCCGTAGCGATCATATTAGAACGTCATTGTTTTGTTATCGCTTTTGATTTTCCCTCTGTCTTCTTCAGAAAGGCGTGCTGTGCTGCGCACACATGACCTCGGATCACTTCGCTCCGAGCACATTGGACAAACCGTAACCCTCGCCGGCTGGGTCGGCCGGCGTCGTGACCACGGTGGTGTCGCATTCGTTGACCTGCGCGACGCGTCCGGCGTCGCCCAGGTTGTGGTCCGTGAAGAAGAGGTCTTCCACGGACTGCGCAACGAGTATGTGCTGCAGATCGTCGGCACCGTCTCCCAGCGTCCCGACGGCAACGAGAACCCGGCGCTTCCCACCGGCGAGATCGAGGTCATGGCCGAGAAGGTCACGATCCTCAACACCTCGGATCCGCTGCCGTTCCAGATCGACGAACACGTTGAGGTGGGCGAGGAAGCACGCCTGAAGCACCGCTACCTGGACCTGCGCCGCCCCGGCCCCGCCCGTAACCTGCGCCTGCGTTCGGAAGCCAACCGGGTGGCCCGCGAACTGCTCCACCAGGACGGCTACGTGGAGATCGAAACCCCCACGCTGACCCGTTCGACGCCGGAAGGCGCCCGCGACTTTGTGGTTCCCGCCCGCCTCGCGCCGGGTTCCTGGTACGCGCTGCCGCAGTCCCCGCAGCTGTTCAAGCAGCTCCTTCAGGTGGGCGGCTTCGAAAAGTACTACCAGATCGCCCGTTGCTACCGCGATGAAGACTTCCGAGCGGACCGCCAGCCGGAATTCACCCAGCTGGACATCGAGGCCAGCTTCGTGGAGCAGGACGACATCATCCGTCTGGGCGAGAACATCGTCAAGGCCCTGTGGAAGCTGATCGACGTCGAGATCCCGACGCCGATCCAGCGCATCACCTACCACGACGCCATGGCCCGCTACGGCTCGGACAAGCCGGACCTGCGCTTCGGCCAGGAACTCACCGAGCTGACCGAATTCTTCAAGGAAACCAACTTTGGTGTCTTCAAGGCGCCCTACGTCGGCGCCGTCGTCATGCCCGGCGGCGCCTCCCAGGCCCGCCGGGCCCTCGACGCCTGGCAGGAGTGGGCCAAGCAGCGCGGCGCCAAGGGCCTGGCGTACGTCCTGTACAAGGAGGATGGCGAACTCGCCGGTCCCGTCGCCAAGAACCTCACCGAGACCGAGCGGGCGGGTCTCGCCGACGCCGTCGGCGCCAAGCCCGGTGACTGCATCTTCTTCGCAGCCGGCGAGAAGACACCGTCCCGCGCGCTCCTCGGCGCTGCCCGCGTCGAGATCGGCCACCGCACCGGGCTCATCAACCCTGCTGACTGGGCCTTCTGCTGGGTCGTGGACGCACCGATGTTCGAGCCGGCCGCCGCTGCGGTCGCCTCCGGCGACGTCGCCGTCGGCGCAGGCAAGTGGACCGCCGTCCACCACGCCTTCACCTCGCCCAAGCCCGAGTTCATGGACTCCTTCGACGCCGATCCCGAATCGGCGCTGTCCTACGCCTACGACATCGTCTGCAACGGCAACGAAATTGGCGGCGGCTCGATCCGTATCCACGAGCGCGACGTCCAGGAACGCGTCTTCGAGCTCATGGGCCTGGACAAGGAAGACGCCCAGACCAAGTTCGGCTTCCTGCTGGAGGGCTTCAAGTTCGGAGCCCCTCCGCACGGCGGCATCGCCTTCGGCTGGGACCGCGTGGTTGCCCTGTTGGCCGGTGTGGAGTCCATCCGCGACGTCATCGCGTTCCCGAAGTCCGGCGGCGGCTTCGACCCGCTGACCCAGGCTCCCGCTCCCATCACGGCGCAGCAGCGCAAGGAAGCCGGCGTCGACTTCAAGCCGCAGCCCAAGAAGCCTGAGGACGGCAGGGACTAGCCTTCGAGCTTCAGCGGCAGGGGCTCCCCGGGCAACCGGGGAGTCCCTGCCGTCTGTCATTAGTTGCCCGCATTCGTCCCGGACGGAGTAGCCCGATGAACCTGGACCCGCGCCCCGGGATGATTCCTGGATCCATCCCCGGGCTGGAGACGCTGATGGATGCAGCGTGGCCTGCCGCGGAGCGCGAGGAATCCGGCGGGTGGGTGCTGCGGGCGGCGTCAGGGGTGACCCAGCGGGCGAACTCGGTCTGGCCGAGGGATCCCGGCGAGGATCCGCACCGGCAGCTCGCCGCAGTCCGTGACGCCCGGCTTTGGTACCGCAGCCGGCGGCTTCCGCTCATCCTCCAAATTTTTGACGGCCCACGCCACGCGGCGCTCAACGCGGTGCTCGACGCCGAAGGGTTCACCCGGCAGTCCGAAACCTTGGTGCTGGTCCATGTTCCCGGTGCTGAGTCCGGCGTGGAGTCCGGCGTCGGGCCCGGCGCCCCCGAACCTGCCGTGGAAATTTCGGCCGGGCCGTCGGCGGAATGGCTGGAGCTGTGGTGGAGCGTCGACGGCCGCGGGGGAGCGGACGAGCTCGCCGTGGCCCGCGGCATTCTCGAAGGGTGCCCCTCGCTGTACGCTCTGGTGCGGGACGACGGCGGCGCGCCGGCCGCCGTCGCACGCCTCGCCTTGCCCAACACAGGCCCGTCCGGGCCTGGGTGGGGCGGGCTGTACTGCATGGCAACGCGTCCGGATGCACGGCGTCGGGGCTATGGCGGCCGGGTGGTCCGGGCGCTGCTGCACGAGGGCGGGGCCCGCGGCCTGGCGGGATACTGGCTGCTGGTCATGGCCTCCAACGCCGGTGCCCGTGAGCTGTACGCCCGCGCCGGCTTCCGTGAAGCCGGCCGCTACCTCTACCGTCAGGACAGGCCCAAGCGGCACCTGACCGGCTGCTAAGGATTCCAGCTCCCGCGTTCAGCGCTCTCCGGTGTCGCGGGATGTCCCTCGGCTCAATGCTCACGCTCGAGGACAGCCTATGTCGCTATTTCTGTCGGTGCCTCCTGAGATGATCTGAGTGTGGATAGCAGGACAGCGTTGAGCGCGGAGAGCGGTGCGGCGATAGAAGCCGTCGCCGCCTCGGTTGCCGCGCTTGCCGCCTTGGCCGGATCGGCCGCTGGGGCTGACCATGCCGATGCGCCTGCTGCCTGCCCACAGGGAGACGGCGATCCGCTGCGGCAACTGGCGGAGGGTTGCCTGGACGGACTTGCCGAGGTCGCGCGGCTGGAGGCCCGGACGGCCGCGTTGAGGGTGCGGCTGACCGCCGACTACGCGCAGGCAGCCAGGTTCCTGGCGCCGCCGGCGCCGTCCGCGCGGGACCGCGCCGTACAGGAGATGGCCGTGGTGGCCGAGGTCGCGTGTGTCCTGACCGTCAGCGAACGCGCCGCCGCGGCCCTCCTCGCCGAATCCCATGCCCTGATGTCGGCGCTGCCGCAGACCCTGGCCGCCCTGCAGGCCGGCACGATCTCCTGGGCCCACGCACGGATCCTCGTGGACGAAACCGCGTCCCTGGATACGGCCGGGGCGGCCGGGCTCGAAGCGCACTTCCTGGACCCGGCCGCACCGAACCCGGCCCGCGGCTGCCCGGCGGGGGAGCTCGTTCCGTCCCGGTTCCGGGCCAAGGCACGCGCCTGGCGCGAACGCCACCACCCGGCCGGCATCGAGGAACGCCACGCCACGAGCGCCGCGGACCGGCGGGTCGAGTACACCCCGGACCGGGACGGCATGGCCTGGCTCTCGGCCTATTTCCCCGCCGACACCGCGGCCGGGATCTGGGACCGGGCCACCGCTGCGGCCCGCGCCCTCCAGGGCCCGGACGAGCCCCGGACCCTGACCCAGCTCCGCGCCGACATCACCGCCACCTGGCTCCTCACCACCGGCACCGGCACGGGTGCTGGATCGGACGACGGCGGCAACGGCACCGGCACGGGGGCGGAAGCTCGTGCGGGGGCGGGTGGGCTTGTTCCGGTCCCGCGGGCGCAGGTCCTGGTCACCGTCCCGGTCCTGGCCCTGCTCGGCGCCACCGACGAACCGGCCGTCCTGGACGGGCACGGGCCGATCCCGCCCTCGATGGCCCGG